>DASUTO010000434.1:0-4114 GCA_036374555.1 Chitinophagaceae bacterium
TAATCGTAAGACCGGCACCAAACCTTCGCATAGCATGGTAGATTATACCGGTGAATTTGAAAACAAAGGTTATGGTGTTATAAAGATATTCAGGGAAAAAGACACTACGTGGATCGATTACAATGAGGCGGGTAAAAGAACCAAAAGTTACCTGGAACATTATCATTATGATGTTTTCAGGATCAGGCAAGCGGATGAAACGGAGAATCCAAAAGATGCACCTAAAGTCACTTTTAATTCAAACAGCAAGGGAAATTTCATCGCCTTGGAAATACAAATGGAGCCTACGGTAAAAGATATTGTGTTTGAGAAATTGCCCCCATCGGTAGGGAAGAATGAACTTCAAAAATATGTTGGCGACTACGATTTGAATGGAACGAACGTAAAAGTATATATCAAGGATAATAAAACCTTAGTGGCATTTGTTACGGGGCAAACTGATTATGAATTGGTGCCAACGGCTAAAGAAAATGAATTCGATCTGAAAGTTGCGAAAGGATATAGCGTCAGATTTGAAGTGAATGAAAATAAAGAAGTGCCAAGCATGACATTTGTTCAACCAAATGGAAATTTTAAAGCGACAAGAAAATAAAACCACGATTTTCAGGATTAAAAAGGATTATGATGAAAAAAAGATCAATATTGATAGGTATTCTCTTTATTATATTTTTTAATTCATGCACTGAAAAACAACAGGACTATGATACCATCATACGAAACGGAATGATCTATGATGGCAATGGCGGCGATCCGTTCAAAGCTGATATCGGGATCAATGCTGATACGATCGCATTTATCGGCGACCTGTCAAAAGCTTCCGCAAAAAACGAAGTAGATGCAAAAGGAAATGCGGTTGCACCTGGTTTTATCAATATGCTTAGCTGGGCTGTCGAGTCTTTGATCGAGGACGGTCGTTCACAAAGCGACATAAAGCAAGGAGTGACACTGGAAGTAATGGGTGAAGGTGGCAGTATGGGGCCCTGGAATGCTTCAATGATAGAAAAAGAACAACGATCACAAGGAGATATAAAATATAAAATTGAATGGAAAACGCTTGGTGAATATTTAAGCTTTCTTGAAAAGAAAGGTGTTAGTTGTAATGTAGCATCATTTGTTGGCGCTACCACACTAAGAGAATATGTGATCGGTGAAGATAACCGTGATCCAAATCCTGTTGAACTTGATTCAATGAAATTGCTTGTGAGACAAGCGATGGAAGAAGGGGCATTAGGTGTTGGCTCGTCTTTAATTTATCCTCCTGCATTTTTTGCAAAAACGGAAGAGCTGATCGAACTCTGTAAAGAGGCTTCTAAATACGGCGGTTCGTATATCAGTCATATGCGGAGTGAAGGAAATAAATTTTATGAGGCGGTGGAAGAATTAATTCGCATTACGAAAGAAGCAAATGTTCATGGAGAAATTTATCATTTAAAAGCAGCGGGAAAAGATAATTGGGGAAAGCTGGATAGTGTAATTCGAAGAGTTGAAAAAGCAAGAAGTGAAGGCATTGATGTTTCTGCAAATATGTACACTTATATTGCCGGCGCCACAGGAATGACCGCCGCTTTCCCACCTTCGCTGCAGGATGGTGGCTTTGGCAAACTAAGAGAACGATTGATGGATGCGAAGATCCGGGAAGACATGAAAAAAGCAATGAATACAAATGCAAGTGATTGGGAAAATCTTTATTACGGTGCTGGTGGTGCAGAAAATGTTTTAATGCTAAGTTTTAAACAAGATTCACTAAAAAAATATACAGGTAAAACCTTAGCTGAGGTTGCCCGGATAAGAGGAGCAACCGCAGAAGAAACAGGAATGGATCTTATTGTGCAGGATAGTACAAGAGTTGGTGTTGCTTATTTTTTAATGAGCGAAGAGAACGTAAAAAGACAAGTGGCGATCCCATGGGTCAGCTTTGGAAGTGATGAAGGTTCTTATACGAACGAAGGAATTTTTCTGAAGTCAAATGCACACCCAAGGGCTTATGGTACTTTCGCAAGGGTATTAGGAAAATATTCCCGCGATGAAAAATTGATCTCTTTACAAGAAGCCATTCGCAAATTGTCAAAACTCCCTGCTACTAATCTTAAAATTCAAAGGCGTGGTGAATTGAAAGTTGGCAATTATGCTGACATCGTAATTTTTGATCCTGCAAAAATTAAAGACAATGCCACTTTTGATAAGCCGCATCAATATGCCGAAGGAATGATCCATGTATTTGTAAATGGTGACGTGGTATTGAAAGATGGCGTACACACTGGGGCAAAACCGGGAAGGTTTGTGAAAGGACCGGGTTTTGCAATTAAGAATTAATAATTAAAAATTAATAATTGTGATCCAAATCCGAAGAGCTGTTAAAGAAGATTGCCCACGTTTATTAGAATTAATAACTGAATTGGCGGTTTATGAAAAAGCACCAAATGAAGTTACTGTTTCATTGGAGCATTTTACCGAAAGTGGTTTTGGGAAAAATCCTGTGTGGTGGAGTTTTGTTGCTGAAGAAGATGGGATCATTCTGGGGTTTGCCCTTTATTACATTCGTTATTCAACCTGGAAAGGGCAAAGAATGTACCTGGAAGATATTATTGTCACGGAAGAAGCGAGAGGAAGAGGAATTGGTAAACTGTTGATGGATCGTTTGATCGAAGAGGCAAAGGAAAAAAAATTCAGCGGCATTATGTGGCAGGTATTAGAATGGAACGAGCCGGCAATTAATTTTTATAAAAAATATTACAAAGCAAATTTTGATCCCGAATGGATCAACTGCAGCATCAATTTATAAAAAATCCCCCACCGAAGTGGGGGATCGCCTCTATTGTTACTCTCAATGGTGAACAATAAATTTATTTGTTTGCTTATCAGAGGTCTGTGAAAATTCAAGGAAATAAATTCCATTAGGAAGCCTGCTCACATCAATTCGATCATATCTCTTTCCATTTGATATAAACAGTTGTTGCTTCATCATCAACGCCCCCGCCTGGTTATAAATATTTATGTCAGCCTTTCCTCCTGTTGAATTATTCACTGATAAAGTAAGTTGCCCTGAAGTTATAGTTGGATATAATGAAATATTACTGGCTATAGTTCTTGAAGAATTGAACGTATTACCTGATGTATTGGTAATATCATCCATATTTCCCCTTGCACTCGTGCATGCTGAGTTAACAATGCTATTTAATTGCGGATCAGTATCAATAAAAAAATCAGCTCTCGATACCTGGCCATCGCTAAAGAAATACATACACCTGTCATCAGTATAATCCATATAATTCATCCACATTTCCAACGGAGTTCCTGTACATGTGCTTAAATGACCTTCCCCGGGGCAACCAAAATTGTATGTATTGTGTAGCGGCGTATCATCAACCTCATCACTGCCGCAGGTTTTGTCGCCCCAAATATGAGCAAGACCGAAGCTATGCCCTACTTCATGGGTTGTTGTACGACCAAGATCATAATCTTCAAATAAATTGAACTGTTCACCTTTCCCAAACGCATTGACATGACAAACCACTCCAAATCTTTCGGGGCTGACGCCCGGATAATAAGCATATCCCAATAACTTATTACCAAGATCACAAACCCAGATATTAAATACATGCATTGGATCAACGGCGTCAGAGCCGCCTCGTTGAGTAAATTTCATATTGTCATTTAAGCCAAATGATTTATGTTTTGTTTGCTTATGTATCACCTGAACCAGGCAAAAGTTTATATCCATATCACCTTTTACTGATCCATAACCTGCATCATAGTTGTTGTAATCACTATTGCTTGCACTAAAGTCTTCATTCAAAACATCGATCTGTGATTGCACTTGTGCATCAGAAATATTCTGTTCAGCTGAATTATACAATACGTGAACAACTACTGGTATGGTGATTGAACCCGCTGCAGGAGGCTTCCCTTTCTTATCACTCCTTGAATAGTTTCCTTTATTCTTTAATAACTCCTTAACTTTTTTTGCATAACCCGGATCGGCAGTCATTTGTTGTTTTATTGCCTCGTTCGATCCGCAACGATCTGTATTCTGGCCATTACCAGCCAGAAAGAAAAATGCCGTAACTAACGGAAGTAAAGTTTTTCTCATGACCTTAATTTTAGTTTTTACAAT
>DASUTO010000435.1:0-5388 GCA_036374555.1 Chitinophagaceae bacterium
AAATTTCAACAACAACAGAGTTGTTTGTTACACCAAGTTCTGCTAAATAGCCTTGGACAGCGTCCATCATCGCTGGGGGGCCACATACATAAAACGTTTTATCAAAGCTTTCAATATTCTGCGTTAAAAAATCCCTGGTAATAAAACCATGCGCAAATCCATCTATTTTTTCATCGGATAAGATGTTGATGAAAGAATCGCCCAGCATCTTTTTAAAATCATTCTCATGAATTATATCGGCCTTCGTCTTATTGGCAAAAATCAATTTATTACCACCGATCTTGTTTGTTACTTGTAAATATCTGAAGATGCTGAGAAAGGGGGTGACGCCAGCTCCTCCAGCTATGAACACACCCTCTCCTTTATATGAAATGGCTCCCCATACATCATGTAAGATCAATTCATCCCCTGGTTTCAAGTTCAAGAGTTCGTTTGTAACTCCTTTTCGCGATGGATATGTTTTGATGGTGAACTCAAGAAATTTTGCATCTGGCAAGCTCGTAAATGTAAAAGGTCTTTTTTCTTCCGTCCATTTTTCTTTATTGACAGCAACCTCTGTTGCCTGTCCTGGCGTAAAATTATAATCAACAGGTTTTTCAGTCACGATTTGAAGCACATCATGAGTGACATTCTTTATTGACTGAATTTTTACAATATGCGTCTCCATTCTCGATTATTTCAAATAGTTAAGAAATTCATCTTTCCGGGTGGGCTCTAAAAATATCCCCCGGTATTCTGCGGTTACAGTACCGCTGTCCGTATCCCTTATTCCACGGGAAGAAACACATAAATGAACAGCATCTATTATCACAGCCACATCTTTTGTACCAAGAATATTACTCAACTCATTCGCTATTTGAATGGTCAGTCTTTCCTGTACCTGTGGTCGTTGAGAATAATATTGTACAATGCGATTGATCTTTGACAATCCAATAACCTTACCTTTTGATATATAAGCAATATGTGCTTTCCCAATTATTGGAACAAAATGATGCTCACAGGTGGAGTAAAGCGAAATATTTTTTTCTACAAGCATTTGTTTATAACTGTATTTATTATCAAACAAGGTTGCAGGTGGTTTTTTGCCGGGATCCAATCCACTGAATATTTCCCTTACAAACATTTTCGCTACCCGTTCCGGTGTATTTTTCAAACTATCATTTTGCAGATCCAATCCAAGCGTATTCATTATTGCCCTGAAATGCCCGGCAATTGCTTTTATTTTCTCTTCGTCAGATAATTCAAAAGCATCTTTTCTTAAAGGTGTGTCATCAGACGCAACCGCATATAAAATGTTTGATACGAGTTCTGATCCAGGCGAAGAAAGTTCATCCTCCGTAATTTTATGGAGTGCTCCATTTTGTTTCATAGATTATTACAGTTATTTATTTTTATGCTGAAGCCGGTTTCAGTTTTTAAATTTTTCAGGAAATTGTTTAATAATTCCCACTGCAAGCATGTCTGACATTTCCATCAGCTCGGCTCTTGCTTTATCAAAAGCAGTAATATCTGCTTCATAATCTTTTTTTAGTCTTGCTACGGCCTCTTGTGTCGTGAGATCAAGATGATCATGCATCATTTTTTTCATGCCGTCCAACGGCCAATACTTTTGATTAGCTGAGCTGAGAAAAGTGGCAATATCATCTGCATTTTTGTACCATTTTGTATTGATCGCTTTAAAATCCGTATCATTGTTTGCTTTGGCAGCCTTCAAAAGATCGGCCGCAATAACTATATGTTCTTTCAAAAGTTCAGTGAGTTTATTGCCGGCATCAGTACCATAAATTGGTTTTATCGCATTGCCGATATCAACCTGGTTCTGTAATAGACGAATAACCGCTTCATCTGTCCCGGGCAAATTATCTATTATATTCAGGATAACATTTCGTGTATACATTGCATGATCTTCCCAAAGCTTCCGAAGATCCGTTCTAAGCTGATCTGCTGCTTCAGTCTTAAAAATGTGTTTGTCATCCATTTTTCCCATCTGTGCTTTCAAAGGAATAGATGTAGCGGAGAAGATTGCTAAAAAAGCAACAATAAAAATTCCTCTTTTCATAATCATAAATTTTAATGATGAAATAACTTGTGTAGTTATTAGAGCAAACCGCGTGATAAAGGTTACACAAAGAAAGTTTGAACATTTTGTAACCTTATTGAGTGTGACGAATCAAATGCCTAACTAATGGATAAGACACCACAGGTAAGCGCCGGAACCGGCACTATTTCAGACAGCGAAGTCATTGCCAGGATACTTACTGGTGAAAAGAATTTATATGCAGTCCTGGTTCGGCGATATAATCAACGGCTCTACCGAATAGCGATGTCTATTATGAACGATGACTCAGAAGCAGAAGAGGCAATGCAGGTTGCCTATATAAAGGGGTTTGAAAACCTGAGAAAGTTTGAACACAAAGCGGCTTTTTCAACATGGCTTATACGGATCCTTATAAACGAATGTCTTCTTCGTACAAAAAAAAGAAAACAATCATTAACTATGAATGATGACATGATTGAAAGTGAAATTCATCAACGTTTTACTGACCAGGTGCAGACTCCCCTGGCGACTATGCTTAATTCAGAATTAAAAATAGTAATGGAAAAAGCGATAAGTAAGCTACCCGGCAAATACAGAACTATTTTTATCATGAGAGAGTTGGAAAATATGAGTATTGCCGAAACACAAGAGTGTTTGAAGCTAAGTGAGGTAAATGTAAAAGTGCGACTGAATAGAGCAAAAGCAATGCTTAGAAATTCATTGACTTCTCTTTATAAAAAAGAAGATCTGCTTGGTTTTCATCTATCCCGATGTGACAGGATAACTGATAATGTTATGAAACAAATCGAAAGTTGTCATTATTAACACTCAGGCAAACTGAGCGGAACATTTATCGCCAATCCCCCATCAGCAGTTTCTTTATACTTTGTATCCATATCTTTTGCGGTATCCCACATTGTTTTTATTACTGCGTCCAAAGAAACTTTGGCATAATCTGGTGAACCTTGCAAGGCAAGTTGTGATGCGGTGATCGCTTTTATAGCTCCCATTGTATTTCTTTCAATGCAGGGAACCTGGACCAAGCCAGCGATGGGATCGCAAGTAAGACCAAGATGATGTTCCATCGCAATTTCGGATGCCATCAATGCCTGCTTTTGTGTACCACCCATAGATTCTGCCAACGCTGCAGCGGCCATTGCAGAGGACACACCAATTTCCGCCTGGCACCCTCCCATTGCAGCAGATAATGTAGCCCCTTTTTTAAATATGCTTCCAATCTCTGAAGCAGTCAATAAAAAGCGAATGATCTTGTCATCATTATTGCCGTCACTAAAAACAATATAATAATTCAATACGGCTGGTATTACTCCGGCTGCTCCGTTCGTTGGCGCGGTTACTACCCTTCCAAAAGATGCATTCTCTTCATTTACTGCCAACGCAAAACAACTCACCCAATCCAGTGTATATTTAAATGAATTACCACCGGCTCTTATTGTAGCGATCCAACTTTGATAATCATGATACTTTTTATCCCCCAATAATTTTTTATTCAATTCAGCAGCACGACGTCTTACATTTAGACCACCCGGCAATATTCCTTCTGTATGACAACCCCGGTAAATACATTCACTCATTACCTGCCATATATTCAGCAGCCCTTCACGGGTTTGCTTTTCCGGTCGCCATGCATTTTCATTTTCCATTACCACTTCATTAATTGACATCCCTGTTTTCATACACCAATGCAAAAGATCATTCGATGTATTTATTGGGAACGGCAGTTGAATATCACCAGTTGAAGATTTCGTCTCCCCTTCTTTTACAACAAAGCCACCACCAACACTGTAATAAGTTTCGGAAACAGCTTCTCCGTTTTTGCAATCAGCTAAAAAAGTAACGGCGTTTGGATGAAAAGGCAACGATTCACTGAATAAAAACTCTATATCTTCTCTTGGATCAAACTGCACTTCGTGCAAACCGCCTAAAACTAATTCTTTCATAGCAGCAATATCGGCAATACGGCTATTTATAGATTGTACATCAAAAGTTACAGGGTCTTCGCCGCAAAGACCTAATTGTATTGCTATATCTGTACCATGACCTTTGCCCGTTTTTGCCAACGAACCATAAAGCAACACACGAACAGCTGTCACTTGTTGCAATAAGTTTCTATCTGTTATGCTTTGAACAAATTTTTGTGCCGCACGCCATGGTCCTAATGTGTGAGAGCTGGAAGGTCCGACTCCTATTTTTAAAATATCAAATACAGATATTGCTTCGTATGACAAGTTGTAAGATTAAGGTTGAGATTTAGATTTAGATTCAGATTTAGAACGGCTCAATAGCTCACGGTATTTCTGCTCATGCTTTTCCCATTTCACTTTTACTGAAAATACCGAAATAAAGACCACAATGGCCAATACGGCTATTATTAAGACTAATATCAGTGATTTGAAGGATGGATAGGTTTTTGTGACCGATGCAACTCTTTTGTCCCAGCCAGAAGTAAAGTTGATAAACATGGCTACGGCGAATAACACCCCAAAAGGCAACCCGATCGCTATTTGTTTAAAAAACCTCTTTTGCTTGTTGCGATTCTCTTCCCAGTATTTGATGAAATCCTGCTCTTCTTTTGAAAACATGTGCAAAATTACAAAGCGATGGCAGCAACTTGCCATAGCGATGTAAAATAATTATCTTGTACCCAGTTAAAATCAAATATCTTGAAAATATCGCCACTACTAGCCCAATTCCTAATTAGCAACAAACAACTCAGTCTCGCAGGTCTCGGAAGATTTATCCTCGATGATTCGGGTGGAATAATTTTTCAGCACGATGCTTCTGTTAAAGAAGATGCCGAATTAGTAAGCTTTATAGCAGAAAATACAGGCAAAATGAAAAGTCTTGTTGCCAGTGACCTGGATTCAAACCTTGAGCTTGCGCGGCAGTTCCTAAACATCGGTAAACCTTATTTATTTGAAGGTATTGGCACCCTTTCTAAAAATAAATCCGGTGCTATTGAGTTTGTCCAGAATAATACCACAGCAGAGAAAAATAAAGAAAATACGGGCAACGGACGAGACAAGACCTCTACCACGGAAAACTCATTTACGGACTATGAAGAAATGTTTTCTCCCAAAAAGCCGAAAGCACCCGCAACGAAAAGGATATTTACATGGTTGGTTGCCATTGCGGGACTTTCACTGGCTGTCTATGGCGGATACATTGTCTATACAAAAACAAAGAATAAGAAGGAGCTTATTGTAGAAAAAGAGGAGATCAAGCCGGTTATTATTCCAGATTCGTTGCCAAAAACGAAAGATACAACCTCAATAGTAACAAAGCCAGTTGATTCTTCTGGCATGTATCGTTTTGTAATTGAAAAAGCG
>DASUTO010000436.1:0-2453 GCA_036374555.1 Chitinophagaceae bacterium
GATTGCAGCAGTCGGCGCAGGAGTTTATTTTCTTTTTCTCAATAAAAAGAAAACTGAGATTACCAGTAGTGAAATTCAAAAAGAACTTATTGTCGGTAAATGGAAACTCGATTCTCTCTCACAAGCAAAAAGCGAGTCAAAGCTGTTAGAGGGATTGGTAACAATGATCGATTCCAATTTTGTAAACTACGCTTACCAGTTTCAACAGGATGGAAAAGTTTTGAGGTTGTTTAAAAACAGCGTACAGAAAAACAATTCACGTTTCGAATGGACAAAAGATGATCAGCTATTATTCAAGCAGGAAGCTGATTCGATAGAAACAAGATTCACTGTTTCGAAACTAAGTAAGGACAGTTTAATACTCCAATCAAAAGATAGTGCAACTGCATTTTTCTCAAAAGTGAAATAGCCTTGCAAAATGCGTCATGATTCATATCATGACATTTTGTTTTAGACTCTTTGTGCAAAAAAAAGCTAACTGCATCTTTTAACTATAAAAGAAATAGCCATGAAAAAAATAATCGCCGCCATGTCAACAGTATTACTGTTTATTTCCTGCGAAGACAAAAATGCTTCAAGTGAAAGTATCGTACAATTGAACAGGGAAATCACAAACCTCAAGAGTAACCAGGAAAGTAAAAAAGAATTCAATACAGAAGACTATGATAACATAGTAGAGAACAAATTCCTTGCTGTTACTCAAAACCCTCTTTCAACTTTTTCAATTGATGTAGACGAAGCAGCTTATAGCAATATTCGTCGTTATTTAGAAAATGGGACAATGCCGCCTGCAGGTGCTGTACGCATCGAGGAAATGATAAATTATTTCGATTATGAATATGCCAGGCCACAAAATGAAGATCCGTTTATTATCAATACAGAAATAGCCGCATGTCCATGGAATCTGCAACACAGGCTTGTGCACATTGGTTTGCAGGGGAAGGAAGTTGCTATTGAAAATTTGCCATCATCAAATTTTGTTTTTCTCGTTGATGTATCAGGTTCAATGGATGAGCCAAATAAATTACCATTGGTGCAGGCTTCTTTGAATATGCTTGTTGATCGGTTAAGAGAGAATGATAAAGTTGCAATAGTCGTTTATGCCGGGAATGCAGGGCTTGTTCTGCCTTCCACCAATGGCACTAATAAAACAAAGATCAAAGATGCGATAGATGATCTTAGAGCCGGTGGATCAACAGCAGGAGGAGAGGGGATTCAGCTTGCTTATAAAATAGCAAAAGAAAATTTTGTCAAAGAAGGAAATAACCGGGTTATTCTCGCAACTGACGGTGATTTTAATGTTGGTATCTCGAGTGATGATGAGTTAGTTCGAATGATTGAAAATGAAAGAAAAGCCGGTGTATTTCTTTCTGTGCTTGGTTATGGTATGGGAAATTACAAGGATAATAAAATGCAACAACTGGCCGATAAAGGAAATGGCAACCATTCTTATATCGATAACATTAATGAGGCAAGAAAAGTATTGGTGACCGAATTTAGTAGCACATTATTCACTATTGCAAAGGATGTAAAAATTCAAATTGAATTTAATCCTGCAAAAGTCCAGGCTTATCGTCTTGTTGGTTATGAGAACAGGATGCTTGCAGCCGAAGATTTTAATGATGATACAGAAGATGCGGGTGAGATCGGGGCCGGACATACAGTTACCGCCCTGTACGAGATCATCCCGGTTGGTGTAAAGGATACATTTATAAAATCTGTAGACCCGTTGAAATACCAGGTGAATGAAAAAAAATTGGTGGACAATACAAATGATATAATGACCATCAAGCTCCGGTATAAACAACCAGATGGAGATGTAAGCAAACTGATCCAACAATCAATAACTGATGTGCAATCTGATCTGGGTAAGACTTCGGATAATTTCAGGTTCTCTGCTGCAGTTGCTGAATTTGGTTTGTTATTGCGGAATTCAGAATACAAACAAGAGGCATCGTTTGAGCAGGTAGTTGCTTTGGCAAAAGGGGCAAGAGGAAGAGACGAGTACGGTTACCGTTCTGAGTTTTTCCGTTTAGTTGAATCAGCAAGGTCGTTTGCTAAAAGATAGTTCTCAAGCTGGGTAAGCAGTCGTTGATGATTCTGTCATCCGGCTGCTTTATTTTTGTTTCATGAAGAAACTCGTTGTTCTCACCGGTGCCGGGGTCAGTGCTGAAAGTGGATTGAAAACGTTTCGTGACAGCGACGGACTTTGGGAAGGGTATAATATTGAGGATGTGGCTACGCCCCGTGCATGGAGAAAAGATCCAAAACTGGTTTTAGATTTTTATAATTACAGGCGGAAAAATGTGTTGGACGCAAAACCAAATGCTGCTCATTATGGTTTAGCTGAGCTGGAAAAAGATTTTGATGTAACCATCATTACACAAAACATAGATGACCTGCATGAAAGAGCTGGTTCAACAAATGTTTTGCATTTGCATGGAGAAATTTTT
>DASUTO010000437.1:0-27202 GCA_036374555.1 Chitinophagaceae bacterium
CGGGTTGAAAGAAACTGAGTATATCGATGTATCGCCTGATAGAATTAGTAAAATAAAAGAAAAGCTTAACATCACCGACAACGATTTTATTGTTGGCGTTGTTTCCCGATATGAATTTTGGAAAGGGCATGAATTCATAAACAAAGCAGCAGCTATTTTGAAAGAAAGAAATAAACATCAAAACATCAAAATACTTGTGTTTGGCAGCAAAGGCTCTTATTACGATACGGCAATGCAGCAAATAAATGAGCTGGGAGTCGAGGATGTAGTAATTTCAAAGGGCTATATCAATGACCCGGTGGCATTGTTTAAAGTTTTTGATGTGCATTTGCATGTGCCGGTAAATAAATATGTAGAGAATTGTGGTATCAATATCATTGAGGGGATGATCTCTGAACGTCCACAGATCCTGACAAAATCAGGCTATGCGTGGCAATCTGCCGACCACATGAGAAATGCTTATGTTGTAGATTACCAAAATGCCGAAGCCATTGCCGATGCAATAGAATTCATGAAAAACCATAAAGAAATTGCAATGGATCTGGCTGCTGAAGCAAAAAGAGATGCTCTAAGAATTTATGGTCTGAAAACAAAGGTTGATAAGCATATCGCACTTTATCAAAGTTTTGGAAACATCATGGATGTTCAATTAGATTTGCAACTGCAATAAATAGATGAATGACCTTTTTCTCTGTCATTATCCCCGTTTATAACCGGTCACATCTGCTTGGGGAAACGATCGATACAGTACTTGCACAGCGTTATCCGCATTTTGAGATCATTATTGTAGATGATGGAAGTACCGAAAATATAAAAAAGGTACTTGACCAAAGTTACAGTAATGAGCCAGGGATAAGGTATTTCCGTAAAGATAACGAAGAAAGAGGCGCAGCAAGAAATTTCGGATTGCAGCAAGCCAGGGGCGATTATGCAGTTTTTTTTGACTCGGATGATTTTATGAAGCCACATTATCTTGAAACGCTAAATAAGATCATCGCTGATAACCCGGGAATAAAGCTCCTTGCCACTAAATATAATTACGACAATAACGGAAAAGCAGAATATCATCCTTTTCTTCAAAATCTTGCTGAAGGATGGTATGATCAGGATCTGTTTTTAAAAGGAAATATTCTTGCCTGCAATTATTGCGTAAGAATAAAAGACCCTTATCTCAAACTCTTTCCCCCGCAAAGGGAACTGGCCTCGATGGAAGACTGGTTGTTTTTATTGGCGAATCTTGCCAATAATAAAATATTTATCAGGGATGAGGTCTGCGTCTCCATGCGTCAGCATGATGAACGTTCAATGAGTAATAATCAAAAAGTGATCGAAGCGAGAAAAAAAGCTACTGAGTGGGCTTTAAATACAATTGAACTATCGACAAGTAAAAAGAGAACTTTAATTGCATGGTCACATTATTTCTGCGGCGTACATGAATACCTCGATCATAAAAGAAGCGCAGCTGTGAAAGAAGCAATAGCGGCAATAAAAGGAGATGGATTGCAAAGACCTTTCCTTTTATTATTTGGCAAATCCATCGTTGGACGAAAATTGATCAAAAAGTTCCGATGAAAAGGGCAGGCAATATTCTTGTTTTTACACAATGGAGTTTTAAGGATGCGCTGGTGCAAACATATACACTGCCCTATATTGATATTATCAGGGATATAATTTCACCCGACAGAAAGATCATTTTAGTTACTGCGGAACAGCCGCATATTGCCTTGAGCAAAGATGAAGCCCATCAAATAAATAAAGACTGGGAAAGACGAAATATGCAATTACTACCCGAACCCTACAAACGATTTGGATTAAAAAAATTAGTTGCTTCTGCGGGGAATCTATCAAGACTTATCGGAGTTATTAAAAAAGAAAAAATAAAAACCATACATGCATTTTGTACGCCGGCGGGAAGCATTGCTTATTTACTGAGTAAACTTACCGGCGCTGAACTTATTATTGACAGTTACGAGCCACATGCAGAGTCAATGGTAGAGAACGGAACATGGAAAAAGGACGGGATGGCATATAAGATCCTATTTTCCCTTGAAAAAAGACAAACACAACGGGCAAAAGTTCTTATAGCCACTACATGGGGAATGAAACAATATGCATTAGACCGGTATGGAGTTGAAGTAAAAAACTTTTTTGTGAAACCAGCCTGTGTTGATCTTGCAAAGTTTTCTCCAGCAGAAAAAGACGGTAACCTTTTAAAAGAATTTGGTTTTGAAAATAAGATTGTTTGTGTGTATGCGGGAAAGCTCGGCGGCATTTACTTAAAGGAAGAGGTTTTTGATTTTATCAAATTATGCTATGATCATTGGAAAGATGATTTCCGGTTCCTGATGTTAACGAATGCAAAGAAGGAAGAGATAAATGCTGAAGTGCTGAGAACGGGTATCCCGGAAAATATTGTTAACAGCAAATTTGTTTATCATGATGAAGTACCCCGATACCTTTCATTGGGAGATTTTGCAATTAACCCGGTAAAACCAGTGCCAACAAAAAGATATTGCACCTCAATAAAAGACGGGGAGTACTGGGCGATGGGATTGCCGGTTGTAATTTCGCCGCGGATTTCTGATGACTCAGAAATAATAGAGAAAGAAAATACAGGTGTTGTTGTTGATTTTTCTGATGGTGCTGCTTTATTAAGATCGATCGGTAAGTTGGAAGCACTCATCAGCGATAAAGTTGCCTTGAAACAGAAGATCAGGCAAATTGCGATCCGTTACCGCTCTTTTGAACTGGCAAAAAAGATCTATAAAGAAATTTACAATTAAAAGTTGGGCGATATAAATAAAGCGAAACCTATTATTCACTTTTGGGTGCCTTATCCAATTGGCGTTGCGCCGTCGCAGCGCTTTAGGGTTGAGTTATTTTTACCAAGACTGGAAAAAGAAGGATATTCCTTTCGTTTGTTAAGTTTTCTGGATAAGGAAGCCTGGGATATTTTATACAATCCGGGAAATAAGTTTCTAAAAGCCTGGGGAACCGTGAAAGGTTTTTTCAGAAGGATCGTCCATCTTTTCCAATCAACAAACGCTGACTTTATTTTTATTCATCGCGAAGCTACACCACTTGGTCCACCGGTATTTGAATGGCTGCTTGCAAAAATCTTCGGAAAAAAGATCATTCACGAATATGATGATGCTATCTGGATCCCGGGTGGGGAAAAGATCTCTTTTATGAAAAAGTGGTTGAAGGCAACCTGGAAAATAAAGCATATTATTAAATGGTCCTATAAAGTAGCAGCAGGAAATGATTTTTTATGTGAATATGCCCGCCAATATAATTCCTCAGTTTTTCTTATTCCAACAGTTGTGGATACAGAGCAAGGACATTTTAAACAGCGGGATCAGAACAGCGAAAACAGGGTTATTGTAGGCTGGACAGGAACACATACAACATTGCATAATCTTGAAGTGATCGAAGGCGTGATCCCCGAATTAAAAAATGAGATCGATTTTGATTTTCTCGTTATTTCAAATAAAGCGCCACACTGGAATTTTGATTTTAATTATAAGCAATGGGAACTTTTTTCAGAGCAGGAAGACCTGCTGAAAATGCATATTGGTATTATGCCTTCAAAGCAAGGACCATGGTTTGAAGGAAAATGCGGTTTCAAATTAATACAATATCATGCGTGCGGGATCCCGGCGATCGCCTCTCCGACACGTGTAAACTCGTTGATCACCTTGCATAATAAAACAGGGTTCATCGCAAAGGATAAAGATGAATGGAAGACGTATTTAAAACAATTAATAGCTGATGCTCAATTAAGGACAGCAATGGGCAGAGCAGCCAGGGAACATATTGAAAAGAATTATAGTTTAAACAGCCTGTTTCCTGCTTTTATCTCTCTCTTTTCTTAAAATCAATTCTTGTTTAGGCGGATAAAATAAGATAATTAGAAATGCGGTGTAAAATGGCAGGCATGGGATCTTGTATCTTACCAGGGAACCAAAATTTGAAGTAGAAATCCCCACTGCGAAAGCAAATATCAAAGTAAATATCAGGCAGAATTGAAGGGTCTCATCGGCGAGAATACGTTGGACCATCCGAATAGGATTATTCCTTACAATAGCAACAATTGTAAAGATCAGGTAGAGTAGTGATTCGATCGCAGAGATCATGACAATGGGTTTTCTTGCTTCCCATAAATAAGGTCGGAACAAAGTAACATTAATGCCAGCCGGAGCCTGCTCCAGCATGCCAAGCAGGGTTGGATCAAAATCGCCAAGTGTATAGCCGGAGCCATCCTGTTCATTTGAAATCCTATAAAGATAATCCCGGGTGACAAAAGATTTATATGCTATACTTTCCACATTATACTCACCAAACATTTCAGTTTGTAACCTCCCGCCAATTAATGCTATTCCGGCAATAGCAGAAGCGTATAAAAAATAACGTGCAAATATGATTAGTCTTGTATCTTTTATTTTATAAGACAACAAACCAACACCCCAAAGCAATACTGCGGGCAAAAAAGCCATTACGATGTATGACTTAACGATATAAATAATATAAATAAAAATTAGGGCAAGTGCTGAATTGAATATCACCTTTTTGTTTTCAAAAAAAATGCGATAGAAGAAATGGGTGACCCAGCCTATACATGATAATGTAATGGTATCTTTCATAAATCCTGAACCCCAGAAGATCACACTTGGAATAAACAAAAATGCAAATGCCATTTGTTTTGTAAGCCTGGGATAAAGTTTTGTAAAAACAACATACATTTTCCATACACCTATAAATGAGAGGGAAGCAAAAATTACTGATGTAGGCAGGTAAGTGGTCATCGTGAATAAGCCGATGATCGCACCAATAATTGAGATAAGATATTCCGGTGACTTGGTTCCATACCAATAAAACTGCGTTGTGTATTTATAAACATCCACATCGTAAATTTCAGCCGATGCTGTTACTAATTTCAGCCAGGCACCAATAGATTCGTTGAAAGAGGAATTAATAATTTCCGTTTGATGCCAATAATTCAATGTATCACCACCTTTATAGTAAAATTGATAAATGATACCAAGAAAAATTGCACCAATGATCTTAAACGTGAAAGCTGGCATAAAATAAGGGCGCAGCGGATGATCTTTCGGATAATATTTGTTTTTGAAATAAGAGGCAAATATGAAGACGACAAAAATGTAAATTGGAAGTAAGATGAAATCAGTTATAGTGATATATTGCATAAAAATCAAGGATATTGTATGTGTGGAATTGCGGGCATAGTTGCGTTGACGGATACAGGCAGACAACAGGTTTCGAAATTACGACAATCCATCCGAACTCTGCAGACAAGGGGGCCTGATGATGAAGGCATTTATCTATGCGAAGATATGGGCCTGGCTCAGCGTAGATTAGCTATTATTGATACAAGTGCTGCGGCTAATCAACCCATGTGGGATCGGTCGAAGCGTTATACAATCATTTTCAACGGGGAAATATTCAACTACAAGGAGCTTCGCAGTAAATATTTTACTGCCGACGAACAAAAGCAACTTCGTACAAGTTCAGACACCGAGATCTTGCTTGAGCTTTTTATAAAGCAAGGAGAGAAATGCCTTCCGTTACTGGAAGGTTTTTTTGCTTTTGTCATTTATGATACCCAGACAAAAGAGCTATTTATTGCAAGAGACCGGTTTGGAAAAAAGCCACTGAACTATTTTATTGATGATGACCGGTTCATTTTTGCTTCAGAGTTAAAAGCGCTGTATGATTTCGGAATACCTAAGGAATTAAATTATGAGGCGCTGCAACTTTACCTGCAGCTATCTTATATACCTCAGCCAATGAGTATGCTGAAACATGTAAGAAAGATCGAGGCAGGTTCAAGGCTAATACTCAGGGGAAATAATATTGAAGAAAAAAGATGGTACGAACTTTCACCGACTTATGAATATAAGAATGCTCCCACATATGAACAGGCGCAAAAAGAACTGGTTTCTTTATTAGAAGATGCGGTGGTAAAAAGATTAATAAGTGATGTGCCGCTTGGTGCTTTTTTAAGTGGCGGAATTGATTCTTCCGTGATCGTTGCCCTGGCTAGTCGTCACCAAAAATCTTTGAATACTTTTTCAATTGGTTTTAAAGGAGAGCAATATTTTGATGAAACACATTTTGCAGAATTGGTGGCTGCAAAATTTAAAACCAATCATGCAACTTTTCGCCTGGGTTTTGATGATTACCTGTCTCATATATATGATGTATTGAATTACCTGGACGAGCCTTTTGCAGATTCAGCTTCGCTGCCCCAGTTCATTCTTTGCATGGAAGTAAGAAAACATGCAACAGTTGCTATCTCAGGCGATGGGGGTGATGAAGTGTTTGCCGGATATAATAAACATTATGCAGAATGGCAGGCAAGAAGAAAATCCTTAGCGGGAAGTCTTGTGAAGTTGGGTACTCCTCTCTGGAAGATCATGCCAAAAAGCAGGAACAATCGTTTTTCCGATCTCTTCCGGCAATTGAACCGTTATGCTGAAGGTGCCGGGCTTTCTGCAAAAGATCGTTACTGGCATTGGGCTTCTACTTTTTCAGCAACAGAAGTAGATAAGTTGATTGCAAAAAAAACAGGTGACAAGATCAATAATGCGGTTATTAATACAGTAAAAGAAAAATATCTTTCTAATATCAATGATGATTTCAATTCAGTATTAAAAACTGATCTCGACCTTGTATTGATAAGTGATATGCTGGTGAAAGTGGACCTGATGAGTATGGCAAACAGCGTGGAAGTTCGGTCTCCTTTTCTTGATCATCATGTTGTGGAGTTTGCTTTCACATTACCATCAGAATATAAGATAAATAAGGGAGGAAGAAAGACAATTGTCAAAGATGCTTTCCGGAGTATTCTGCCACCTGAAATTTATAATCGTGGAAAAAAAGGATTTGAGATCCCCATGCTGAAATGGTTCCGTGAAGAATTGCACACATATATTTTTGATGACCTGTTAAATGAAAAATTTGTAAAAGAGCAAGGCATCTTTAATACTGAGTTTATTAACTGTATGAAAAAGCAACTTTACTCTGCTGCCCCCGGTAATATCGTCGAGCAACTTTGGGTATTGATCGTTTTTCAACACTGGTATAAGAAATATTTCATGTAAAACCTAATTGGTGAGTAAAGGGATCTTTACCATATCACTTGACTTCGAACTTTTCTGGGGTGTCAGGGATCATCGCACACTGGAAAGCTATGGAGAGAATATCCGTAATGTTCATAAGGTTGTTCCCCGGTTGCTTGAATTATTTTCTAAATATAATGTTCATTGCACATGGGCGACAGTAGGCTTTCTTTTTTTTAATGAAAAAAAGGAAATGATGCCTTATTTACCTGCTGAACGACCCCAGTATAAAAAAAAGGAATACGATCCATACTCCTATATTGAGCAGGATGAGTTAGAAAGAATTTATCATTTTGCACCGGCACTTATTGAACAGATAAAAAAAACACCCGGCCAGGAGATCGGGACGCATACATTTTCTCATTTTTATACACTTGAAAAGAATACATCGATCGGGCAGTTTAAAAGTGATCTGCGATCAGCGATCACTATTGCAAAAGAAAAAGGGATCGGGATCAAAAGCATAGTTTTTCCCCGCAATCAATATTCTAGTGAACACATTAAGGCTTGTTTGGAGGAAGGGATAAAGATCTACCGTGGCAATGAACTTTCAGGTGCATATAAACCAATATCCAGGGAAAAGGAAAACATTTTCAGAAAAGGAGTACGTTTTGCGGACACATATATTAATATAACGGGACATCATTGTCATGTTATTCCGGAAGCAAGTGAAATTGTTAATGTGCCTGCAAGTCGTTTTCTCCGGCCACATAACCCAAAATTCAAGATGTTTGATGGGTTAAAACTAAGGCGAATAAAACAAGGAATAAGATTTGCAGCAAAGCACGGTTTGATTTATCAGTTGTGGTGGCATCCCCATAATTTCGGAAAATACATGGATGAGAATTTTGATTTCCTTGAACGGGTTTTAATATTTTATCACCAATTAAACCAGGAAGAAAAAATTGAATCTCAAAACCTGCTCGAGATATATTCCAATATCAAATAACAATGGATAAGATGAAAATTGTTTTACTTACAAGAGACTGTGATTCGACGACGATCGTATATAATTATCTCAGGCAACATTTTGACGTGGATACTGTTGTTTTTGAAAAAACTATTTCAAAACCGGAGCAGTTTAAGCGAAGGGTGAAATTGATAGGATTTTGGAGTGCAGTTGGGCAGGTGATCTTTATGCTTACTGCTTTTCCTTTTTTGAAACTTACTTCTCAAAGAAAGAAGAAAAAGATCCTGGAGCACTATAACCTTGATCTTACAAATATCCCTGTAGAAAAAATTAAGAGGGTCGAGAAACTTAGCTCGGCAAAAGGAAGAGAGTTTTTGCAGGATTTAAAACCTGATCTGTTGATCGTAAACGGTACGAGAATAATTTCAAAAAAGACCCTGGAATCGGTTTCCGCTCCTTTTGTAAACATTCATACAGGTATCACTCCAGCTTATCGCGGTGTGCATGGAGGATACTGGGCGGTAGCCAAAGGACAAATTAATTTTTTTGGCACCACAATACATTATGTTGATCCGGGAGTTGATACAGGAGGTATCATTGAACAGGTTTTTGCAGCACCGGGGAAAGAGAATAATTTTTATACATACCCCTATGTCCAATACGCCACAGTGCTTCCGGTATTAAAGCAAGTGGTCCAATCTTTTGTTGATGGCCACCGACCTCCAACTAAACCAGCGGTTTCAAATGAATCAGCATTATGGTTTCATCCCACCATCTTTCAATGGCTTGGAAACCTGAAAAGAACTTTTATTTTTTTATTAGTATCATCTTTTATCCAATCATTCTGAGCTAATTTGCGCCAGTAAATGCCAAGAGTTTTAAGAATACTTAATCGCCTTATCATTGGTGGTCCTTCGAAGAATGCTGTATATCTTTCCCGGTACATGCAGCCTGACTTTGACACGTTACTTGTTATCGGTGGTAAAGAAGATCATGAACAGGATGCTGATTTTTTAGCTTCTGCAAATAACATTGATCCCACCTGCATTCCGGAAATGAAAAGACCAATTTCTCCTTATAATGATTGGGCCGCCTACAATAAATTGAAAAAATTAATTAAAGAATTCAAGCCTGATATCGTTCATACCCATGCAGCAAAATCTGGCGCATTGGGAAGATTGGCTGCAAAGCATTCCAACGTGCCGGTGATCATTCATACTTTTCACGGTCATATTTTTCATTCCTATTTTAATTCTTTAAAGACCAATTTTTTTATAAGAACTGAAAGATACCTGGCAGGTATAAGTGATGCGATAGTGGCAATAAGCGATGTACAGAAAAAAGAGTTATCCGGGGATTTTAAAATTGCTGCTGCTGATAAGTTCCGCGTGATACCTCTCGGGCTCGACCTTGATAATTTTATAATCTACCAGGAAGAAAAGCGAAATAAGTTCAGAAAAGAGTTCGCTTTAGACGATGACACAGTTGCAATTGGGATAATTGGCAGATTAGTGCCAATAAAAAATCATTCTCTTTTTTTGAAAGCACTAAAATATGTTTTAAATAATACTACTGTAAAGATCAAAGCTTTTATAATTGGCGATGGAGAAAGCAGGTCTGATATTGAACAAATGGCAAATGAACTGGAAATTAAGTATACTAGACATATAGACTCGACACATCTCCATCCATTAGTCTTAACATCATGGAGAACAGATGTTGATACTATTTGCGCCGGGCTTGATATTATCGCTTTGACATCCTTAAATGAAGGGACACCGGTAAGTTTAATTGAAGCGCAGGCAGCCGGTAAACCAATTGTATCTACAAGAGTCGGAGGGATCGCAGATGTGGTTTTAGAGAACAAGACAGCGTTACTTTCTGAGATCACGGATGAGAAGACTTTTTCTAATAACCTGCTACAGCTGGTTAATGATCCCGGTCTTCGTCAGCGATTCAGTAATGCTGGTAAAGATCATGTAATAAATAAATTTAGTTACCACCGCCTGGTAAGCGACATGAGCGGCTTATATCATGATCTGCTTGATAAAAAAAATCATAGGGTCAAATAATAGTATTTATGAAGTTGTGGGGAAAAAAGGAATCTGATGTATTTGATTACGGTCTTCTTAAGACTGACATGCACTCTCACTTATTGCCGGGGATCGACGATGGATCTCCTGACATTACCACTTCAGTTGAGATGATAAATGGCCTGATCCATCTCGGATTTAAAAAGTTGATAACGACACCTCATGTCATGCAGGATATGTATCCCAATAAGAGAGATGATATATTAAAAAGGCACGGGGCTTTAAAGCAACACCTGGATACAGAAGGGATACAGGTAGAACTGGAAGTTGCAGCTGAATATTTTCTGGATGACAATTTTAAAAAATTGCTGGCGGAGAAAGAACCGCTATTGACATTTGGAGATAATCTTGTTTTGGTAGAGTTTTCAATGGCCAGCGAACAATATAATTTCAAAGAACTGCTTTTTGAAATGCAAATGCAAAGCTACCAGCCTGTAATAGCTCATCCCGAACGATATGTCTATCATGAAAGAAATAAAGAATTTTTTGAAGAATTAAAAGCAGCAGGTTATCTTTTTCAACTTAATATTATGTCATTAGCGGGAGCCTATGGGAAAACAGTGAGTGAACTTGCCCGGTATTTTATGAAACATGAATACTACGATATTGCGGGTACCGATCTGCATACCCCCCACCATTTTTCTCATTTGCAAAGCCCATCGATAGCTCATAGTCTAAAAGAAATGCTTGATGCAGGAAAATTGCTAAACCCGGAATTATAAATTTGTTTGAACTTTTTTGCAGGTCAATTGTATTTATAAAACATGACCAAATTCACAATAAAGGATCTTGAAAATCTTTCCGGCATTAAAGCCCATACCATACGTATCTGGGAACAACGCTATTCTTTTCTTAAGCCTTTGCGAACAGAGACCAATATCCGCTATTATAGTAGCGACGATCTGAAAATAATACTGAACATTTCAATTCTCAATAAATATGGTTACAAGATCTCGCATATAAATAAAATGTCGGTCAATGATGTGCAGGCAAGAGTGGCGGAATTGAATTTGGCAGGAGCCCAACAGGAACGGATCGTAAATGAGTTGATACAATTGATGGTGGATCTTGACACCTTGGGATTTGAAAAAATATTAGATAAACAGATCACCGCCAACGGAATTGAGAAAGTGATCATCCGTATCATTTTTCCGTTCTTCGAACGTATAGGTATTCTCTGGCAAACCGGTCATATCAATCCAGCACAGGAACATCTTATTACAAATATTATTCGCCAAAAATTGATTGTTGGTATTGACCAGGCAAGATCACTGGTAAAGATCAAAAGATCCTTTCTGCTTTTTTTACCTGAAAGAGAACATCATGAACTCGGCTTATTGCTTGTCTATTATTTATTGAAAAAACGTGGCGTTGAAGTTTTATATATAGGCGCCAATGTACCATTGAAAGATGCGCAATTTGTTGCTGATACCAAAAAGCCAGATTTTGTTTATATACATCTCACTTCTACTTCACCAGGTTTTAATTTTCAAAAATTCATTCAGCAAACCTCCGAAAAAATTTCGAAGCCAAAGATCATCATATCTGGCTTTCCTACGCACGGGTATAAAAAACCCCTCCCTAAAAATGTTGAATTCAAACATTCGCTTGTTGAACTTGTAGAATTTATTTCTACATTGTAAGCATCTGTTCTTTTAAATCTTCCAAGTTTTTTTGTTGAGCGAATCTGCTTTCTTTTCATGTAATCTTTAAACAAAGGGAGGACGGTCAAAAATGTCTGTTTAATTTTACCATATTAAAAGTTAAACAAGAATTTTTATGTCAGCCGCGGAATTTAATGAGCTGTTGTTAAGTAATGCCGATCCATTAAGACCTTTTGCGGTAAGCCTTACTCATGACCAGGAAATAGCAAAAGATCTTTTCCAGGAAACATTGTATAAAGCTTTAGCAAACCAGGATAAATACAGCAGGGGTACAAATATCAGGGCATGGTTGTTTACGATCATGCGAAACATTTTTATCAATGACTACAGACGAAAGTCTAAACAAAGAACAATTTTTGATAATGGAGCCGGTGAAACATTGAGCAATTCAGGTCAAATGATGGTAAGTAATGGGGGAGAAAATTCTTTACAATTGAAAGAGATCCAGAAAGCCATTTATCAATTACCGCAAATTTTTAAAATTCCTTTTTTGTTGTACTTTGAAGGGTACAGGTATCACGAGATCTCAGAATCATTGAATGAGCCTTTGGGTACCATAAAGAGCAGGATACACTTTGCCCGTAAACTCTTGAAAGAACAACTTAGCCGGTATTAAACTTTTCTTATGTCATCATCAGTGATCATTGTGGGTAGTGGCTTTGCAGGTCTGTCGGCTGCTTCGTTTATGGCAAAAGCAGGGTGGCAGGTTACTGTTGTAGAAAAGAACAGTACTCCGGGTGGCAGGGCGCAACAATTAAATGAGAATGGATTTTCTTTTGATATGGGTCCAAGCTGGTATTGGATGCCGGATGTATTTGAAAATTATTTCGAAAAGTTTGGTAAAAAAGTGGCTGATTATTACTCATTGAAACGTCTGGACCCTTCTTATCGTATTTATTGGAATGATGGTTTTACCAATATACCTGCCGGTTATGATGAGTTTAAAACAATGGTTGATGAATTTGAACCCGGCGCAAGCGAACAACTTGAAAAATATTTGAAAGAGGCAGCGTTTAAATATGAAACAGGTATCAATAAGTTAGTACATAAACCAGGAAGATCTTTTACTGAATTTGTTGACCTCGATATTTTAAAAGGGGTGTTCAGGTTGGATGTTTTTACATCAATAAAAAAGCATATACATAAATATTTTAAAAGCCCAAAGCTTCGCCAGTTGATGGAGTTCCCGGTTTTGTTTCTTGGTGCTTTGCCGGAAAATACGCCTGCACTTTACAGTTTGATGAATTATGCAGATATAAAAGGCGGCACATGGTATCCAAAGGGTGGAATGTATTCAGTGGTGAAAGCAATGCATGAGTTGGCAATTGAACTGGGAGTAAAATTTTGCTTTAATGAAGAGGCTGAGCAAATATTCATACAAAATGGAGCTGCCAAAAAATTAGTAACGAATAAGAAGATTCATGAGGCGGATGTGATCATCAGTGGCGCCGACTATCATTTCACAGAAGAAAAACTTTTAGCGGAAAATTATCGTAGTTATAATAAAACGTATTGGGAAAAAAGAGTAATGGCGCCAAGCTGTTTATTATATTTTGTTGGGTTGAATAAAAAATTGAAAAATGTGATTCACCACTCATTGTTTTTTGATGTCCCATTCGAACAACATGCAAAAGAAATATACGATGATCCCCAATGGCCAACCAACCCGCTTTTTTATGTAAGCGTAAACTCCATTACTGATCATACGGTGGCACCTGCTGGGTGTGATAATATGGTGTTGCTCATACCGGTTTCTTCAGGTTTGCAGAACGACGATGAAGAA
This sequence comes from Chitinophagaceae bacterium, assembly GCA_036374555.1. Lineage (GTDB taxonomy): Bacteria > Bacteroidota > Bacteroidia > Chitinophagales > Chitinophagaceae > VBAS01. The sequence goes on from DASUTO010000437.1 coordinate 13,593, forward strand.
ACCCGGGAGAAATATTTTCAGCAGATCATTAAAAGAATGGAAAAACATACAGGACAATCTATCCTGGAAGCAGTTATTTATAAAAAAACATTCTCTGTGTCTGATTTTGCAAGTGAGTATAATTCATTTCGGGGAAATGCATATGGGTTGGCAAACACGTTAATGCAAACGGCGATATTCAAACCATCATGCAAAAGCAAGAAAGTAAAAAACTTATTTTATACAGGACAATTAACAGTGCCGGGTCCCGGCGTGCCTCCTTGTTTGATCAGCGGCGAAGTAGTTGCAAGAGAAGTTATAAAGGATTATGGCAGATCATCTAAAGTCGCGGGGAAAAATTAATTAACGAGTAAATTGAAAGATCATGATCAGTAAATTTTATGCTGTGAGTAATAAGAGCAGCGAGATCACGACGAGGGAGTATAGCACCTCGTTCTCATCTGCTATCCGCTTGTTGCATCATGATATGCAACAGCCCATTTATAATATTTATGGTTTTGTAAGATTTGCAGATGAGATCGTGGATACTTTTCATAGTTATGATAAAGCTTCACTTTTGGAAGAATTTAAAAGAGATACTTATGCAGCAATTCAAAGGGGCATTAGTTTAAACCCGATATTAAACAGTTTTCAGCAAACAGTAAATGATTACAATATTGATCATGGCCTTATCGAAGCTTTTTTTCATAGTATGGAGATGGATCTAAGCCAGAAAACCTACGACACAAGAAATTTTAATGAGTACGTTTATGGATCTGCAGAAGTGGTAGGGCTAATGTGTCTTTATGTTTTTTGCGAAGGAAAAAAAGAGCTATATGACAGGTTAAAATATTCTGCAAGATCTTTAGGCGCTGCTTTCCAAAAAGTAAATTTTTTAAGAGATATAAAGGCGGATTATAATAGTTTGTCCCGGATGTATTTTCCCGGCTGCGATTTTAATAATTTTACAGAACAGGATAAAAAACAAATAGAGGCAGATATTCATAATGATTTTAAAGCAGCCTATGCAGGAATCTTAAAATTGCCGCTGAAATCAAGATTTGGCGTGTATGTTGCTTACAAATATTACTTGTCATTGTTTAAGAAAATAAAAGACCTGGAACCGGCCAGGGTATTGGAAGCAAGGATCAGGATACCGGATTATAGAAAAATGATGATCGTATTAAGAGCAGGAGTTAAAAATCAATTAGGACTATTAGGATGACAGAAAATGATAAAGTAATACTAGTGAATGAACATGATGACATGGTTGGCATCATGGATAAAATGGAAGCGCATAGGCAAGGCCTGTTGCATCGGGCTTTCAGCATTTTTATTTTTAATCAGAAAGGAGAGATGCTTTTGCAACAAAGAGCTTTAAGCAAGTATCATAGCGCTGGTTTATGGACCAATGCCTGTTGCAGTCATCCAATGCCCGGGGAGAGAACAAAAGATGCGGCGCAACGCAGATTAATGGAAGAACTTGGCTTTGATACCCCGATTGAGAAAATTTTTGATTTTGTATACAAGGCTGCTTTTGACAATGGATTGACCGAACATGAATTTGATCATGTGTTTGCAGGTGAATACGAAGGGAAATTGAGTATCAATCCGGATGAAGTAAATGATTTTTGTTACAAAGAGATATCAGAGATAAAAAATACGATGCAAACGCATCCTCAAAAATATACAGCCTGGTTTCATCTCGCATTTCCTAAAATTGAGGAATGGTGGGCATCACGTTATCAAAATATTTCAGCCGCATGATCTGGCTTTATTACATACTTGTTCTTATCGCAACATTCATTATCATGGAAGGCATTACATGGCTTACGCATCGGTATGTCATGCATGGTTTTCTTTGGTACCTGCATAAAGATCATCACCAGGTTGAGCCCGGCTTTTTTGAAAAGAACGATACATTCTTTATCATTTTTGCCGTGCCAAGTATTTTACTCATTTATTTCGGCACGTTTAATAATGAATGGTGGATGCAGGCGATCGGTTTTGGCATCATGGCTTATGGCGCCGGGTATTTTTTGGTGCACGATGTCATCATTCATCAACGATTCAAGTGGTTTACCCGCAGCAATAACAGTTACGTTCGTGCCATTCGCTGGGCGCATAAAATGCATCACAAACACCTCGATCGTCATGATGGCGAAAGCTTCGGCATGTTGCTGGTTCATAAAAAATACTGGGATAAAATAAGACGGGACAAAAAATTAATGGCAGGAAATAAGAAGGTGGAATATGCACCGGAAGTATGAGTTCCCAACTCCGCCTCAGGCCGGGGGTTAGGAAATTTTCGATCGTTCATCAAGTCTTCAAATATTGGATATTTCAATCAGTTAAGAATGTCTCAATTTAAGTTCCCCTTTAGGGGACAGGGGTATGATTTTATCTTTTTAGGCGCAGGTTGTGCCTCGCTAAGTTTATTAATGAGAATGATACGGAGTGGAAAATTTACTGATAAGAGGATCCTGCTATTCGATAAAGAATCAAAAACAAAGAATGATCGGACATGGTGCTTTTGGGAAAAGGGAATTGGTTTTTTTGAGGAGATAGTTTATAAAAAATGGAATAAGCTATCTTTTTTCAGTGATGAATTTTCGGAAACACTTGATATTTCTCCTTATCAATACAAAATGACACGGGGAATTGATTTTTATAACTATTGTTTTGCAGAGATTGAGAAAAATAAAAATATTGATATTTATTATGGTGATCTGAAGGATTGGCGACATCATAAGGATGGACTAACTTTTTTTATTGATGATCAGCAGCTACACTTGCCGGTTGCTACAATTTTTAATTCCATTTATAAACCGGGTGAAGACAATTCCAACATAATAAGTCTGCTTCAACATTTCAAAGGATGGATCATAGAAACCGAAGACACTGTATTCGATCCTGGCATTGCCACACTCATGGATTTCAGAGTTCCACAACACCACGGAACCACTTTTGTTTATGTAATGCCATTTTCCGGGACGCAGGCGTTGGTCGAATATACGTTGTTTTCAAAGGATTTATTGCTGCAAGAAGAATATGAAGAGGGTTTAAAGAACTATATTAAAGATGTTCTCGGAATAAAAAATTTCCGTGTAATTGATAATGAGTTTGGGATCATCCCCATGACAACAAAGAAATTTGATTTTTATACCGGCTTCGCTTACAACATTGGCGTCAGCGGTGGCCAAACAAAAGCATCAAGTGGTTATACATTTCAATTCATACAGAAGCAAGCTGACATGATCGCAGACCATTTAATAACTAATAAGGACCTGTCAAAAATTCCCCGAACCCCAGGCCGCTTTCATTTTTATGATAAAGTGTTACTCGACGTTTTGCATAATAAAAGAGTTACCGGTAAAGACATATTTACTTTTCTTTTCAAAAAGAATAAACCGCAACAGGTATTAAAATTCTTAGACAATGAAAGTTCTTTACCAGAAGAAGTAAAGATCATTTCTTCTTTACCAGCTTTCCCATTTTTAAAAGCTGCTTTCAAACAGTTTTAAATTTTCTAAAGCCCCTTTAGAGGTGTGGGGTTTATTGATCCGGATCCAATTGCATGAACTCTCTCTTCACGGCTTTTAGCATACTGAATAACTGGGCCACTTGTATTAACAATAAGATTCCTAATGCAAGAATTACATACCAGGGTAGCCTGACTGTTTTTATTCCGGCAACCTCCTGGAATTTTTCAATGTGATAACCGGTAAGGGCGGAACCAATTGCCATACCTGCGACTAAAAACGAAAGTAATGAAAAGAAAACCTTCAAAAACATGATCCGCATGGTGGAATAACCAACTTTGAAGTTTTCGAGAATAGCGGCAGGAATGATCAGTACCATTGCGATCCAACTCCAGTTCTTATTGAACCAGGCATCATCGAGTGCAAGATTGAGGATCAGTACTAATACAATTGATAAAAGTCCCCAGGGGAATATTAAAAATGAAGAAGGTTTAGACGATGGTGCCATGATCAAAATTTTTAGTAAGGAGAAAGATAAAAAATAATTTGGTCATGATTGCATACTTTTATTACATATACTTACACCCGTTATTTGCTAAAACTATTAAATTGAAACCTTTAATTAAACATGTTTGCTTATGAAAGTTGTTACAGGTAAAAAGGAATTTTTCCCGGGGATTGGAAAAATAAATTATGAAGGCACTCAGTCAGATAATCCCCTTGCTTATCGCTGGTATGATGAAAATAAAACGGTAGCCGGAAAATCGATGAAGGAACATCTTCGGTTTGCCTGTGCCTACTGGCATAGCTTCTGTGGCAGTGGCGCCGATCCTTTTGGAGAGCCAACACATTTATTTGCATGGAATGAAAAGGCGGATGCAGTTGAAAGAGCAAAAGATAAAGCGGATGCTGCATTTGAATTTATAACCAAACTTGGTTTGCCATATTATTGTTTTCATGATGTAGATGCGGTGGATTATACAAATGATGTAAAAGAAAATGACAGGCGATTAAAGGCGATCACAGATTATTTAAGTGAGAAGCAGGCGGCAAGTGGGGTAAAGCTTTTGTGGGGCACCGCCAATTTATTCTCCAACCGCCGGTATATGAATGGTGCGGCCACCAATCCTGATTTTCATGTATTGGCCCATGGTGCGGCACAAGTGAAAGCTGCATTGGATGCAACTATTGCATTAGGTGGTGAGAATTATGTTTTCTGGGGTGGAAGAGAAGGATATATGAGTTTGCTGAATACAGATATGAAAAGAGAGAAGGAACATTTGGCCATGTTTCTTCATAAAGCAAAAGAGTATGCCAGGAGTAATGGTTTCAAGGGAACATTTTTTATTGAACCAAAGCCTTGCGAGCCGAGCAAACATCAATACGACTATGATTGCGAAACAGTGATCGGTTTTTTAAGACAATATGATCTGTTGAATGATTTTAAAATAAATGTTGAAGTAAATCATGCAACACTTGCTGGTCATACGTTCACTCATGAATTACAAGTAGCGGCAGATGCAGGCTTGCTTGGAAGTATGGATGCCAATCGCGGGGATTATCAAAATGGTTGGGACACTGACCAGTTTCCCAATAACATAAATGAGCTTGCCGAAGCAATGCTTGTGGTTCTTGACGCAGGCGGGTTTGCCGGGGGCGGGATAAACTTCGATGCAAAGATCCGCAGGAATTCAACTGACCCTGAAGATCTGTTTCATGCACATATCGGCGGTATGGATGCATTTGCAAGAGCATTGATCATTGCAGATAATATCTTAAACAAGTCGGATTATAAAAAAGTCAGGAAGAACCGTTATGCATCATTTGATAAAGCACAGGGAAAGGAATTTGAAGAAGGAAAATTATCACTCGAAGATCTGAGAACTTATGCGATTGCGAATGGTGAGCCATTAACAAAGAGCGGCAAGCAGGAGTACATGGAAAATATAATTAACACGTATATTTAAAATAATAAAAGGCCTCCGGGTGTTATGGAATAATTCTTATAGCTCATAAATTTTCATGAAGAATATTAGCGGAACAGTTAATTGGGGCATCATTGGTTGTGGCGATGTGTGTGAAGTTAAAAGCGGTCCTGCATTTAATAAAATTTCCAATTCCAGATTAGTAGCTGTAATGCGTCGCAACCGTGATAAAGCAAAAGATTTTGCACACCGTCATGGTGTTCCCAAATATTATAGCGATGCTACTGAACTGCTAAATAATTCAGAAATAAATGCCATTTACATCGCAACACCACCTTCTTCTCACGAATCATACTTGGAAATGGCCTTAAAAGCAGGAAAACCTGTTTATGTTGAAAAGCCGGTTACTGTAAATTCAGTTTCGTTGGAAAGAATGATGGCAATGGAAAAGCAGTATGACTGTAAAGTAAGTGTTGCCCATTATCGAAGAGGATTGCCAGTGTTTAAAAAAATAAAACAATTAGTGAATGACGGAGAAATTGGAAAAGTGAAATTGATCTTGTTAAGAACATTACAGCCACCGGTAAGTAAGATCATTACGCAGACAGAAGATAATTGGCGGATCAAGCCAGAAATATCAGGCGGAGGCTTATTTCATGATCTTTCACCGCACCAATTGGATATTATGTACTGGATATTTGGAACACCACACGAGGTGCATGTACAAGCGGCTAACCAGGGAAAACTTTATAAAGCACCCGATCTCACAATGGTGCAGATAGCATTTGTAAATAATATTTATTTTAATGGTGTGTGGGATTTCAATATAACGGAAACTGCTACTGCTGATTCCTGCGAGATCATCGGAGATAAAGGAACCATTCGTTTTAGTTTTTTCCGGGTAAGTACAATAGAATTAACTACAGTTGACGGTACAAAAACGTTGGAACTGGAATACCCGATAAATATTCAGCAACCGCATATTAGTGATGTCGTAAAGTTTTTTAGGGCTGAAGGATCTAATCCTTGCACATTAGAAGAGGCATTAGTCACAATGGGGATAATGGATAAGGCAATATTATAACTACTTAAGAAAATGCTCTTGCAACTTTAGGACATTTTCAACAGGTTCTTCGAGACAGCTAAAAACAATTTTGTAAAACTCAGGATGTGATTGCCATGTCTTTCCCGTAACAATTTTACCATCTTTCACTGCTTCGTCTGGCGTTATGTAAATTCCCCCGCATGCTTCTACTTCAAATTTTACATGTTCATAGCAGGCAACATTCTTTTTATCAACCAACCCGGCAGTTACCAGGATCTGTACGCCATGACAAATAGCAAAGATGTATTTATTGCTCTTATGAAATTCCTTTATGATCTTAATTACTCTTGCATCGTTACGCAGGTACTCCGGTGCCCTGCCTCCCGGCATCAACACGGCTGAATAATCTGCAGGATCGACTTCATCAAATGAAATATCTGATTGGATGATGTAGCCCATTCTTTCTACATAGGTATCCCATCCCGGTTCGAAATCATGCATCACGAGGTTCATCCTTTTTACAGACGGTGCGGCTATTACCGGGATATAACCCTCTTCTCTTAAGCGGTGTGATGCATAAAGAATCTCAAAACTCTCACCCGCATCACCTGTGATGATCAATATCTTCTTTGGTGTTGTCATAAAATTATAATTAATAAGCCTAAAACATTTTTACCATTAATTCGCCTCACAACGACAGGTTAACTTTTTTGCCACTTTTAACAGCAGCATAAATTGCATCAATTATTTTCAGATCCTTTAAGCCTTCTTCACCATCAACAGGCACGATAGGCTGTTTACCTTCTAAAATAATTCCTGCCATTTCATCCATCTGTACTGTTTGATGTGTTACATGTGGATGAGTAAGTTCACCTTTATTTGTTCTTCCTTTTATTGGTCCATAACCGGTAGCAGGCAAAAGTTCTCCAAACCCCTTTTCTCCATTTAAGAAAAAACGGTCAAGATTGCTCATGGCGTATGTAGACAAACAGGAGGCTACTGCTCCGCCTGGAAAACCCAATTGAAATTGAATTGTTTCATCAACACCTTCTTTAAATTTTTCTTTATCCGTTTTTGTTTCCTGCGCCGTAACCCAAATGGGTTCTTCACCTACCATATACCTTGCGCCATTGATGGAATATATTCCGATATCCATCATGGCGCCACCTCCTGCTAATTCTTTTTTTAATCTCCATTGTGTAGGATCGCCAATACGAAAACCAGATAATCCCTGGAAGAATAAAACTTTTCCAAAGTCTCCGGCTTTTCTCATGCGGATTATCTCGAGCGTCTTTGGTTCAAAATGCATGCGATAACCGACCAGCAATTTTACATTTGCCTTTTTACAGGTAGCAACCATCTGTTCACCCTCTTTAGCATTGATCCCCATTGGTTTTTCACAAATAACATGTTTACCAGCTTTTGCCACTCTTAAGGCTTCATCTTTATGCAATGCATTGGGGGTGATAATATATACTGCATCAATGTCCGGGTTGTTTTTTATGTTGTCGAAGTTTTCATAGTTGTAGCAATTCTTTTCAGGAATACCATACTTGGTTTGCCAGACAGGTATTTTAGACGGTGTGCCGCTTATTACACCCACTAATTTTGCTTTGGTGCAATCTTTCATTGCCTCTGCAACACGGGTTCCATAACTACCAAGTCCCATGATCGCTACCCGCAATACAGGTCCATCATAAGGCTTATCATTTAAGTCCTTGAAACTTTCTAAGTATTCATGTTTTGATAAAAAAGGCAAAGCAATTAAAGAGCCTGTAAGTTTTTGTAGAAAATTGCGACGAGTGTTCATGATAAATAATTTTAATATTAATTATTCAAAAAAGGGTATTCCGGGAATGGCATACTTTTTCATCTCTTCTTCATTTATTTCTACACCGATACCTGGTTTTTCGGAAAGAGTAATAAAGCTACCCTTTACCCATTCACCATCATATTTAATAAAATCCTTGAACATGGGGTCCGTCTGAAAATATGATTGCCATTGTAAAATTAAAAAGTTTGGAACTGATGCACACACATGTGCAGCAGCCATGGCCCCGAGAAAAATCACTTGCCAACCTTCTGCTACCTGCTAACCTGATCGGCAACATACACATCTTCTTTACCCAGGAGATTAAATAAGTAGTAAGCATTTCAATTTTGACATAAATAAAAGTTTAGAGTAATAATTAATTTTTGATCATTTAACTTCCGGCCTCTGGCTCCTGACTTTTTACTTTTGGTAAACGACCATGCCACCAGCTAGCCAATGCTGATCCGGTAATATTCATCAGAGGCCCAAACACTGCTGCTGCCAAACCAACGGTTGCTATCTTCCCCATTTCTTTTGCAATACCTGAGGCAAGACCTGCATTTTGCATACCTACTTCTATTGCAATAGTGCGGCAATCTCTTTCTTCCATTTTAAATAAACGTCCGCTCCAGTATCCGAGTAAATAACCGAATGTGTTATGAAAAAAAGCTACTGCAATTAACAGGGGACCTATTTTCAGTAAGCTTTCCCTTCCGGCAGCAGTGATAATAGTAATAATAAAAGCAATGCTGAACATAGATACAAAAGGCATCGCCGTGTCAACCCATTTTGATTTACCGCTTAATAGCTTATTAAAAATTAATCCGGCTCCAATCGGAATAATGATCATCTTGGAAATGTCCCACATCATCTTCATTACTTCAATTTCAACTAACGCTCCTGCAAAAATTTTCATAAGCAGTGGCGTAACAAAAGGTGCGATCAATGTGGTAATAGAAGTAATGGTAATTGATAGAGCCAGGTTGGCCTTGGCCAGGTATGCCATTACATTGGAAGCAAGTCCACTTGGAGAACATCCGATCAGGATAATGCCGGCAGCAATTTCTGCCGGAAAATTTGTAATACTTGCTAATGTAAAACCAAGCAACGGCATAATGACAAACTGGCTTAGCACACCGATCACCACGCCTTTGGGAGATTTTACAACTCCTGCAAAATCCTTTATACTCATAGATGAGCCCATGCCGAACATGAGCAGTTGGATGAGCGGAATGATGAGGTTACTTAATTTGTATCCTCCCCATTGCTGAAAAAAGCCCGGATGATACATGGCCATAACAACTGCAGCAAAAATGACAACTGTAAATGATAGACCTTTTAAAAATTTATTACTACGGAATGCAATGGCAAGGCTTATGAAGAAGCAAACTCCCAACCAACCCCCGATGTCATGCTGTTCCCGTACCAAAGAAATTATGAATAACAGCAATGCAACTCCTGCAAGCCCATAAAAAATAAGAGATGTTTTTTTTGAAGCCATAGGTTCTATTAAAATTTATTAACCGGCATAAAAATATGTTTAGCTGAATATCCTGTCATGCGAACGTTTCATATCCCACTGGGTCGTTGGCTCGAAATAAGTTTTATCAGAAGGATGAAGATGCTGCTTCACTACTTCCTCGTTCAATTCAATACCAAGTCCAGGGGCACTAAGGGGAAGATTAGCAAAACCTTTGGTGATCAGTTTTCTTCCATCAGTCGTTTTCACTAAGCTTTCCCACCAGGGCAGATCAACAGAATGATGTTCCAATGCAAGGAAATTTTGAGTTGCTGCTGCACAATGAACGCAGGCCATAAAGGAAACAGGTGTACCTGCCTGGTGCATGGCCATCGCTATACCATTTTCTTCTGCGTAGTCACCAATTCTTTTTGTTTCCAATAAACCACCGGAAGAGGCGAGATCCGGATGAACAATATCTACTGCTCGTGCATCTATCAATGGTTTAAAATATTTGAGCAGGTAAATATCTTCACCTGTTAATACCGGTGTTTCCAATGCATCCGACATTTTTTTGTATTGATCTGTATATTCCCATGAAACGATATCTTCTAACCAGGCGAGCCGGTATTTTTCCAGGGCTCTTCCAAGACGTATTCCATTGTTGTAATCAAAATGCCCGTAATGGTCCGTTGAAAGGGGAATTTCATAACCTATCATACCCCGCACATGCTCCACTAAATTTTGCAATATTTCTAAACCTTTATCAGTTATTTGTATTTGAGTGAAAGGATGTAGGGTATTGCCATAGGACATCATATTACTTTGATCACCCCATTGTGCCAGGTTTCCTTGCGCATTTCGCCAGAGTTTATCATTAACCAATGTATCTGGTATACCTTTTAGTTTAGCAATAGAGACGTCCATCTTTAGCCATGTGTATCCTTGCTCTTCAGTCCGATATTTGATCAATTTTCTTTGTTCTTCGGGAGAAGAGGACTCAGGCGTATCAGCATACATTCTTATTTTATCACGATAACGCCCGCCTAATAATTGCCAGCAGGGAACATTGTATGCTTTACCACATATATCCCATAACGCCATTTCAACTGCACACACACCACCGGCTTGTCTTGCTTGTCCGCCAAACTGTTTTATTTTCTTAAATATCAATTCAACATTGCACGGATTTTCTCCGAGTATCCTGCTTTTCAACATCAATGCATAACGCACGTCAGCTGCATCTCTCACTTCGCCTAATCCATATACTCCCTGGTTTGTATCAATGCGGATGATAGCTGTACCTCCCATCACAGCCGTGAGACAATAACGGATATCCGTTATTTTTAGGTCCGAAGGAGCGCCATAGCGTGTTACTTTCTGTGTGCTTTGTGCAACTATATCTTCAATTGGTGAAAACATAAATGCACCGCCCAGGGCAATCCCGCCCATCGCTGATTTTTTAAAAAATGAACGACGGCTATTTTCATTTTCTTCTTTTTTGTTGGTTATATCAGTTACTTCAATTGTATCCTGATCTTGTAAACCAAGTTTTTTTAAATACTTTTCTGAGGGTGTCATGTCAGTATAGTTTAAGTTGTTATTTAATTTGATTATTGATTTTAGCTGATAAAGTTTTTACCAGTTTCTTTCTTTCATAAACTTGTCTAATTCCTGTCTTGTCATTGGCAGTTTGCCGGGGTTTTCATCAAGCCATTTCAAAAAATCTTTTTTGATCTCATCTGTCCATTGCGTATCTATTTGTCCCGGTGTATATTTCCCTTCACGCAAACGCTGATGACCAAATTGATCTCTCAATGATATAAATTCAGCATTTAGCACAACTGTATCCAAAAGATGCGCAGGAATGAAAACCACTCCATATTTTTTTGCCAGGACCGCATCACCGGGCATAACAGTTGCCCTGCCAATTCGGATAGGAACATTGATACCTGCAAGCATCATCTGTTGTATATAAGAGGGATCATTTCCTTTCGTCCATGAATTAAAACCTTTGATGTCATCCAGACCTTCAACATCTCTTACGGAGCCATAAAAAATTACACCACGATGTGACTTTGCATAAATAGCATTACCGAGATTATCACCGATCAGCGTACCGTCGGCTATTTTACCGTAACTATCTGCTACATATACGTCTCCATCTTTCAACACATCAATAGGCCATGAATTTGGGGCGCCGATCCGTTTCTCATTCTTACCGATCTCTTTTACGATCTTATCTACGTCAGGCCGCAGAGGCATGTATTGTGCTGTTACTACTCTCCCTGTCATTACCGAATCAGGAAATTGGATCAGCCAATCACCTTCGAATTGATTTTGATATCCTTTGTTACGAAGTACTCCCCATGCTTCTTCTAAATGAACCTTCTTTAATCTTTCCAGCATTGCATCAGATACTTTAGGTCTTCCATCAGGAAAACGTTCGCCTTTCCAATCGGGAGTATAGCCTTTGATCTGGTCAGGAGTAAGTGTTACCTGTTGTGCTGTTATTGATAATGAGAAATACAACAGGACGATCATTTGCAACATTCTTTTTTTCATATAGCGGGGTTTTATTATTTGAAAATTGATTTACTATTTATTGGAGGTTAGCGATCTCTTCAAATTCAGGTGCCAGTTTGGTGCTTAGCCGCTCAAAAATTTTAAAGTATTTCATATACGCATTGTGATTTTGTTTTTCAGGTAAATATTCATCTGGTAGCACAACTGTTTTTGCAGCTTCATCTAAATTTTTATAAATGCCCATTTCTGTTGCCGCAACAAGAAAGGCTCCGAAACTAACACTGTGAAAATTTTGCCTTAATTGCACAGGCTTATTGAAAATATCAGCGATCATCTGCGTACAGAAAGGAATATTGGCAAAGCTTCCATTGATCGAGAGTCGTTTGATACCACGATGTTCTTCCAGTGTTTTTCCAATACTGTAGATCTCATATAATATTCCTTCGATAGTAGCTCTTATCAAATGTTTTCTTTCATGTTTTATATTCAACCCAAAATACACCCCTTTTGCATTGGCATTCCATATCGGTGCTCTTTCGCCCAACAAATAAGGAAGGAATAATAAACCTTCAGAACCTGCCGGAACTTTTGATGCTTCTGTTATCAGGTCCTGCATGCTGTATTCAATATCAAATGGGTTTTTAAAATCGCCAAATTGCCGGGTAAACCATTCGAAAATTATTCCACCATTATTAGTTGGCCCGCCGGAAACGTAACGATCTTCAGTAAGCAGGTAATTAAAGAAACGTTGTTTGTCATCCTTTAAAACTTTATCACCCATTACTCTTACAGCGCCGCTATCTTCAATAGTTATTGTCGCCTTACCTTCCCCTTTCACACCATCACCCAATATTGCCATGCAGCCATCGCTGGAGCCGACAATTATTTTTGTATCGGCAGGAAGACCAAGTGAACTCTGGTATGCTTTTTTTAATTTGCCCAAAGGCGTAAAGACCGGAACAAGGTCAGGCAACAGCGCAGTAGTGATCCCCGCAAATTTTAATGCATCCGCATCCCATTTTATTTTATGAATATTCAATAAGCCGGTTGCCGACGCAATACTATAATCGATGATATACTCATCAGTAAGCTGTTTGATGATATAACTTTTGATAGATAAAAATTTACTTGTTTGCCTGAATCTTTCTTTATCCTTGTTTTTTATCCAGGCTATTTTCATCAATGGAGACATTGGATGTAGCGGTGTCCCGGTGGCTGTATAAATGGTTTTTCCCAGTGCCGACGATTTCAATTTGTCCGCTTCTTTCTTTGCCCTGTTATCTGACCATGTAATTGCATTGCCGAGCGGATTCCCGTTCCTGTCAACTGCCAATACACTATGCATTGATGCACTAAAACAAATGGAAGCTACTTTATATTT
>DASUTO010000438.1:0-20410 GCA_036374555.1 Chitinophagaceae bacterium
CACAGACCATGCAGCAAAACAAAAAGGTATAGAATTGGGAAAGCAAGCCGGCCAGGCAATTATCGATGCAAGAAATAATGACGGATCTGCTGGTGATCCAATTGCACAAATTCCTTTTTCAAAGACACCCGGCATTTATCAACCTGTGCCTCCTTTTAATATTTTATTTGCACCTCAATGGGAAAATGTAAAACTTTTTGGTTTGCAATCAAAGAGCCAGTTTCGTTCAGCTCCTTACCCACCATTAAACAGTGCAGAATATGCCGCGGCATTTAATGAAGTAAAAGAAATTGGAAAAATAAATAGTTCTATACGTTCCGCGGACAAGACAGCTTATGCAAAATTCTGGTACGAGTTTTCTGAAGCAGGCTGGAATCGGGTAGCTCGTACTGTTGCGATCAATAAAAAATTAAGCCTTGTGGAATCTGCAAGATTGTTTGCATTGGTAGATATGGCGCTGGCTGACTCTTATATCGCCGGATGGGATTCAAAAATTCATCACAATTTCTGGAGACCTTATACAGCTATCAGAAGTGCAGCCAATGATGGTAATGATGCCACCACAGCGGATAAAGAGTGGGGACCGTCAGAACCAACACCGCCAGTTCATGATTATCCATCCACACACAGCGCATTAGGCAATGCAGCAGCTGCAGTATTAGCAAAACTATTGGGTGATAATACATCATTTACAATGACATCTTTTACAGCAATACCTGCCAGCAGTACAAGAAGTTTTACAAGTTTCAGCCAGGCTGCGAATGAAAATGCAGATTCAAGAGTGATGGCTGGTATACACTTCAGGTTTTCCTGTGAGGCTGGACAAGAGCTGGGAACTAAAATTGGAAACTGGATAGCAAACAACCATCTCAAGCCTTTGAAATAACATTTTTCTCGATTTAAAAGAGCTCACCGGAGCTCTTTTAAGTTTCATCACCGGCTTTGGTGATGGATGATACACATTCTGAGGATTGACTTGCCTTGTTCAATCGTTAATCTTTGTATTCCATTAAACTTAAAAACAAAATTTATGAAAAAGCTAATCATCGTGCTGGTTTTGGTTGCATTGGCCACCAGCATAAAACCATTTGCACAGGATATTAATCGGCTTATTTCAAAAGAACTATTTGAAATAACTTTCTTAAATCCGAAACCTGTTGTTAAAACAATAAAATTACCAGGCAGAGTAAGACTTGAATATGCAGAACAAGGAAATACGGATGGTATTCCTGTGATCTTTTTACATGGTATCACAGACTCATGGCATTCATTTGAATCAGTGTTGGCGAATTTACCATCGTCCATTCACGCTTTTGCAATATCACAAAGAGGGCATGGCGATTCAGAACGACCGCTTCAAAATTATACCCCGAAAGATTTTGCAGGGGACATTGCAGAATTTGTAAAACAAAAAAATTTAAACAAAGTATTTATTGTTGGTCATTCTATGGGCGGCGTACATGCTCAGCAATTTGCGATCGGTTATCCTGAATTAACCAAAGGTCTGGTGATCATTGACTCAGATCCTGCTTTAAGAAACAATCCTGGTATGGCGGAGTTTTACCAGGAGGTGTCAAAAATGGAAGGAGCTATTACCAGAAAATTTATGGATGATTTTCAAAGAGCAACATTGGCCAAACCGATCGATTCAGTGTACTATAATTTACTCGTCGATGAGGGAACCAAAGTTCCTGCAAGTGTTTTTAAAGCAGCTCTGGAAGGATTGATGCAGGTTGATTTTACGGAGCAGCTTGATGAGATAAATTCCCCGACGCTGGTCTTTTGGGGGAATAAAGATGCCTTTTGCTTTTTTAAAGGGCAAGAAACGCTGGTAAACAATATTAAAAATTCCAGGCTTATTGTCTATGGAAACACAGGTCATGCATTGCATTGGGAGGAGCCAAAAAAATTCTCTGAAGACCTGTTGAATTTTATCGATGATGTTATTGGAATTAAATAAAGACTGGCGATCCGTGCATCAATGAGTCAAAATCGTTTCATTTGAAGTTGCGGGTTAGATAGAATTGTTATAAACCTAATTTCCCTTTTTGTCTTATCAGGTCTAATTTTAAGGGAATAGCAAGCAACCTCTTGCGTAAGGACAGCGATTCATCTACAAACCCAAAACAATCAGTATGAAACGATTACTTTTTTTGAGTCTCCTTTTTACAGTTATTAATACTGTAGCCCAGGATGACTCAACTGTTATTATTAAAACTCCTCTAAAAGAAGAAGCAACAGATACAAAGGTGTTTTATTCTCAAAAAGTGATTAACACAAAAACGGTGGAAGTTCATCGTAAAGGGATTATGGAATTTAGTATAGATCACTATTTTGGTGATCTTGCTGGCGAAAATGGTGGTCCCAAACACGGTTTCTTTGGATTGGACGCTATTAAAGATGTACGTATAGGTTTCCAGATCGGGCTGAGCGACAGGTTAAATGTGATCTTTGCAAGGGCAAAGGGTTCTGGGTTTGTAACCAATCAATATGAAGTTGGATTGAAATACCAGGCATTAAAACAAAAGGACAATGATCCAGCACATCCGATTTCACTTACAATTTTTGCAAACGACGTGTTGTCTGCAATGAAAGCTACCGATACCGCCTTGCATCTCGAAAATTCGTTTGAAGATTTTGGCAGTCGTCATAGCCAGGTGGTACAAGTGCTAGCAGCAAGAAAGTTTGGCAAAGTGAGTTTGCAGTTGAACCCGATCTATCTTCATACAAATTATGTTGAGCCGGGCGCCCAGGAAAATCTATTTGCAATAGGTGGCGCAATACGATTACCGATAAGTAAAAAAATAATTTTCCTTGCGGATTATTTTCACACTTTCAGATCGCAGAGTAGCATAGATTTTTTTGATTCAAGGGGAATAAGCTTCCATGACCCGTTTGGAATTGGTTTTGAGATCGTAACTGAGGGTCACGTATTCCACCTGAATTTTACAAATGCAACTGATATTTTGGAGAACCGCTTCATTCGCGGCACAACAACTTCATGGGCAAGTGGTGAATTTCGCTGGGCATTCACCCTTTCACGGAATTTTATCTTGTTCAGGCCGAAGAAAACCAGGGGGAGTTAATATTTATAGTATCCATTCAATTTCTCCAAACTCAAATCTTTCTTCAATTGAATGTCGCGTGATCAATTGTCCTGTTTCTGAAACTCCTTTTATTGTTGTTTCAAAAACACGGTTATCTTTTTTCAATTTTACTTTTTCGTCTTTTTTATAAAGATGTATTTGATATTTATCAAAAAGGGGCCTAAAATTTCCGGCAATCAGTAGTTGATATCTTTTTTCAATGATTGAGCAAAGCTCTTTAGCAAGTTGAAGTGGTTCATAATTTTTACCGGTTATTTGCTTTAGAGAAACAGGATTTGGCAGACCGGGATCAAAAACCGACTGATTAATGTTTATACCGATTCCTCCCACTGCCCATTGCCAACTGCCAACTGTCGACTGGCTACTTTGAATAACATTCTCAATGAGGATTCCCCCTGCCTTCCTGTCACGCCAATAAAGATCATTGGGCCATTTAATTTTCGTGTCATCACCAGCATATTTTGAAAAAAGATCCCAGGTGCTGATCGCTATGCAAACACTTAATTTGAATTGATCGGGAACGCTTAATGGATAAGGATTTAACAGAATGCTAAGAGCAATATTCGATCCTCTTTCAGACACCCAATTCTTACCACGTTGTCCTTTACCACTTGTTTGTTCATGTGCAAAAATAGTCATACCATGTTGAGCCTCACCATGTCCGTCCGGCAGATGATCTCCATGGATAAGCGCCATGGCATATTTGTTGGTACTATCTATTGATTGCAGCTCAATAAATGGCTTTCCAATTGGATTGCCGGCAAATGGTAGTGGCAATTAATTACTATTTTTGACAAAGTAAATCAGTTTATCGTTTCAGGTTTATAGTTTATGGTTATAAATCATGAAATAACTACCTCAAAAACGATAAACGGCAAACTATAAACCCTAAACAAAAAATTATTGGAACAATTGTCAGCATTGGCTACAAGAAAAAAGAAAAGCACGGTCCGGTTAACGAAGAATTCAAAACTCATTAAAACCATCATCAACGCTATACAGGAGAAAAAAGGTGAAAATATTATTTCACTTGACCTGAGAAAAGTAAATGAAGCTGTTGCGGATTTTTTTATTATTTGCGAAGCCAGCAATCAGCCTCAGGTAAGAGCTATTTCGGATTTTGTAGAACAGGAAATAAAAGAAAAATGCGATGAGTATCCGTATCGCCATGAAGGAATGAAGAACCTGCAATGGGTTTTGATCGATTATGTGAACGTGGTGGTACATGTGATGCTTGCGGAAACAAGAAAATTCTATAAGCTGGAAGAAATGTGGAGTGATGCCGTGGCACATGAACATGACGAAAACTAAACAGCTTTGGGTAAAGTATATAATTAAAAACTAATCATTAAAGAAAACAGGTTATTCAGGAGAAGAAAGAAAAAATGTCACAAGATCAATTTAATAAAAACGAAAAATTTCCGCGGTTTCAACCAAACCGTGATGAGAATAATAAAAAAGGCGGACCTAAATTCAGTAATTACTGGATATGGGCAATATTATTGGCTACGGTCATAGGGTTTAGCGTTTACGGGCCGTTCGCAAAAAAATATCAGCAAATAACTGTTGAGGATTTCAAAAGCATGCTGCTGAAGCATCATGTTGAAAAATATGTTGAGATCACTAACAAAAACATTGTGAGGGTCTCGGTTAAGAAAGATAGCCTTAGGTATTATACGGATAAATTGCCAGCCAGCCCGATCTCCAGTAAAAAGGACGAAAAAGCTCCGCAGTTTACTTTTGAATCAAATGAGCGGTTCAGGGAAGAGATCCTTGATTTTAAAAAACAAAATCCGGAAGCATTTCCTCCCAATGATTTTAACCAATCCTATGATCCATACTCCGTCGAAAAGGATAGCACCTGGTTTTCAGGCGCCTTGAATTTTCTTTTACCCGTTTTACTTTTTCTTGCAATCTGGATCTTATTCATGCGCAAAATGAGTGGTGGTGGTGGAGCTGGCGGTGGCCCTGGTGGTATTTTTAATATTGGTAAATCAAAAGCTACTCTATTTGATAAAGGCACAAAAGTAAATATCACCTTTGCCGATGTTGCGGGGCTTGATGAGGCTAAAGTGGAAGTGATGGAGATCGTTGACTTTTTAAAGAACCCAAAAAAATATACCAACCTCGGTGGTAAAATTCCAAAAGGTGCATTGCTGATCGGCCCTCCGGGTACTGGTAAAACATTGCTGGCAAAAGCAATGGCCGGCGAAGCGCAGGTTCCATTTTTTAGTTTAAGTGGTAGTGATTTCGTTGAAATGTTTGTAGGTGTTGGTGCCAGCCGTGTCCGTGATCTTTTCAAGCAAGCAAGGGAAAAAGCACCTTGTATAATTTTTATCGATGAAATAGATGCCATCGGCCGTGCAAGAGGAAAGAATGTAATGATGAGCAATGATGAAAGAGAGAGTACATTGAATCAATTGCTGGTGGAAATGGATGGCTTTGGAACTGATGCCGGTATAATAGTATTAGCTGCAACTAACCGCCCGGATGTGTTGGATAATGCATTGCTTCGTCCTGGTCGTTTTGATAGGCAAATATCTATTGATAAACCAGACCTGAAAGGAAGGGAAGCGATTTTCAAAGTACACCTGAAACCAATTAAGCTTTCTGAAAAAGTTGATATACATAAACTGGCGGAACAAACTCCTGGGTTTGCCGGTGCTGATATCGCCAATATCTGTAATGAAGCTGCTTTGATTGCTGCAAGAAAAGGAAAGCAATCAGTAGAAATGGCCGATTTCCAGGATGCAGTGGATAGGGTAATTGGTGGTCTTGAAAAGAAAAACAAAATTATTTTACCGGAAGAGAAAAAAATAATTGCATTCCACGAAGCAGGTCATGCTATTTGCGGTTGGTTTTTGGAGCATGCTTATCCATTATTAAAAGTAACCATTGTTCCGAGAGGAACCGCTGCATTAGGATATGCGCAATACACGCCCAAAGAACAATATTTATATAATATAGATCAGCTGATGGACCAGATCTGTATGACCCTGGGCGGTCGTGCAGCCGAAGATATTTTCTTTGATAAAATTTCAACGGGTGCACAAAATGATCTTCAGCAGATCACCAAGATCGCTTACTCCATGGTGACGGTTTATGGCATGAATGATAAAGTGGGAAGAGTGAGTTTTTATGATCCTCAACAGGAGAATTCATTTACCAAACCATATTCTGAAGAAACGTCCAGGCTGATTGACGAAGAAGTGCGTAAGCTGATAGATGAAGGATATGCAATAACAAAAAAATTATTGATAGAAAAAAAGGAACAGGTAAGAATTGTTGCTGAGGCATTATTAGAAAGAGAAGTTCTTTTTCAAAGTGATGTGGAAGCATTGATCGGGAAAAGACCATTTGAAGAAAAGAAAGTGCTGGATGTTCCCATCGTAGAAGCAATTACAGAGGAGGTAAAGCCGGTTGAAAAACCTGCTGAGAAAAAATCTCCTGAAGAAGGAACGGCAGGCGCCGGATCGGGAATGTTCCCGCTCCCGGCCTAATCAAATAACCGGAATGAAATTCTCTCCATCAAAAGAATCAATTCTCAAAAAAATCAGGAAGGCGTTGAGTCATTCAACGCCTCTTCCTTTTCCGCAAAGCGAGGCCAATCAACCTGTATTTCCTCCCTCATCAGAAGAACTCGAAGTGGTATTTGCAGAACAATTCAATGGATTGGGTGGCCGGTTTATTTTTTGTGTAAACCGCCAGGAACTGGCTTTTCAATTCAATAGTCTTATAAAAAAAAGTGACTGGAAAAAAGTTTACTGTGTTGAAAGCAAAATAAAAGAACTCGTTGGCAGCTCGCTGGAAGAAAGATTCTCTGAAAAGGATCTTGCAAATTGTGATGTAAGTGTGACCGGGTGTGAATGTTTGGTGGCTCGTACAGGCAGTATTGTAATGACTGCTGCACAATCTTCCGGCAGAACAACCAGTATATATGCACCTATTCATATCTGTATTGCGTTTACCAGCCAGCTTGTTTATGATGTGAAAGACGCATTGGTCCTGATCAAAGAAAAATATAATGATAAGCTACCCTCGCTAATCACATTCGCCACAGGTCCAAGCCGCACGGCTGATATTGAAAAGACTTTAGTGGTCGGAGTTCATGGCCCCAAAGAAGTATATTGTTTTTTAGTTGATGCATAGCTTCCTGCTTCGTACTTTTAGTGCATGAAAAATCCTGAGGTTTACCAGCTTTTTGTGTATGGTTCATTGCGCAGTGGTTTTCGCAGCCCTGCTTACGAATATATCAGCCGTTATTTTGACCTGGTTGCTGAAGCAAAAGTAAAAGGGGAGTTATTTGATCTTGGAACTTATCCAGCCGCTAAGCCAACCACCACAAATAAATTTATTATTGGAGAATTATACAGGATCAGGAATGAAAAAGAATTTTCCTGGGCAATAGGACAGCTGGATGATTATGAAGGTGTGGATGTTGCTTTTGATGAAATGCAACTTTATCGTCGCGAAATAACTGAAGTGCACATTGATAATAAGATAACCAATGCCTGGATATACTGGTATACCGGTGACGTGAATGGCAAGCCGGTGATCGACTCGGGTGATGTGCTCCAATATATGGAACAAAAGAAACAATCACTTTCGTGACATTAGCTTCTAATAAAAAAATATATTTCCTCTCAGATTTTCATCTCGGCGCACCTGATGCGGCTTCGAGTCTTCAACGGGAAAAACACGTGGTTCGGTTTCTTGATGAAATTAAAAATGACGCTGCTGAGATTTTTATAGTTGGCGATATGTTTGATTTCTGGTATGAATACAGGAAGGTCGTTCCCAAAGGATATACAAGATTATTAGGGAAACTTGCTGAATTATCTGATGCCGGTATCCCGATGCATTTTTTTGTAGGCAATCATGATATGTGGATGAGAGATTATTTTCTTAAAGAGCTGAATATTCCTGTTTATTTTGAGCCGAATGAATTTGAAAGAAGCGGGAAGAAATTCTTAATAGGGCATGGTGATGGATTAGGTCCCGGGGATAAGGGCTACAAGTTTTTAAAAAAAATATTTCGTAATCCTTTCTGTAAATGGCTGTTTGGTATCCTCCCGCCCTATTTAGGGATGGGATTGGCTAATTATCTCAGCCGGCGCAGCAGGGCGCAGACGGGGGCATCAGAAGAAGTTTTTTTAGGCGAGGATAAGGAATGGCTGATCATTTACTGTAAAGAGATACTAAAGGAAAAAAAAGTTGATTTTTTTGTGTTTGGGCATAGACACTTGGCCATTGATTTTCGTCTAAATGATAGTTGCAGGTACATTAACCTGGGAGATTGGATACATTATTTTACGTATGCGGTATTTGATGGGAATAATTTTCAATTGAGATCGTTTTTAAATAAAGATGAAAAAATAATCAGGCGATAAATGCTAAAACGTACAACCATACTTTTTTTACTTTTTACTTTTTATTTTGTCAGCAATGCACAAACCGATTCATTATTTGTCCCGTTCAAAAAAATAAAGGGCGATATCGCTGCATTTGCAGCAGATAATTTTGATAATCTTTATTTGCTGAATTCTTACGACCAGCTAAAAAAGATAAATGCAAATGGTGACTCGGTGGCCGTTTTTAATAATGTGCGGAAATATGGCAAGCTGGCACAGATCGATGTCACTAACCCGTTAAGGGTGTTGCTTTATTACAAAGACTTTTCAACAATTGTCGTTCTTGATCGGTTGCTCAGTAACCGTAGTACGATCGATCTGCGCAAGCAGGATATCTTCCAGGTGCAAGCTGTTTGTTTATCTTACGACAATAAAATATGGCTGTATGATGAGTTTGAACATAAACTAAAGAAGATCGATGAGGATGGTAAATTGCTTTTTGCTACTACCGATTTTCGCCAGCTTTTTGACGAGGCATTTTCTTTTACCTCTATCTCCGACCAGGATGGCTTTCTTTATTTATATGATAAGAACAAAGGAGTATACGTATTCGATTATTATGGCACCTTGAAAAATATATTCTCTCTTACTGGCTATGATAATTTTAAAACGGTAGGGAAGTTTATCACCGGTACCCGTCATGATTCATTGATGCGTTACCAGCCTTCTAATTTGCTTTTACAGGAAATAAAAATGCCCGAAACCTTCCGCAAGGCACAATCCATACTTTTTACTACTACAAAAGCATATGCACTGAAAAAAGACGAGCTTGAAATTTACCTACTGCGTTAAACCCTTTTTTATTTTTTACTTTTGACTTTGAAATTTGAAAGGCATGAATGATTTTTTGGACCAGGTAATTCTTGATAATACAATTAAAAGTTACCTGGTAGTAGCAGGCGTTATTTTGCTTGTTCTTATTTTAAAACGATTTGTTTCCCGCTACCTGGCCTCACTTATTTATAGTTTGGTAAAGAATGTTTTTCCTGGTATTGACAAACGATCTTTTTCTGACCTGGTTACAAAGCCGCTTGGTTGGTTTTTATTTATTTGGGTGTCAATTCTTGCCTTGCATAAACTTACGTTCCCGACCTTATTTGAAGAAGAGATATATAAATACTCCACGAAGGAGATCATTCATACGACCGGGACCATTATTCTCATCGTTTCATTTATCTGGTTATTGCTAAAAATGATCGAATTCATAGCGCTGATACTTGAAAAGAAAGCTGACCTGACACCCAGCCAGGCCGATAATCAACTCATCATCTTCTTCAAAGATTTTTTTAAGATCGTGATCGTGATCATTGGAATATTGATGATATTAAAAGCCGGCTTTGGTTTTAAAATCGGCAGCCTGATTACCGGCTTAAGCATTGCTACTGCTGCCATTGCATTATCCCTGAGAGAAAGTCTTGAAAACCTGATTGCCTCTTTTATCATATTTGTTGATAAACCGTTTACAGCAGGTGATCTTGTTCAGGTGCAGCAGGTGACAGGTACGGTAGAAAAGATCGGCCTAAGAAGTACAAGAATAAGAACGGACCAAAAAACTTATGTTTCTGTTCCTAACAAGCAAATGGTGGATAGCATTCTTGATAATCTTTCATTGAGAACACAACGCAAAGCAGAAATAAGATTGGAGACAGGCGTAAATATTTCTTCCGAAACGCTAAATAAATTTATTGAGGCAATAAAAATAAGATTGGCCCATCCGCAAATAGAAGAAAGCTCCGTTTTTTTAACAGACATAAGATCAAACTCATTTCTTATCAGCGTCGATTTTTTTACCGCTCCCATAGCTATGAAAGAATTTCAAAAAATAAAACAACAAAAGAATCTTGAAATATTGAAATTGATGGAAGAAATGAATATCGATCTGGCGGGGGCCAGCAGTGATATAAAGATTTCAAGGAAGTTAGAACAATGAGTTTTTTTGAAACTCTTATTCAATTTTCTTTTCCACAATTGGGAAAAAGATTTGCTGACATTAGAATCTTTTTTTAGGTTTATAAAATAATCTATTACTTGAATGAAATATTCAGTTAAGCTCTCTTAATACAAAAGCCTACCTTTTTTTTGAACCACTGAATGATTTTAATCTAATAGTTTTGGGAGTTGTCTAGTGATCTCTCTCTTTCATAAGGGTTAAAGGTTAAGATTAGTATTAAATGATTGATATCATTTATTCTTCATATTTGAAAGAATGAAGAATAAGGATATGCATATTCGAATTTATTGTGATCTAACATTTAATAATTATTCTTTAATCATTTAAACCAATCATTATGTCAAAGTCAAAACTTCTGCTGTTACTAATCTACATTGCATTTTTAGTGACATCTTGTAAAAAAACGGATTCTGAAAAAGATTCTGCTACTGCCAATTCTACTACTGAGCAAATTGCAAAGATCGAAACAGATTGGGATGGAATTTCGAAAAAGAATGACAATGATCTTTCTTCACCTAAAGAAGAGTTTGCTGCTAGTCCGGCCATGATTAAAGAGAATATGGATCGGGTAAATCAAAAGTACCAGGAATATGTTTCGAATTTAGGTACTGGTAGCGGGAGTGTGATGAAGATCGGCAATTGGGTCGGGGTTATTAAGAACGGAAGTGGCTGTAATGGTTATGATGAAATTGAGATTTATATGGATTGTGAAGATGCCAACCCTCAAACGAAATGGGATGGTGGTTTGTACAGACCAAGCACTTGGGTCATAGGCAATAATGCAAGAATGAAATTTTGTATTGTACCCTCAATAGATTTTCATGCATTTGTTGACCCTGTTGAGGGTGGGTTTCGTTACGCAGTTTTGAGAGTAACAACAAACCTTCTTAGTGATGCTTTTGAAACCAACAGATATTTTGACAATGAGGATAACAATAACCAAAACACTGCCTGGTATCAGCCTTGGAGCACTGGAGGTGCAGGCTATAGTATCAAGGGGAGCACTAATGCAAACACAAGTGTTTATAGAACATATATAGATGGTAATTCTCTTTTAAGTTTTCATGTTTTTGATCCATTTCGTTTGCCTCAAACCACATTTGTTCAATGGCCTGATTTTGCCGGAATGTCATACGGAGTCTTTGGATGTTGCATTCCAGTAAGAAATACTTCAGATCCTAATTATTGGGCGAGGTTTTATACAGATGATCAAGATCAAAATAACTTTAATTATTTTTCGGCTGATGAAGATGTGTCGGCGTATTATCCTCAGCCAGGATATAGTTTTGATGCAAGTAACCCCTTGAACGCTATCGTTAATGGTGTTTACAAAGCAGGAACTTTTTTTTACCATGGCGGATATATTGATACCGAAGTACAAATCAACAAAGTCAGATAGATTCTTGTTTATCCACTGAAATTAATTAAGAGGATGGGTTAAACATCCTCTTAATTAAAACCTATTTTATGAAAAAAATATTTCTCTTTGTAGTACCTTTTTTGATATTACAAGTCTCCTGCATAGATAAGAACACGGAAAATAAAAAAGTGATTGCAAAAATTAACGAAGATGACATTTATTTGAATGATGCAGATAACTATGTAAAATATGAGCTTCATGATGCGCTCCAGAGAATTTATGTTCTCAGGAAAGCAGCTGCTGAAGAATTAATTGATAAAAAAATTATCGAACTTGAAGCAAAAGGTCTGCAACTTTCCGTTGATGAGTTTTTAGATAAAGAAATAAATACTAAAATCAGTGATGAGACCGTTAATAAGTTTATTAATACACATCACCTGGACTCAATAGGCATGCCAAACATGAATAATGGCTACCATGTAGTATTTCCCAATACTATTGAAGGAAAATTAATTGCAAAAGAGGAATATAGAAAGAACTTAAGAAACGATCTTTTGCAATCTTTAAGAGCAAAATATAAAGTTGAGGTTTTTCTTACACCGCCTATTGCTCCCAAAGTAAACATTGCTGATCTTTCTGTTACGCATTACAGAGGTAATTTAGGATCAAATATTGTATTGCTCATTATATCTGATTTTACTTGCGAAAATTGCAGATTAGCTTATCCTGAGTTTGAAAAGATTTTTGAAAAGTATAAAGAAAAAGTAAAGTTCGGTTTTACTCATTTCTCGCCCAATATTACACTTGCAGCTATTTGTTCGGAAGCTGCCAACACTCAGGGTAAATTTTGGGAATATCAGCATGCTGTTTTTTCAACTCCGTACTTAAAGACTGATGACACTGTGACTTACATTGCTATAGCAAAACGGCTTGGCTTAGATATAAATAAATTTCGGCACGATATGTTCAACGACAGCATTAGGAAAGAAATACAATACAACATCGGGACATTAAAAGCAAGGAGAATTTATGCTACTCCAACCGTTTTATTAAATGGTGCCGTTATATTAGATGTATTTGATATAACGAAAATTCAAAAACTTCTTGATGAGGCCCTTGAAAAGAAATAGATATTTAATTGGAAACTGGGTTTGTTTATTGACGTTGTTAATGATTCAAAATCTTGTGGCCCTTTCGCAAAGTCATTCATTTACTATTCATGGCACTGTGACTGATGCAACGACGGGAGAACCGCTTATTGGTGTAAATGTTATTATAAAATCTAACGAGGTCAACACTATTACCAATGCCTATGGCTTTTATTCTCTAAAACTAAAAGCAGGCAATTATACCGTAACCTTCCATCATGTGAGCTATACTGCTATTGAAAAAAATATTCATGGTGATACATCAAGCCGGTTGGATATTGCGATGAGTCCAAATACTGGAATGCTCCGGGAAGTTATAATTGAAAACATGCCGAAGAAAAACAATATAACCTCAACGCAAATGAGTAGCGTTGAACTAAATATTGAAAAGGTCAAGAAAATACCGTCATTATTTGGCGAGTCTGATCTGCTCAAAGCTATTCAGCTGCTGCCCGGAGTAAACACGGCCAACGAAGGTTCAACTAATTTGAACGTAAGAGGAGGCCGCTATGATCAGAATCTGATCTTATTGGACGAAGCGACCGTTTATAATCCCTCTCATGCATTAGGTTTTTTTTCTACATTTAATGCGGACGCTTTGCGAAGTGTTACTTTCTACAAAGGTGCATTTCCTGCTCAATATGGCGGAAGACTCTCTTCCGTGGTTGATGTTTATATGAAGGAAGGCAATAACCAGGAACGTTCCGTAGAAGGCGGGATCGGATTGATCGCAAGCAGGCTTACATATCAGCAGCCAATTAAAAAGGGAAAATCATCAATCTTGTTATCGGGAAGATATAGCTATGCCGGAATCATACTAAATGGATTGGGCACATTTGGCCAGAGTGTATTAAATCTTAGCGGCCTTAATAATTTTGTGGCCCGCAATAATATTCATTTCTATGATTTGAATATTAAAGCCAATTTTCAATTATCTGCAAAAGATAAAATATATGTTTCTGGTTATTCCGGCCATGATAAATTCTATTCCTATCAAATTGATGAATCAAACAGTTTAGATTGGGGCAATACAACTGCAAACGTAAGATGGAACCATTTCTTTTCGAATAATTTATTTGCAAATACATCGCTGGTTTTAAGTAATTATAATTACTCTTTTTTTTCAGAGGTTGATGCAAAATCATTTATTTGGAAATCAACGATCAAATCAATTGGATTAAAATCAGACTATGATTGGTTTATTAATAAGAATCATAAAGTGAAAGCGGGTGTTTCTTTTTTTCGCATTAATTATGAACCGGGCCAGATCGAACAAAAGGATAGCATATCAGTGATCAGGTCTTTTTCACTTGAGAAAAAGAATTCGGCTGAAATGGCTGCTTATGTGAGTGATGAAATAAAAATAAGTAAGAAAATTTCAGCCCAGGTAGGCATTCGGGGAACGGTTTTTTTGAATTTGGGCCCTGGAACCGTTTATTCATATAATGATGATTTTTCTGTAATTCTGGATTCAACAGTGTATGGTAAGAATTCAATTATTAATAATTATAAAACCCTTGAACCCAGATTTTCATTAAGGTATTTATTGGCAGGTAACCAATCGATAAAGATCTCTTATGCAAAAACTCAGCAATTTCAACACCTGATTTCAAATTCATCTGTGGGCCTGCCGACTGATGTTTGGATCCCCGCTGATAGTTACCTGAAACCGCAGAGTGCCAATCAGTTTGCAATAGGATATTTTAGAAACAACGATCAAAAGAATTTAGAACTGTCCGTTGAGGCATATTATAAAACATTAAAGAATATTATAGATTATAAGGATAATGCAGATCTTTTTCTTAATCCAAAGTTGGAGACCCAGGTACTTCATGGAGAGGGTGAATCCTATGGTGTCGAACTGTTTATTTCAAAAAAATTAGGGAACCTTACTGGTTGGATTTCTTATACATGGTCGAATACAAGCTTAAAAATAGAAGGAATAAATAATAATGAAAAGTTTCCAGCCAGGTATGATATAAGAAATAACCTTGTCCTGACTGGAGTATATTCAGTCAATTCAAAATGGTCGTTTGCTGGAACTTTTAAATTCACTTCAGGTGGTCACGTTACAGTTCCTGAGGGTGATTTTTCATATAATGGTGCTTCTTATAATTATTATTCGTCACGAAACGGTTATACACTTCCTGCTTATCATCGGCTCGATCTATCAGCTACACACAACAGCCCTAAAAATATACATCGGAAAGTAAAGAGACAGTGGGTATATAGCATTTTTAATGTTTACAACCGAAAAAATATTTATGCTCTTTTTATTAAACCAGATCCACTTAGGATTGATATGGCAAAATCATTTAATTTTTATTTATATGGGATCGTGCCTTCTGTAACACTAAACTTTTCTTTTAAATGACAATTGATAATATTTGTAAAGCAATATTTCTTTTTCTAGGCTGGTTAGTATTTAACGGCTGCACAAAAGAAATTGACCTGGGTCTTGAAAAAAAACCAAGACGAATTGTAATTGAAGGCAATGTATATAATACACCTGGGCCATATTTTATCCGGGTCACATTTTCTAATCCTGCTTTGTCCAATACAACCGGGGATGGAGGAATAGATTATGCAGAGGGTATAAAAAATGCTTTGGTAATTATTAGCGATAATGTTGGTACGATTGATACCTTGGTGCCTTCACCGGATTCCATACGCCGCACCGTCAAGTTTTACAGAAGCAGGACCAGCCCCATTGATTCATTTTTTTTAGATGACCTGAATTATTACAATGGAGAAAGAGGCTTTTATCAAACTACTAAATTAAAGGGAGAACCGGGGAGGACTTACACGTTAAAAATTATTCACGAACAGCAGGAGTATTCTGCAACGGCCTTTATGCCTCTGGTTACTGTTTTAGATTCTGTTCAAATTAAAACCAGGGAGTTTATAAAAGATCACAGTATGTACAAAGTGCCTGCTATGTATTTCAGCGAACCGCAAAATAGTACAGATTATTATTGGACTTTTGTTGTTGGCAATGTAAATGATCCAAATGCAAAAATTCCATTACTTTATTCCACCCGGGAAATACTTCCGTATTCAATTTTTAACGACAAATTTCTTTTGCCTTATGTAAATGGTATTTATTCTGATTTTACCTATACAAAAAATAGTATTGCGGTGGATATAATACCTGCTTATGGCTTTGTTTATTTGGGAAGCTTAACCGAGCAGCATTATAATTTTTTGAAGACAATAATTGATCAGTTGCAAAGCGATGGAGGTACATATAAACCAACTCCTTCCACTCCACCTACAAATATTTCAAATAATGGGTTAGGCTTTTTTGGGGCATCTGCTGTTTCAAGAGTGTTTACTTTTTCACCAGATTTTCCGTAATTCAAAGATTAATTCTTTACTAAAAAGTGTTATATGAACCTGCTGTCAATTTGTAAAATTTTTAATCAATAGTATCTACCCTAAACTCGCCTTCAATTCATTGAAAAATGATTTGATCTTTTCAAGCGATTGAATCATTTTAAACTTCTCATCTGCTTTTTTATTCTTCTTTAAAAATTCTTTGGCGCCTTCAATAGTGAATTTGCGTCGGCGAAGCAGGTCATGGATCAAAACAAGATTCTTAACATCAATGGGGCGGAAGAAGCGGTCGCCTTTGCGGTTCTTTCTTGGTTCGAGTATATCAAATTCGGTTTCCCAATAGCGGATCAATGACTGGTTTACCCGAAACCATTTTGATACCTCGCCTATGGAATAATATTGTTTTTGAAAAAGAATTTCATCCGGAGGGATCTGGATCAGGTCGGCATTTAAATGTATTTCTTTCAGTGACAAACGTCCACGGGGTGATCTTCTTTTCTCCAATGCTTCTACAACCGTAGTCACAGCATCCGGCTCTAACCGCGGATCGGATTCTTCTTGTACAATTGTTTCTTCCTGTTCCTCCGGCATTTCATGCCCGGTGATCTTTACATCTTTTTCTTCCTCCGAAGAAAAATCAAAAGTTATTTGTGAAAGCGGGTTACCCATAGTTCAGTAAAGATAAGGATACCGCAAAAGGCGGGACAACGATGTTGACATGTGTGGAAAAGTTGATTGACAAGAGACAAGGCACAAGGTTCAAGGCACAAAAAAAAGGAGCTATAAAAAAAGTTCAGGAAGCAGATCACAAAAATAACTGATTCCAACTTGTACCTTGAATCTTGAACCTTGTGCCTTAATCAAAACTTTGATTCGATGCAGCTGCAAGTTTCAGCAGCCGGTCAAACTGCTCTGGTGTAAGATCATTATAAAAGAAATAAATCGGATCGATCTTGTTTCCGTTCTTGATCACTTCATAATGGCAATGTGGCCCCGTACTTTTGCCAGTGCTGCCTACATAGCCGATCACCTCACCACGTTTCACTCGTTGGCCGCCTCTTGCTTTTACACGAAACATGTGACCATATAAAGTTTTATAACCATAACCATGATTAATGATGACGCAGTTACCATATCCATCGCCCCGATTGCCGGCAACTTCGATGGCACCATCAGCAGTAGCATAAATAGGCGTGCCAGCAGGGGCACTAAAGTCAAGCCCGGGGTGAAGCTTTACGGTTTTATATACCGGGTCGATTCGATAACCAAAACCCGAAGCAATACGTTTGAGATCTGCATTGCTAACCGGTTGAATGGCCGGGGTAGCTGCCAGCAATTTTTCTTTGTTATTCATCATCCCTACAAGATCTTTATACGATGCTTTCTGAGCATTTATGCGACTGCTCATATTATTGAGCGTTGTAACAATTGAGTTTATCAGATCGTCCTGGTCCATCCCTTCTACTTTGGCGATCTGTTGTTCTTTCTCCAGCTCTTTCAGCCTGGCACTATCCGGTATAGGAGTGGCTTCAAAAATTGACCGGTACACTTCATTATCCCTTGTCTCAAGCTCTTTCATCTGCTGCTCAATTTTTTTTGTTTGCCTGCTCAGATCACGATAGCGGTCTTTCATTCTTTCGTTTTCGGCACGGAGCAATTTTTCATTTGGTGAACCAACGAACCGGAATGCCAATAGTGAGATGATAGCGGCCGTAACAAGGGCAGCAGCAATAAAACCAAACACACGCAGCAGCTTTACACGCAGTGGAGTTTCCAGTTTCTCATACCGGAGAGTGTGCGTATTATAATAGTATTTGATTTTTTTCATAACCCGGGGCGGTCTCAGTGGAGTAACGGATAATTGGTTTTAATATTGGCACGTGTAACCGGTTAAGTCCTACACAACTGGCGGCTTATCATTACCTTTGGCCACTTTTACATGGAAGACAAATATAGCGTTATATAGAGAAAAATCAACCCGGCCCGGAGGCAGGTGGGCTTAATCAAAATTTATGATGACAAGTAGTGAAATAAGGCAACAGTTCCTGGATTTTTTCGCAGCCAAAGGACATGTGATCGTACCATCTGCACCGATCGTGGTAAAAAATGACCCGACATTGATGTTTACCAATGCGGGCATGAACCAGTTCAAAGATTATTTTTTAGGGAACAAGCCGGCTCCACATAAAAAAGTAGTGGATACGCAAAAATGTTTAAGGGTTAGCGGCAAGCACAATGACCTTGAAGAAGTGGGTGTTGATACTTATCACCATACCATGTTTGAAATGCTGGGCAACTGGAGCTTTGGCGATTATTTTAAAAAAGAGGCGATCGAGTGGAGCTGGGAGCTACTAACCAAGGTATATGGCTTGGATAAAGACAGATTATATGTCACCATTTTTGAAGGTGATGAAAAGGAAGGATTACCGCGTGATGAAGAAGCATATAATGAATGGAAAAAATGGATCCCGGAAGACAGGATATTGAATGGAAACAAGAAAGATAATTTTTGGGAAATGGGAGATACCGGCCCCTGTGGTCCTTGTACAGAGATACATTATGATGCCCGACCCGAAGCAAATAATGATGGGCATTCGCTTGTGAACAATGATGAAACGGGGGTGGTGATGGAAATATGGAATAACGTATTCATTCAATTCAATCGTTTAAAGGATGGAAGTCTTGAATCATTACCGGCAAAACATGTAGACACTGGAATGGGTTTAGAAAGATTGGTAAGAGTAGTACAGGGTAAGAAAAGTAACTATGATACGGATGTGTTTACAAATAT
Organism: Chitinophagaceae bacterium; assembly: GCA_036374555.1. GTDB lineage: Bacteria > Bacteroidota > Bacteroidia > Chitinophagales > Chitinophagaceae > VBAS01. The sequence goes on from DASUTO010000438.1 coordinate 19,105, forward strand.
GATCGCTGATATTGAAAAGATCGTCGGTAAAAAATATGATTATAGTGATAGTAAACAGGCTATTGCGTTTCGTGTTCTTGCCGATCATATCCGTGCTATTGCATTTACAATTGCTGATGGGCAATTACCCTCCAATACAGGGGCTGGATATGTAATAAGAAGAATTCTTCGTCGTGCGGCTCGTTATTATTATTCTTATTTGGATTACAAACAGCCGCTGTTACATCAATTAATACCAGTGTTGGCAAAGCAGTTTGAAAAAGTTTTTCCTGAATTATATAAGCAAACTGATTTTGTAACAAAAGTTGTGAAAGAAGAAGAGGATGCATTTCTAAAGACGTTAGAGGCAGGAATTAAATTATTTAATGCAAGTGTTTTGGAGGCATTTAATGACAATTTGCAAAAAATAGTTCCCGGTACTGTCTCTGCTGAAGTGATCAAAAGAATTCGGGAATCATTGAATAAATCCTTTGTGCCTTTACAGGATCTGATAAAAGAGGAAGGAAAAAGATTACAGGAGCAAATGAAACTTTCCCCGGAAAGTCTAAAAAAAGCATTAGGAGAAGTTAATGGCCAGTTAGCATTTAGATTACAGGATACTTATGGGTTTCCACTTGATCTGACCAGGCTTTTGGCAAAGGAAATTGATATTGACGTTGATGCTACGGGTTTTGAAAAAGAAATGCAACAGCAAAAGCAACGCAGCCGTGCGGCTACTGCAGTTGACACAGAAGACTGGATCGTTTTGGATGATTATGCAAGAAATGAATTTATTGGCTATGATGAACTGGAATCACAAACCAAAGTAGTTAAATACAGGAAAGTAAAAGCAAAAGGAAAAGAAGCCTATCAAATCGTATTGGAAGTAACTCCTTTCTACGCGGAGAGTGGTGGACAAGTTGGTGATACAGGAGAACTGGTTCTCCCCTCTCCGACAGGAGCGGGGCCGGGGGTGAGGCTTATAATTACAGACACGAAGAAGGATAATGATCTTATTATTCATTATACAGATTCAATTCCTGCCGATCTTTCTGGTGAAGTAATTGCCAAAGTTGATGCAACAAAAAGAAAGCATACAGAGCTTCATCACTCTGCTACGCATCTTGTTCATGCAGCCTTAAGAAAAGTGCTGGGCACACATGTGGCACAAAAAGGAAGTTTGGTAAATGATGAACATCTCCGTTTTGACTTTTCTCATTTTGCAAAAGTCACTGACGAGGAAATGGCAACTATTGAAGCGCTGGTCAACAAGAAAATAAGAGAGAATATTCCTGTTGTAATAAAAGAAATGCCAAAAGAGGAAGCA
>DASUTO010000439.1:0-3774 GCA_036374555.1 Chitinophagaceae bacterium
TGCAAAGATAAATTTGAGTTTGCCATTAAATAAAAAAGGCGTCTCGCCTGAGGCGAGACGCCTTTTACAATCCTTTTGAATCCTACAAAGTTTTCAGGACATCGTTCATGCCTCTCACAGCATCTGCACTTTTATTAAATGCAGCTTGTTCTTCGGCATTTAAACCAAAGTCAAGAATTTTTTCCCAACCATTTTTCCCGATAACAACCGGCACACCAAGACAAATATCCTTTTGTCCATATTCACCATCCAATGCAACGCAACAGGTAAATAATTTTTTCTCATCACGAACAATTGCTTCTACCATTGCAGCTCCGGCAGCACCAGGCGCATACCATGCTGATGTTCCGATCAGTTTTGTAAGCGTTGCGCCGCCCACCATGGTATCATTTACAATTTGTTTTTGCTGATCCGCATTCAAAAATTTTGTTACCGGTATGCTGTTCCAGGTTGCGAGACGAATTAATGGGATCATGGTAGTATCACCGTGACCACCCACAACCACTGCATTCAGATCAGCAGGACTGCAGCCAAGATGCTGACTTAACTGATATTTAAAACGGCTGCTGTCTAATGTACCGCCCATTCCAATGATCCTGTTCTTTGGCAAACCTGTCGATGTCAACGCTAAATAAGTCATCGTATCCATCGGGTTGCTGATAACGATGATGATCGCATTTGGAGAATGGTTTAAAATATTTTCGCAAACCCCTTTTACAATTCCGGCATTTACGCCGATCAATTCTTCACGGGTCATTCCTGGCTTGCGTGGTAATCCCGATGTAATTACTACAACATCGCTGCCTGCCGTTTTTGAATAATCATTTGTACTACCCGTTATTTTAGTGTCAAATCCGAGAAGAGCTGCGGTTTGCATCATATCCTGTGCCTTACCTTCTGCAATACCTTCTTTTATATCAAGTAAAACCAGTTCTTCGCAAAGTTCTTTTCTCGCAATATTATCAGCACAGGTAGCACCCACTGCACCAGCGCCAACTACAGTTACTTTCATGATCTGTTTGAATTAAGTAAAAAATATTTTGTCCCCCGGGACTCCCCCGGAGAGCTGCGAAGATAGGCGGCAGACCTTAGATTTGTGTTGACCGAATTCTATTTTTTGGATCATTAAAAAAAGAATCCAATGTAAGCGGAAAGCACTTTATCCTCTTTGGAGATGCCATAGGCTCCGCTGACAACAATTTTATTAAATAAAGAAAGAAAAGCGCCAACCCCATAACCTGTATGCCAGGTATCCGAAATTTCTCCCGGTTGCCAGACGCGGCCGTTATCAAAAAATGTTACGAGGCCATATTTGCCGTTGAAGATCTTATTTTTTGCATTGAAGCTGAATCGCAATTCATTGTTATTATAAAAACTTTGCTTACCATAAAAGCGGTATTTGCGAAATCCCCTTAAGTTCTCATGACTTCCCAACATATTTAATTGATAAAACTCTGCATCTCCAATATTGGCTGCCCCGCCAACACGAACGGCTAATGAAATAAATTTTACAACAGGAATATAAACTACTGCATCAGAACTTAATCTTGTAAAAGAACGATCGGCATCACTCAAATTATAGGTATATGCCGCGGAACTCATAAATCTAAAACCTTTAGAGGGAATAATGGGATGATCGGTGTTTTGATATTTGTAAATAATGTCCGTGGTAATAAAATGTTTCCGATAAAGATCGTAAATACTGCCACCGTTGTTCATAAACTCTTTAATGTATTTGTCATCATCAGCTTTTATTGCGATGGTCTCATAAGAACTGCCGATCTCAAGATGAGAATTGCCAAAACTGCGGTTAATACCAAGTCTTCCATAGTATTCATGGCTTCGCAAACGAAAGTAGCTTCTGTCATACGTTTCTAAATTACTTTCATTGCCCACACCAAAGAAGTTTACAACAGCCGGAATACCTGCTCCTGCTCCAACAAAGGCATTCCACTTTCCAAACAGCTGGTAAAAAGTAGTCCGGTAATCAATGTAGAAGGCTCCCCGGTTTAGTGAATACTTGAACTTAACACTATGTTCAACCGCCACAGGATCTTTCTTCCATCCATGTCTTTGATCCCCATAGTCCAGCGTAAGAGAGACAAATCCCGGGGATATTCCAATTCCTTTTTTATCGTATTCAAAAGTTTTATAATTGTAGGTGTTCAACACAGAGTCGTTTGAAATATGTAAACGTGTTTCCGATGAAGTTTGAAAGCCGCTTTTTTCATTATCATACACATGTGTCAATTTTTTGCTTCCGGCCACTGCTGAACTGTCTTCAAGGACGTCATTGCCACCACCACCAATTATGCGTACCAGGATTCCTTTATTGGTTTTTCCTTTTAAAATGAAAAGATCATCATCATTCATCCCGGACAGCCTTATTTCATTTGTTTCAGCAGTATAAAATCTTCTTTCGTAGATCAATTTGTCAGTTGAGTCTCCAGTGACTTTAAGCTTGTAAACTTTCACTATCGTTTCATTATCGCTTATCCTGTTTACCTGGAATAATTCTTTTTTATCAGAACCTACAACGTCAACTTCTTTTGCCAGGAACTTATAATAGGTAGTCGCATATTCAACAAGATGATTGCGCCTCGATTTTAAATTCGCTATTAATTCCTCTCCCGAAATATCATATACTTCAGGAGGAAGTTGCTTGATCGCCTGTTCAATTATTGCATCGGTTAATGAATGTTGAATTTCTTTTGCAATGTCGCTCCATTGTTGGAGGGAAGGTTCATTAGCAAGCCTTCGGTCCAGGTTTCGTGCAGGAAAATTAAAAGTTGTAATATCTTTTATATTGCCTTCAAATGATTGCAGGTGATTAAGATCGGCGACGGAAATTGCAAATCCTAACCATTTTCCATCAAATTTTGTATATGCCTGGTCCCTGTCCCTTGGAACTGGTTTATAGATCTTTTCATCATCTTTTTTGAATCTTGCCCAACGCCACTGATCTTCATGGCGGCCCCAATCACCAATCAGGAAATCAAACAAACGAGCTCTTACATAGGCAAGCTGATCAACACTGTGATCGTTATCTTCTAAAAGTTCGCTGAACAATTTTTCAGTGCCGATAATGTTTGTTGAATTGCCAAAGTTTGCAGCGGTTTCCCAATTTTCATCGGGCCGTTGTTCAAATAGAAAAAGTTGATTGGCAAAATCTTTATTAAATGAATCAAGAGCAGGTTGTTCGGGAATAAAAATTACTTCAGGATTTGTGTGATAGATGCCTGCTGCTTCTGCCATTATAGGAATTGTTAGTGCAGCATATGGATGTCCGATGGTAACCTGGTCATTAATGAGGGACTCAATAAATGTTCCCTGGTAAATTTCAGGCAATGCTTTCCCAAAACTTTTATCAATACTCCTTAAAACATACTCTCTTCCATCTTTATCTTTCAATCGTAAACTCTTGCTTTGTCTTCCGCCACCACTTTGATAAGGAATTAACCCTCCAGCCAGCGTGTCCAGTTTCACAATTTTCACTTTTATGGGTGTGGCCCATTCTTTTCGGTAATGTGTTCCCCATTTTTTCTGATAAGAAGGACTCCGGTCATATTCTTTACTTGCTTCAATGATCTTATATTTTGAAGTATCCTCGCCGATATTCAATTGTAATTGGGGAAATGCAAAAAAAGGGAGCAGAAAAAAAGCAAATAGAAGTAAATGCTTATAAAAAGCGGCCTGGTTTATTGTGGGCACATTGGTCATGATATTGTATCCTCAAAAAATCTTGCCAATATGGGATGGAGAAAATAAAAGGCT
>DASUTO010000440.1:0-10493 GCA_036374555.1 Chitinophagaceae bacterium
CTGACACGATCTTTCGAACATCGTACAGTTTTTGCTGTTACCCAAGGTCGTCAACCAACCAACAGCTATGCAGGAATTACATGCTCTTGATAATTCGCAATTAATGGATCTATTAGCGAAGTATACTTCTGATTATACAAAAATGCTGGCTGATGGCAGCTTCACTGATGAGTACGAAAAATGCAAGTTAACGATCAAGGCTATCCACACAGAGATCGATTTAAGAAAAAATATTGTGAGTAATGCCTCAGGAGAAACCAACATCACAGCACCTCCCGATTTTTCGTAAGACATATATGGAAGGTGAGGTCTGATTAGTAGCAACAACCCCCGATGAAAGTTGGGGGTTTTCTTCTATCATGTGATTAATATCATAAACTAACACTCGTTGGTTTTCGTTAGATTTGCTATCTAAATTTCTAGCGAGATGAAGACCCTTGATTTGGAAAAAATATTTCTGCAAAAAATTGATGGTGAAATAAAGATCGAGCCTAAAGACTGGATGCCCGATGCTTATCGTAAAACAAATATCCGGCAGATAAGTCAGCATGCTCATAGCGAGATAGTAGGCATGTTGCCGGAAGGGGGTTGGATCTCTAGAGCCCCCTCATTAAAAAGAAAAGCGATCCTGATCGCAAAAGTTCAGGATGAAGCAGGTCATGGTTTGTATTTATACAGTGCCTGCGAAACGCTGGGAATTAGAAGAGAAGAAACGATCAATGATCTCCACAGCGGCAAAGCAAAATATTCATCCATTTTTAATTATCCAGCACAAACATGGGCTGATATCGGCGCCATTGGCTGGTTAGTTGATGGAGCAGCGATCATGAACCAGGTGATGCTCACAAGAACCTCTTATGGTCCTTATGCAAGAGCGATGGTTAGAATCTGCAAGGAAGAAAGTTTTCATCAGCGCCAGGGTTTTGAGATCTTATTGGTACTAAGCAAAGGAACAGATGAACAAAAAGCAATGTGCCAGGATGCGATCAACCGCTGGTGGTGGCCATCGTTGATGATGTTTGGTCCGCATGATAGTGAAAGCAGCAATAGTGAACAAAGCATGAAATGGAAAATAAAAAGAAAATCCAATGATGAGCTCCGCCAAAATTTTGTGGATATGTGTGCAGAGCAGGTAAAAATTTTAGGAATGAAGATCCCGGATGATAAATTAAAATGGAATGAAGAGAGAATGCATTATGATTTTGGCGAAATAAACTGGGATGAATTTTGGAAAGTCGTTAAAGGGAACGGCCCCTGCAATAAAGAAAGATTGGATGCAAGAAAAAAAGCATGGGAAGAAGGGGAATGGGTAAGAGAGGCTGCGAGTGCATATGCTGAGAAAAGAAAGAACAGGAAAGCAGCATAATTATTTATTAATAATTATTGATTATTATGCCCAACTATAATCATTTTTATGACTTACCAGTATATAAAACATGCAGGGCTTTTAGAAAACAGATTTCATCGATTGCCAGGAAATATTTTCCGAAGTCAGAAAAATATCATTTGAAAGCACAGGTACTTGATTCAAGTAAATCAATTAGCCAATATCGCAGAAGGCTTCGGACGGTTTCACCATCAGGAGAAATATCCAATTTTGCAGGAACTCCCGAGGTTCCCTTGACGAAACTCTGGAACATATGATTTCTGCGTATGACGAAAAATTTATTACAAAAGAAATATTGAATGATATCAATAAGGAGTATAAAGAATGTTTAAAACAGCTTAATTTTTATATTAAATACCTGAAAACTGCAAAAATGAATCATGAAATAATTAATAATAAATAATCAATAATTTAAATGAATATTCAAATCAGAAAATTCTATTACGGAGATATTCCTGAAGATAAAGCAGGTGGTAATATTGTCTCGGGTGAGACTAAGAGTGATTGGCCGCTTTGGGAAGTTTTTATCAGGAGCAAACAAGGTCTCGATCATAAACATGTAGGCAGTCTGCATGCTGTAGATGCGCAAATGGCAATTGAAAATGCCAGGGACGTTTATACAAGGAGAATGGAAGGAGTAAGTATTTGGGTGGTTGAGTCGAAATATATTCATGCGTCCAATCCTGAAGAAGCTGGAGAATTATTTGAACCGGCAGTTGACAAAATTTATCGTCACCCCACTTTTTATGATCTGCCTGATGAAGTGAACCAGATGTAAACCCCAACTCCGCCTCCGGCGGAGAGTTAAGAAAATGAATCAACTATTAATTGACTATACCTTACATCTTGCCGATAATTCACTGATACTCGGTCAACGTAATAGTGAATGGTGCGGACATGGACCCGTGCTTGAACAGGATATTGCCATTACTAATATTTCCCTTGACCTGATCGGGCAGGCCAGGAATTTTTATCAATATGCTGCAACTCTTATTAATAATCAGAGTGCTGCGAAAGTCTCCCCCGTAGGGGAAGATTTAGAGGGGGCCGCAACCGAAGATTCGCTTGCTTATTTAAGAAAGGAAAACGAATTTAAAAACTGCTTACTTGTTGAACTACCTAAAGGGGATTGGGCACAAACAATTCTCAGGCAATTTTTCTTTAGTCAATATCAGTATTTACTATTTCAACAATTACAGGATAGCAAAAATGAACAAATTGCTGCCATTGCAGAAAAATCTTTAAAGGAAATTACTTATCATCTTCGCTGGAGCAGTGAATGGGTAATAAGGTTAGGAGATGGAACGGAAGAAAGTCATGAACGGATGCTAAAAGCGATCGATGGACTTTGGAAATATACAGGAGAATTATTTGAAGCTTCGAGCTACGAACTAGGAGTTGCGGGTAATGGAACTGGTATTGATGTTTCAAAACTAAAAGAGCCCTGGATAAATAAAGTGACAGAAATTTTCTCTGAGGCAACATTAAGCATACCTGGAGAAGTTTCTATACAAACCGGCGGCAAAGAAGGAAACCACACAAAGAATTTAGGTAATATTCTCACTGAATTACAATACATGCAAAGGACTTACCCCGGCTGTGAGTGGTAAGAAGTGTTATGACAATACATACAATAAATAAAGAAGCAATTTATTTTTACCTGGAAGAGATCAATGATCCGGAAGTACCTGTATTGTCAATTATCGACCTCGGGATCGTGAGAGATATTAAAATGAGCAATGACGAATTAGAAGTTATCATTACTCCAACTTACACTGGTTGTCCTGCTATGGATATGATCTCTGCTACCATAAAAATTCAGTTAGCTACATTGGGTTTTAAGAAAATAAAGATCACACAAGCCCTGTCACCGGCATGGACAACAGAATGGATGAGTGAGGAAGGAAAGAGAAAATTGAAAGAATACGGAATAGCTCCGCCTAATCCTAAACAACAGGTTTGTGATCAGAAATTATTTGCAGCTGCAGAAGCTGTTCAATGTCCTCATTGCGATTCTTACCATACACATCGCATCAGCGAGTTTGGCAGCACCGCTTGCAAAGCATTATATCAATGTGATGATTGCAAAGAACCTTTTGATTATTTTAAGTGTCATTAGATAAAATTCTCCGCTAAAAAATTTTCACCCTTTTTTCAATGTTGTTTTACGTTTTGATATTTCTATCTTAGTGACGCTTAACCACCTGAAATGAAGCGACTCTTCCTTATTTCCAGTTTTCAAATATTGGTATTGTTATTATCAGCACAACCCTATGTGGATCCTATCCAGGTTCGTTATACTTATGCTTTCCGCGCTGGTGGTAACAGTCGGGGCACTCCTTTTACTCACTTGTGGGCTGGCAATGAACTGCCCATAAAAATCAAAGGCAATACTTACCTGCTCCTTAGCCCTTTTTATGAAAACTGGCAGATTGATTCAGCTTCTGTAAAAAATATTCAGCCGGCAGTGCAGAGCATTGCTTTTCCAATCGGATTGATAATTCCATTGAAAAATAAAAAATGGACTATGGTGATAAACCCTATTCTGCGCACAAACGGTGAAGAGTTGTTTGCCGGCAGTACTTTTCAACTCGGTGGTGTTGGCTTTTTCGGTTATGAAAGATCACCGGGACAAAAAATCCGTTTCGGCGCTTATATGAATGCTGATTTCTTCGGTTTCTTTTTTATGCCTTTACTTGGTGCCGACTGGAGAATCGATGAACGGAATTATCTTTTCGGTTTGCTTCCCGGTCGTTTTACATGGGAGCATCAGTTCAATTCTCATTTATACGGAGGCATGACTTTCAGGGCTATTACCAACAGTTACCGGCTGAAAGACGGACAGTATTTGCGAATAGATGATAACCAGGTTTCCGCTTTTCTCGATATATATCCTGCCAAAAATATTTGTTTTACCCTTGAACCTGGTTATGGAATTCTGCGCAAACTGCGCAACGGCACCGAAAAAAAAACATATACAACGACTGATAATTGGGGCGATGGTCTTTTCATTAAAATAAGCGCCGCTTACCGCATAAGGCTGAAAAAATAAGTCGATCAACTATGTTCTTTATAATTCATAAATAAAGCAATAAGATCATTTAAAAGAATCTGCTTCCCTGTACGCTTTTATTAATTCCATCTCTCCGTCTTTGCCAGGTTTGGCATTTCCATGTTCCATACCCAAAACTCCTTTATATCCCTTATTATAGATATGTTTGAAAATATTCCTGTAATTCATTTCTCCGGTACCAGGTTCCTTTCTTCCCGGGTTATCACCAATTTGAAAATAAGGGGTTTCATCCCAAACCTTGTCAATATTGGCGATGATGTTCCCTTCGTTGCGTTGCATGTGATACATGTCAAATAAAAATTTACAAGCTGGACTGTTCACCGCCTTACAGATCATATATGATTGATGAGTACCTCTTAAAAACAGATCGGGATTATCACTCAGTGCTTCCAATACCATAACAAGTCCATGTGGTTCTAATATTGCTGCACCTTTTCGTAAAGCAGAGATCACATTCGTCGTTTGCATATCATGCGATTGTGTTCTGTCAAAATTCCCGGGAACAACGGTCATCCATTTTGCGTTGCATCTTTTAGCAACTTCAATTGCTTCCTTACAATCTTTCATCATTCTGTCGATGAATTCCTGCTTACCTGATGTCAATGACGTTTTCCAATGCCAGCTATCAGAGGTAATAACAAATACTCCCATTTTCATTCCGAGCTTTGCCAACAGGTCACCGATCTTTTTTTGTTGTTCAACTGTACGACCCATCATACCATTATCTTCAATGCTTCTGAAGCCCTGGTCATAGGCCCATTTGATCTGTTCCAAAAAATCATCGCCGGCATTATTCTTAAACATGCCATCGTGAAAAGCATAATCAAGGTTAAATGGCTTGCTTTCTGTTAAAGAAATTCCATTTTTATTTGCTGCAAACGATTGACCAACGGTGATAGTGGCGGCGCCGGATAAAAAACTATTGCGGATAAATTTTCTGCGTTCCATAAACTTTTATCTTTCGAACTTAAATGTAAGACATCCCGTTCATGTTGCGATTGATTTTTCTTTTGTTGTTGCCGTTCTCTGTTTCAGCCCAACTGAAAAGATTTCAATTTTCAGAAACAAAAATGGGTTCACCGTTCACTATTATTTTTTATCATACCGATTCTACAGAAGCATTGCTAATAGCAAAAGGTTGCTTTTCAATTGTTGATTCATTGAATAATATTTTCAGCGATTACAGCTCAGAAAGTGAAGTGGGTAGACTTGCTCTGCAGGAAAACCAAACTGATATAAAAGTTTCCGATGGATTATTTGACATGCTCGTAAGATCAAAAGAGGCATGGGAAAGATCAGGTAAAACTTTTGACATCACAATAGGAACATTAACCCAACTGTGGAGAAAAGCAAAAAAAGAAAACAGGTTCCCATCAGAAGCAGAAATAAAAGCAGCAAATGAGCTGACAGGGTTCAAAAACCTTGTTATGGATGAACGATCTAAAACGATCTCATTTAAGCAACCAGGTATTCGACTCGACTTTGGCGGCATTGTGCCTGGCTATGCTGCACAAAGAGTAATTGATCTTTTAAAAACTAAAAATATCAACATTGCATTAGTTGATGCAAGTGGTGATATCGTTATGGGTGAGGCGCCTCCAGGAAAAGATGGTTGGACGATTGGCGTCAATCTCCCGGGAAATGAAAACGAGATCTGGGATAAAAAACTGGAACTGAAGAATTTTGCTGTCTCTACTTCAGGGGATGTATATCGCTATACAATTCATCACGGAATAAAATATTCCCATATTATTGACCCGGGAACAGGTTATGGAGTTACTTCGCAACGAAATGTAACGGTGATTGCAAAATATGGCGCAGATGCTGACTGGCTTGCAACAGCTTGTAGTATTCTGCCAATAAAAAAAGCACTGGCATTAGCCAAAAAAGAACATGCTGCATTATTTATTGCAACCTTGAACGGCGAAAGGATCGTTACTCATAAAACAAAAAGTTTCGATAAGTATTTTCAAAAGAAACAACCCTGAACTTTATTAACTTGTCGGCCCATATGAACAGAAGACTATTTATACTTTATATACTTTTTCTACTTGCTCAGCAAAAAGCCGTATCACAACAAACAGATACCTCCTTCAAATCCTACGAACAGGCGATACCCGGCTCTTCACTTAAATTTAAAATGGTTCCCATCAAAGGAGGAAACTTTACAATGGGTAGCCCCGAAAGTGAAAGAGGAAGACAAACACATGAAGGTCCGCAAAAAAAATTTTCCATTTCTCCTTTCTGGATGGGAGTCTATGAAGTGACACATGATGAGTTTGATATTTTTTTTAAAGATGCCAATACCAGCCAGAATTTAGGAACAGATGCTATTACAAGACCAAGCCCTCAATATATCGACCTTAGCTGGGATATGGGTCGTGATGGTGGCTTTCCGGTAAACAGTATGCAACAGAGAACAGCAGTTATGTACTGCAGGTGGCTTTATAATAAAACAGGAGTTTTTTATCGCCTGCCAACAGAGGCTGAATGGGAATATGCATGCCGTGCCGGTTCTTCAACAACGTATTTTTTTGGCAACAACGATAGCGATCTTGAAAAATATGCATGGTATAATAAAAACAGTAACGCTGCTTATCATAAGGTTGGACAATTACATCCAAATGCCTTTGGTTTATACGATATATTAGGAAATGTTAGTGAGTGGGTGATGGACCAGTACGATGAAAATTATTTTACCAAAATGAAAGAGGTGAATGCAGATCCTGAATTAAAACCCACAAGCCGGCATCCAGGACTATTGAAAGGCGGATCTTATGTTGATGAAGCAACCGAACTTCGTTGTGCCAACAGAACAAAATGGTTACCCGAATGGAATCGTCGTGATCCGCAAATACCGAAAAGTAAATGGTGGTTGACGGATGCGCCGTTCGCCGGCTTCAGGTTAGTTCGGCCATTAAAACAACCATCAGCGGATGAAATAGAAAAATTCTTTACCTTATATCTCTCAAATTAAAAAACACTTTTTTATGAATACAGAAAATAAGAACTCCCGCCGCGATTTTGTAAAAACTTCTGCAGTGCTTACAGGAGGAGTCATGGCAGCGCCATTATTATCAAAAGCAAATTTTTTCAGCGGCGCTGAGGATACGATCAAAGTCGCCTTGATCGGGTGCGGTGGCCGTGGTACCGGTGCAGCAATGCAAGCTTGCCTTACAAAACAAAATGTAAAACTCGTTGCCATGGCAGATGCTTTTCGTGACAGGGTCGATAGTTCATATAAAGAATTAACCGCTGATGCGAAGGAAGGAAAAACAAGTATTAAAAACAGGATCGATGTTCCTGAGGAAAGAAAATATGCTGGCTTTGATGGATATAAAAAAGCAATGGCACATGCTGACGTAGTGATATTAACTACGCCGCCGGGTTTTCGTCCTTTACATTTCGAAGAAGCCGTGAAGCAGGGTAAACAAATTTTTATGGAAAAACCTGTTGCCACCGATCCTGCGGGAATAAAAAGAGTGTTGGATGCAGCGGAGATCGCAAAACAAAAAAAATTGAATGTGGTGGTTGGTTTGCAACGTCATTATCAGAATTCTTATCGGGAGTTGTATGCAAAAAAAGAGTTGATCGGTGATATTACTTCGGCCCAGGCATGGTGGAATAATGATGGTGTTTGGGTAAATCCAAGAAAACCCGGGCAAACAGAAATGGAATACCAAATGCGGAACTGGTATTACTTCAACTGGCTTTGCGGCGATCATATTGTGGAACAGCATATACATAATATTGATGTCGTGAACTGGTTCAAAGGAAGCTACCCCGTAAAAGCACAGGGCATGGGTGGAAGACAAGTAAGAAAGGGAAAAGATCATGGAGAGATCTTTGATCATCATTATGTCGAGTTTCAATATGCAGATGGCTCTATATTAAACAGTCAGTGTCGTCACATCCCGGGGACAATGAGTAAAGTAGACGAGCTATTGATCGGTACAAAAGGAAAAATTTTCTGTGGTGCTGCACATATAAAAGATAATAGCGGAAAAGTGATATTCCAGTTTGACAGAAAAAATGAGAATGATCCATATCAAGCAGAACATGATGAATTATTTGCAGCTATTGCAAAAGGTGAATACAAATTTGCTGATGCAGAGAACGGCGCAAAAAGCACCATGACCGCTATTTTTGGAAGAATGGCAACTTATTCAGGACAAGTTTTGAATTGGGATAAATTGATAAACTCTGGCATTGATATTATGCCAAAAGAATTTGCATGGAATGCAATGCCGCCCGTAGTGCCTGATGCTGATGGATATTATCCAATAGCTGTACCGGGTAAAACAAAATATATCTAGTTCCCAATTGTTATATGGTTAAATTGTTAAATGGCGCGAAGTATACCTGATAACAATTTAGCCATTAAATAAAAATAGATGAGCTCTATATTATTTGAAATAAAAAATTCTGTAGGCATCATCACTTTGAATCGTCCTGATAAATTGAATTCATTCAATCGTGAAATGGCGTTGCTGATGCAGGAGAAATTAGATGAATGCAAAAGTAAAGAAGTAAGATGTGTTTATATTACCGGTGCAGGTAAAGGGTTTTCTGCAGGACAGGATCTTGCAGAAGTTGTAGATCCCAATGGGCCAGGTATGGCAAAAATCCTTTCAGAACATTATAATCCAATAATAGAAAGAATAAGAAGGTTAGAAAAACCGGTTGTTGCTGCGATCAATGGTGTAGCCGCCGGTGCCGGCGCCAATATTGCGTTGTGTTGTGATATAGTTGTTGCATCAGCATCTGCATCATTTATCCAGGCCTTTTCAAAAATTGGTTTGATACCCGACAGCAGTGGCACATACATTTTACCAAGGTTGATCGGTTGGCAAAAAGCAAGTGCATTAATGATGCTGGGGGAAAAAGTTCCTGCAGAAGAGGCAGAACGCATTGGTATGATCTATAAAGTTTTTCCGGATGAAACATTTGCGGAGAATTCTATGAGTATCGCTTCCTATTTGTCTCAAATGCCAACCAAAGGGTTAGCCTATACAAAACAATTGCTTGGTCTTTCTTCCAGGGGTACTTTGGAAGAGCAATTGCAGGATGAAGATGTTTACCAACAAAGAGCAGCAAGTACAAAAGACTTTGAAGAAGGTGTAAAAGCATTTTTAGAAAAAAGAATTCCAAAATTTACCGGCGAATAAAATACTAATTGTTATGCCTACGATTCATAAGGAAGTTGTTGATCATATGATAGAAAACGATTCTTTCAGTCAATGGCTTGGAATAGAAGTATTGGAAATAAAAGAAGGTTATAGCAGGATCAAAATGACCGTCAGAAAGGAAATGGTAAATGGATTTGGAATTGTTCATGGCGGCATTCCATTTTCACTTGGTGATAGTGCCTTTGCCTTTGCTTGTAATAATAGAAATAATTTATCCGTTGCATTGGACACTTCGATCAATTTTATTAAACCGGTTCATATTGGTGATGAATTAACCGCTGAAGCGATCGAAATTCACAATGGAAGATCTACGGGTCTTTATCATATAACAATAAGAAATCAAAATGATCAGGATGTCGCTCTTTTTAAGGGTCTTTGTTTTCGGACGGATAAGAAGTTAATTGGTAAAGAAGGCTTATAAACCTTATACACATCCAAAAGAAATGATCTACGAGTTCAACAACTACAAACCCATTATTCACGAATCCTCTTTTATTCATCCGCTTGCTGCTATCACGGGAAACGTCATCATCGGTAAAAATTGTTACGTCGGTCCCGGTGCAGCTCTGCGTGGAGATTGGGGTCAAATAATTATTGAAGACGGGTGTAATGTGCAGGAAAATTGCACGATTCACATGTTCCCCGGTGTAACAGTGTTATTAAAACAAGGAGCACATATTGGTCATGGGGCAATCATTCATGGCTCCACCATTGGAAAAAATTGTTTGGTTGGTATGAATGCAGTTATCATGGATAATGTTGAATTGGGTGATGAATGTATAGTTGGTGCATTGACATTTATAAAACAGGATGAAAAAATACCGCCAAGAAGTTTAGTAGCCGG
>DASUTO010000441.1:0-4976 GCA_036374555.1 Chitinophagaceae bacterium
AACATGGTGTTTTTATTATCCGATTCTTTAGGCTCAGCTTGCTCAACCGACCAATGCTCGGTAATTTTTGCATTTTCAACTTTGAAGATATCTATTCTTGCAAACACCTTACCGTTAGGAGCTACATCTCTTACCATTACCCACACTTTATCGCCCTCGGCTGCTATATGTTTTATATCAACCTTTGTTTTAGGAAGATCGGGTCTCGTATAATATGGCCGCAGATCTTCTTTAAAACCTTGTTTGGTATCGTGTAAAAGAGGGCTATGCTGGATAATATTATCAGCAAGGTACTTATCTATTGCGGTTGAATCTTTGTCGCCAAAAAATGACTGAAGAAAGTCTGTAACAAGTTTTTTATTCGCTTCGAGCTTTTGCTGATTTGCCTCAGCAGAGCTTATCTCGGTTGTAGTGTTCGAAGCTGTATCAGTAGTAGCCGTTGTTTCTTTATCAGCGTCACTTGTGCAAGCAGTAAATACAATAGTTACTGCAAGTGCCGCTGAGATCAAAGACTGAAATTGTTTCATTTTTTACTTCATTTTAATGATGGGATAAGTTATTATTTATAGCAATATAAGAAACTTTGAAAAACAAATATTAAAGTAACCGTTTTTTATAAACCCGATTCAGAAATATTTGCAATGACTGTCATAGGTTATGGGTTATTTTTTTCCGCTCTTCTTTTGCTTTCTTTTTTTCTTCTTTTTTTGCTGCTCGTGCTTCTTTTTTTGCCTCCTTCTTTTCTTCACGAAAAGCCTTCTTGTTGTCTTTCGACATCAGCACGGTTTCTTTCAGTCCTGCTAAAAGTGATTTTATAGTAATGTTGACAAATGATTTGTGCATATCTCTTTCAGCTTTGAACTTTACAACGCGTGTTGGCTGACCGTCTGCAGGGTTTGCAGATGGTAAAACTGTGTTGGCTCCGAACGCAAGAACATCACTTTTCCATTTTGCCTTTCCCTCAAGTTCCACATCAATATCCAGGTCATGATATAAAAACTTCATTGTACCGCTCGAATTTGTCCGGTAAACAGTACCTGAAAATGTCATTTCATCCACCACTCCTTTGTGAACACTTGCAGGAGTATATGCCTCGATCAGTGGGTTTAAACCAGCTAAATCAAATTTTTCAATTCTTCCATCGAAGCTGAATTTTGGTTCTGTATAACTGAAACCTAAACCTAGATAGAAATGAGCTTTATTTTCAAGATATGCGTTGGCATTGAGTTGGAGTATTTCAGCAGATGAAAGATTGGTAATATTTTTTACTTCCACGGTTGCCCGGTGTATGTTAGCGGTTGCATAGCTACCATCCGGGTTTCGTTCACGGTTAACAAGATTGATGTCCGTTCCGGATACCTTCTTTACTAATACCGGTGATGGAATACCTTTTATAGACTGACCCAGGTATTCAGGAAATTTATTAGGATCAATTGGTTTTGATTTGTCTTTAAAAATTGAAGCGGATACTTTGTCAAGGACAATTTCATTAATAAATATTTTCTGTCGAAACATGAGCGAGTCGAAATTCACACCAAGCAGGTTTAAAGTTCCAATCGAACCAGAGAACTGTGTGCTTTGGTATTTGTTACGAGCCTGCAAGGTCGCCTCACTTACATTAGGTTTGAAGACAACATCTTTTAGCTTTATTGATCTGTCACTATATGAAATATCGAAAGATTGCAATGTGAGCCGGAAAAGGCTATCCTTGGTTTGAATAGCCAGGTCTTTTAAACCTGTGCTGAAATCAGCGAAATGATAGATCGATGTATCAATGGTTTGCTCAACATGAAGCGAATCAATATTTATTTTAAAATCTTTGAATTTGATATGCCTGGATTTCATCCTTAGATCCCCCTCAAATTCTCCGACCGAAAGTTCAAAACTTTTATATGATACGATATCCCTGCCTGGTTGTTTATTGATCAACATATCCTTTAATGAAATATCTAAGTTTTTGATGTTGAATTCTCTTTCTTTTACCAAATTTGAAACATGAAACGCGGCATCAGCCATTTTAAATTCTTTAAGCGAAAATGATTCGATGGATTTCTTATTGCTTTTTTTCTCTTTATCTGCGGATACAGATGTGTCTTTAAAAGGAAGAAATATCGGGATCTTATCCTCTATTCTTAATTTGACTTCTGGCTCTATTATTTCAATTTTTTCGAGCACCAGCTTATCCTCTCTTATCAAGGTCATCAGTTCAACATTTTTCAGGATCATTCTTTGCGTCGTGAGACTGAATGAGCTGTTGATATAAGGATAGTGGTGTAAAGGTTTTTCCCGCGGCTGCAATTTTACATTGTATACTTTCACATCCCCTGCCAGCATGTTGACACTTAGATCTTCAAATTTTAATTCATAAACATCAGAAGCAATATTTGAATTAAAACTTTTGGTCAATGCATTTGTAAGTATCCTGTTAAGATTATTGTAGACAATAACACCGCCCACGATGATAACGATAAGAAGGATCCCGATCGTCCAGAGTATGATCGTTCTTACCCGGTGCTTTTTTTTCTTTTTGGTTATTTCTGTATTCAAAATATTGAACTAATTGATATTGATGGTAACCCAATTTTTTTATGGTGGGATTATAAATATAACTCAATTATCTCTTTCTCCTTTTTCGCCGTTAATGCGGCCTTAATTATGATGATATCACTTAAAACCTGAACCCGATCTGTACCATATACCTATACCCAAACGTCGTAGTTTTTTCTACACCTGTCCTTTTAAAATTTCCTTCATCAACAATAATACCATAGCCTGGAAATTTTTCAGCAAGCGCCTCATTTAATAATTCAAAAAATTTTTCTCTGTCGGCACCCGATAAATTAGTACCAAGAGATGCTTGTAGATTGTACCAACCTACACCCGGTCCTAATAAGATCATATCTAATGTAAGCCTGTTCCAGAAAATGAACTGGTAACCCATTTCAAGACCAATAGTATGCACATTTAAACTCACGTCTGATTCCACCTGTGATGTGCTGCCGTTTGAATTGGTTAATGCCCAGGAAAGTTTTTTTCCAAAAAGATTATAAGAATAATAAGGCCCTATATATACGCCGCGGGGTGCGGAATATTTATTCTCTTTAGCCAGATAAAAGCGATAATCAGCAGAAATATTAAAACCCCTGCTATCAAGTACAGTATTTGCCCGCAATGAATCTCCACTAATAAGATTGAATGGAAATTCTGTTAATCCAAAATTAACTGAGAAAGAACGTTTTTTATTTAATACACGTTCATATCCAAATACTATAGACCTGTCGCCGAATATGAATGGGTTTGTCAGGTTGAAATGAATGGTATTCCTGAATTCCTTCTCTTCTTTTTTTGTTTCCTGTGCATCTGCTGTTTGCGGTATCCTTATAAAGATCAATGCCAATAAAAAAATCCGTCTCATACGCTTTTATTTTAAATTCTTATTGTTTGATCGAATAAAAAGACTATAGTATGACCGTTATATTTTTTGTGATTTTGTCACAGGAAATTATTGTTGGAAAGGAGCGTATAAAAACTATTCGGCTGTAAATTATTCACAGATCTCTCATTGCTTTTTCCAAACTAAATCATTTTATTTATTAAAAAAAATTATTTTGATACACTGCTTAACGGACACATAGGTTTAAAATGATGGTTAACTAGAAGGCAGCAAAAAATAAATTATATTCGGGATAAAACTAACAAACACATTCTATGAATCTCTATAAATTATTTGACCTGTCTCCATTTGTACTTGTAATGATCATATTTCTCCTGATTTGCTTAGTGGGAGTTTTAGGAAAATACTTCAGAAAAAAATGGCGGGAAAAGCATCCTGAAATAACGTTGCAAGGAAGAATCTCCGCGGCAGCATTTGGTATTTTATCACTTTTAATGGCATTTACTTTCTCAGTTGCTATGTCAAAATTTGAAACGCAAAGGCGTCTCATTGCGCAGGAAGCAGCATATATTAATACGGCTTTGCTACGTTGTGATATTTATCCTGACAGTCTCCGCAACCTGCTTCGTGCCGATTTCAGAGAATATATAGAAGCAAGGATCGCCTACTACAATGAATTAGATAACGACAAATCAAGGAAAGAACGAAAGAAGGGTGAGCTGATTGCTAAAAGAATTTGGGACAAAACGGTTTTGCAAATGCAAAATAGTGAGAGTGCAGTACGCTCAGGGCAAATGATACCTGCCGTAAATAATATGATGGATATTGCTATTACAAGAGATGGAGAAAAAATAAGCAAGGTGCCTATGCTGGTTTTGTGGGTATTACTGATCTTTATGTTGATAGATGGTTTTGTGGTAGGCATTGAAATATTTGATAAAAATAAACCCCTTGTAACGATGTTTGCCAATGCAATCGTTATGGCACTTACGCTGAACCTGATCATTGAATTGCATCAACCCCGAACAGGCCTTATAAATCTCGATGCTGTTGAGCAAAAAATTGTGGACCTGAGAGAATTTGTAAAATGAAAAATTGTGACCGGCAAATTGTATGCAATAAAATGTATTATAAAAGAAATTGACTCATCGGGAATCGAATAGCACGCAGCGATTTCAAAAACCGCCATTTTTATATTTGTTTTTTTGTTACCTTACAAATGAAACCATTTATCATTTTATCTTACAGATCATGAAAAAGAAATTATGCTTTTTAGTTCTAGCAGTGAGTTTGTTAAGCTTACATGTTTTTTCTCAGGCTGCACAGGATTCAACTGAGTTATTAGGCTTGCCCGGGGATAACCTGGACCTTTATGCAGTATTGACTTTGTTTCAAAAGTCAAAAACTATCGAGGCATTTGAAAAATCGTTAAACGATGAAAAAACAGGGATCAATAACCTTGATTTAGATTTGAATAAAAAAGTTGATTTTATCAAAGTTGTTACCAAGAAAGATGGCGACGCTTTTAGTTTTATACTCCAGGTTGATGTCACCAAAACCGAAACCCAGGACGTTGCAGTCA
>DASUTO010000442.1:0-6837 GCA_036374555.1 Chitinophagaceae bacterium
TGTAATATTATTCCTTATTTTTAGTCACCACATGAGATGTCTTCTTTTATTTGCCGGCCTGCTGCTTGTAAAAAACTCTGTAATTGCACAAGCGGATAACGAGATCCAGGTATATGCCTCTCCTACTATTCAACATAAATGGACAATATTTGAACTGCATAACAACTATACGTTCAAAGGAAGCAAATTGCTGACAAACCCAAAAGATGCAAAGTGGTATAACACTACTCTTGAAATAACTCATGGCTTTGGAAAAAATTTTGAAATAGGTTTTTATACGTTTGCAGGCTTTGATCCTAACGGCACTTATTCTTATCTAGGTAATCAAATACGGCCAAGAGTAACAGTTCCGGAAAAATGGAAATGGTCTTTTGGCGCCAGCCTATCAGCGGAGTTCGGCTTCTTCAGACCAAATGATACTACAGATTTTTTTTGGCAGGGTGAGATACGTCCTATCATTGATAAAACTTACGGGAGCTTTTATCTTGCTTTTAACCCGAATATTGATTTTGTTGTCAGCGGGGACGATAAAGGAATTGGTTTTTCCCCTCAATTCAAAACTGTTTATACAATAAAGCAAAAATTTGGATTTGGAATTGAGTATTACGGTAGCCTCGGAGAGTTCAGGGATATTCTTCCATTAAAAATGCAGGAACATTTGCTCGGGCCAATCATTGATCTGTATATTCATCCAATGTGGGAGATCCAGACTGGTTTTCTTTTTGGTCTTACTGAAAATTCAAATCAACGAATATTCAAACTACTTCTTGGAAGAAGGATTGGCAAACAGTAGCTATTTAACAGTCAATCGCAATCCCAAAAACATTCTTATTCCCTGGTTGGGGGCATATACGTACCCCGGGTCAAACGTGAGGGCATAAGGATTTTCAGAAGTGGAAAGGGCCTTTCCTGAAGCATCAAATTCTACTTTTTTATCAAACGGATCATGTGAACGGGCAATGATAAAAGAATTATTTTTTGCAGGTGTCCAGTTCAATAAATTTTTTATTCCAGTATACACTTCGAATGAGGATGAAACTTTCTTTGTCAGCTGAATATTTTGTATGCTCCATACTGGTGATTTGACTGGTCGGGGATCAAGCGGTGAGATAAGAGGTAGTTGCATCGGGCCATAAATATTACCCGTGTAATCAATTGTTATTCCCCATGCAGGAAAATTATAGGTAAGGGCCCAGGTGCCGCTCCATTTTTCAGTAAGTAAAATATCATGCCTTACATTCTTGCCTGAGCCATCATTTTCAAACTTTGCTACATCCTGTATGGTCACACCAGCCAGCGCCTTTAATCTCCTGGTGATATTTCCTTCAAGATTTAATGTAAATCCGCGAGAAGTAGAATAGCCATCAAGGTTTGCATAAATGATCTTGTTAGGATCCGTAAGATAATCAGGAATGATCTGGTTATGAAAATACGTATACCAAAGAGATGCATCAAGATTCAATGCAGTTTTGTCTCCTGTTATTCTGGTAGAATAATTCAGATTTACATTATAACTTTTCTCAGGCTTTAATTTTTCCTTTACTTCTACCACTCTTGCACCTGTTAACGCTGCATGCTCTTCAGTAAATAAACTTACCACTCTGAAACCAGTGCCTGCATTTACACGAATTGTTTGTTTATCATTCAGCGACCATTTCCAGGCAATCCTTGGAGTAAATATATTTTTATGTACTGGATGATAATCATATCTCATTCCAAGCAGTAAATGATGCCTGCTATTCAATTTCCATTCATCTTGCAAAAAGATACCCGGTAAAAGGAAATCATCCGGCGCATTATTTCCCGTAAGCGTATCCTTTGTTGCAGTGGAATTATCGTCATAATAATTGTACCTGGCAGCAAGTCCCAGTAAAGCATTATGGTTGCCCGAAATATTTCTATCCCATGTCAATTGACCAAAATAGATCTTTTGATCAGCCATATAAGAAGTTTTTCCATAATAAGAATCCTGGTGATGTCCCGTTGCCGAAAATGAAAACAGGAACTTTTCATGAACAGGTAATTGATAGTTACCGATCAGTTCCCATCTGCTTGTGCGAATACTTTCACCATAAACACTGTCCGTGCCGCGGAAATTCCTGTTCCATTGCATTTCACCACCCCAGCGATCTTCATAAAAATATCGACCGGCAAGGGAAGCAATACGATCATTTTTTCGTTGAAATTTAAATTTATTAAAAACAGATAGGCGGTGCTGAAGTGTTATATCAGTGAAGTTGTCTTTATTCTTGTCCTGGGGATCTTGATAATTAAAATAATTCACTCCTAACAAACTATTGATCTTACTACCGATCTTGAATTTTGCTCCGGCATCCAGCGAATGCTCCATCCAGCTTGTTGTCATTGCATTAAAAGTAAATGCCGGCGCTTTGTCGGGTGATTTAGTAATGATATTAATGAGACCACCGATCGCTTCTGAACCATATAAACCTGACGCTGGGCCTTTCACGATCTCGATGCGGTCAATTAATTGAGTGGGAATTCCAAATAAACCATAAACAGAAGCCAGACTGCTGACAATTGGCATTCCATCAATCGTTATCATGGTATAAGGTCCCTCAAGTCCATTAATATGAATATCGCCGGTATTACAAACATTACAATTTAATTGCGGACGAACACCATTTACATTTTGCAATGCTTCAAAAATGCTTGGTACGGGATTCTTTCGCAAAAATTGTGGAGTATATACTTCCACTAATATTGGACTTTCCTTTTTTTGAACAGGTTTCATCGTGCCTGTTACTACCACTCCATCCAGTGACGAAGTAATGGGCATTAAATTGAATATCTTTTCAGTGGTATTCTCTGTCACCTTTGTAGTTTCATGAAAAGATTCATATCCGATCACTGAAATATGTATGAGATAGTTCCCCGGTTGAATATCCGGGATTGAAAAGTAACCTGCCGAGTCAGAAATCGCAACCTTTCTCAACTTTTTTATTTCAATAGTAGCCCCTGCCAGTGGCGTAGCATCATTCATCACCCTTCCATTAATAGTAAAGGATTGGGCAAAACCAGCAATAAAACCACCCATCAACAGTGTTATCAGTAAAAATCTCCGTTTCATAATTCGATGGCAAATATAAGGAATATCAAATCATTTTTATTTGGTACACCAAATTTTTTATTTCTGGCAATCCTTTTTACTTTTGGCCCATGTCTCACTTCGCTCACCATTCTGAAGAAAATTATCTAAAGACGCTTTTTAAACTGGAAAACAGGAAAGATAAAAAAGTGAATAATACGGCGTTGTCTAAAGCACTCAATCTAAACCCGGCAACAGTATTGGAGATGGTGCGTAAATTAGCTGGCCGCAAAATGTTGCAACTCTTACCTGACAAATCTATCCGATTAACGGAGAGCGGAAAGAAAAAAGCATTGCTTACTATTCGCAAACATCGCTTGTGGGAAGTTTTCCTGGTAGAGAAAATGAATTATAAATGGAACGAAGTGCATGAGCTGGCCGAACAACTGGAGCATATTGAATCAGATGACCTGGTAGACAGGCTGGATAGTTTTCTCGGCTATCCTTCTTTTGATCCGCATGGTGACCCGATACCGGATAAGAATGGAAAAGTAAAACCAAATTTATCAGTACCTCTTTCAGATTGCATGGCCGGGAAAAATTATACAGTTATAAATCTAATTGATACCAGTGATGCATTCCTGCAGTTTTTAGGAAAACTAAATATTCTCCCCGGTATAAAAATCAAGTTGCTGGAAAAACTTGAGTATGATAACTCTTTTTCAGTTGAGGTGCAAAAGAGAATTGTTCAATTCAGCGAAAAGGTCGCAAAAAATATTTTAGTTCAACCGGTCTGATTTATAAATCCATACTTGCTATTTTGATTGACTTGCTCTTATCGTCGGTCCATGCAAAAATAATTTTATTATTCATAAGGGTCATTTGAGGAAAGCCGCTTGATCTTTTATCGGATGAAGATGCGATCATGACCGAATGTTCCTTTTTGCCATCAGCATGAACCGCGACAGCTTTTATTGACGAACCTTCCATCCAACTAACAATGGCAGTTACAGAATCCCGCATCACTACATCCACCCTTCCAATCGGTTTTTCTTCATCAATCCGGATGGGTTGACCAAATGTTATTCCGCCATCTTTTGAAAAAACAACTTTGACCTGCCCCTTTTTATCCTCCATAGAAAACCAGGCAATAACAAGATCATTATTTATTGCATCAGCCCTTGGTCCATTTACCGGGCATGCTTTGATTTGCCAGTTGTCAGCATGAATTGTTTTTGGTGCAGTCCATCCATCATTTACATAACGAACGATTGACATATCTCTTACTTCGTCGCCTGAACGATCACGATAGACCACAACAGGACCATCATTGGTAATCGCGGCACTTGTCTGACAACAATCACAAATTCGTTCATCGAGTTCCCATTCATTTGCTTTATTTCCATTTTTATCGATAAATGCCGCACGCAATGTCATCTCTCCATGGTGCCCGTCATGAGCCCCATGTGCTCCTTCACTTGCAGTTTTTCTTCCATCCAACCATGTTACAAAGAATTGCTCCTTGTATGGAACGATAGAAACAAAGCCATGCTCAGCTTTTACATTATCATCATGGAGGAGCTTTGAAGAACTCCATGTCTTACCGGAATCTGCTGAAGAAACGATCTTCACATCATAAGTAAATTTTGCGGTATCACTCTTTTCTAAAAAATGGGCTAATAAGTTTTTATTACCGTCACTTGCAATTACCGGATAGTCTGCCCAATTTACAAACCAGTTCCTGCCAGACGCAATTGTTACGGGTTCTGACCATTTATCATTTAAAAAACAAGAATACTTTAAAGTGCTCTGTGCTCCAATTTTTTCGATCCATGACAAATAAACGATTCCATTCTTATCAGTGAACAGGTAAGGTTCAGCACATGAATCCCCAACCGGAGAAGCCACCATTGTTATTGAAGAAGAATCGGCATTTCTACTCGCTGTTTCATTTTGATCATCCGAACAGGAAAATAAAATTCCTCCAAGCGATAATGCAGTCAATAATTTTTTCATTCTGGTTTGACAATTTTTAATAGCAGATCAATATTGGCTTTATCGTCCCATTTGCGGTAACCCATTTCCGAAAAAACCTGCTTTCCATCTTTGTCAAAGATAAATGTTGTCGGCAACCCTATAATATTAAGATCATCCATATTAACAGCACTTGTGTAGTTAAAGCCATACCCATGTTCAGTTTCAAATGCCTGGATCTCTTCTGCTGATTCGTCTGATGCAAATAAAAACTCGATCTTTTCTTCTTTAAGAAGATCCATGGCCTTTTTTATGGTGGGCATTTCTTCTATACAAGGTTTACACCAGGTTGCCCAGAAATTTATAAAGACCGCTTTCCCCTTGTATTGTTTCATATCAATTGACATCCCCTTTAAACTTGTGAGCTTAACTTTGTCAATTTCTGTTTGTGAAGATGATATTGATTTTGACTCCTGTTTTTTAGAATCGCTGCAAGACGCAGCTACAAATAACAGCACAATGAGAGGTTTGTTAAATAGTTTCATTAAACGATATCCATTTTATTGATCTGCCCTTTCAACAATTGAGCATTTATTGCTACAATAATAGTACTTAAACTCATAAATACAGCGCCGATAGCAGGATCTAATACAAATCCCGTAGAATAAAGAACTCCGGCAGCTAAAGGAATTGCAATAGCATTATAACCGGTAGCCCAAATAAGATTCTGCACCATCTTTTTATAGGTTGCTTTTCCAAACAGGATCAGATTCAAAATATCTTTTGGATTACTGTTTACCAAAATTATATCAGCCGTTTCCGCTGCAACGTCAGTTCCTGAACCAACAGCAATACCCACATCAGCCTGAGCTAATGCTGGTGCATCATTCACTCCATCTCCCGTCATAGCAACAAATTCATTTTTATTTTGCAGCTCCTTTACGATCTCTACTTTTTGATGTGGTAATACTTCCGCATAATAACCATCAAGGCCTAACTGATCACTAACTGCTTTTGCTACTTTTTCGTTATCGCCGGTAGCCATCATTACTTTAATTCCATTTTTTTTAAATGATTCAATAGCAGATTTAGATTCAGGACGGATCTCATCAGCTAATGCAATATAACCAACCAGTTGATCGTCGATCAAAACAAAAACAATAGTTTCTGCTTCACTTGAGGCACTGTTCGAGGGAATCGAAATTTGCTTTTCTTTTAAATAACCCGGACTTACAACTTTTATATTTTTCCCCTTCACTCTTGCCTCCACTCCTTTTCCGGTTATCGCATTAAAATTATCTGCTCTAAGCATTTCCAGTTTTTCTTCTTTCGCTTTTTTTATGATCCCCACAGCGATCGGATGCTCCGATGATTGTTCAAGTGCGGTGGCATATTGCAATAATTCGCTTTTAGAAATTGCACCCTCAGTTTCAATCCTTGTTACACCAAAATCTCCTTTCGTTAGTGTTCCGGTTTTATCAAATACTATTGTGGTAATCTTTCTTGAATTTTCAAAAGCTGTCCTGTTGCGGATCAACAAACCATTTTGTGCGGATACTGCTGTTGAAATAGCTACGACCAATGGAATTGCCAAACCCAATGCATGTGGACAAGAGATCACCATCACCGTCACCATTCTTTCTACAGCATAATTAGTTCCTTGCCCTAAAGACAACCATACAATGAGTGTAACAAGACCAACACCCAATGCAATATAAGTGAGCCATTTTGCAGCACGGTCAGCTAAATGCTGTGTTCTTGATTTTGTTTTTTGTGCTTCCTGCACCAGTGTAATTATTTTATTCAGGTAGCTG
>DASUTO010000443.1:0-25382 GCA_036374555.1 Chitinophagaceae bacterium
GAAGCAGCCACAAGGTTCAGGCTTACTACAGATAAAACCGCTATTATAAAAGCACAGTGCCAGACAAAAAACGTATGGGGCTGTGAGGACCTCTATACAGGAACAGAGGTCATCAAAGGAATTGATGGACATCCTGTGAAAATTGAAATTCGTTACGTCCAACAAGAAACACACACAGTGCAGCGTGCCACTCTTCCAGGTGTAAAAATAGAAGGCGGCGAGGATACTGAAGTCGTTGAAATGTTTCATAGTGCAGTCATGTATCATTTTCCATCGACTGCAGCTTTAAAAGAAGGGTTTCTCGTGGCAATCGCAAAAGATAATCCCTATCCTAAATCAAAAACAGAACATGTAAGTGAAACAGGTTGGTTTCACTTCAGCAGAGATATTCAGCGTGCAGAGATCACAGCAGGTGTCGGATTTGAAGTGCATGCTACCGAAGACGAAGAGGAACAGAGTTACTCAGGTAATGCAAGCATTGAACATCCATCACAATTATTTTTTTTTAAAGGCGAAGCTAACAACCCGCCATATTTTTCATGGACCGTGGAATATCCCGCATCCAACAAGAACATTGCATACGGAGGCATTGAATTTGCAAAAAATGATAGTAATGTCCAATGGATCGTAAAGAAAATTACTGATCCAAAAAGCTTATATAAAACTGAATATTTATTAAACCTACATATTGATGCTGCAGAAGAATTGAAAAAAGGAAATATAGCTATGAAACAATTGTTTGGTTTTGATGTGGATCAGATGGCAAAGATATTAGACCCTACTAATCCGCGGGAAGGCCTGGCTGGCGCATCAGGACTAAAAATTGTCTCTGTCAGAATATTATCTCCATATGCCGATTGATCAGGAAGACTTGCATCTACTCAACACAGTTGATGAGTAACTATTTTGATCCGCGGAGTTAACTTTAAGTTTCATGCAAAACCAGCAGAGGGTAATGTGTATGTGAAGCCATCTCTCTTGTATAGTGTTTTTGAATAAGACGCCCCGAATCGCGGGCAATCATCGCTACCAACCCCGAGTCTTCGTTCTTGTTGAGATAATAATTGATCCCATTGATCACGTTACTACCGAAGACAGTGATCTTTTCGGTTTCAAGCTCAGGAGTGAAAAAGGAAAGAAGAAAGTCACGTTCCATTCTTTTCATATCGGGAAGCATGGTATTTTGCGGCCTGACACTTAATACACTTATTTTGGGTGCAATGATCAACATGGCTATCTCTTTAAGAATATAAAGAGACCGTTCATTTTCCAACAGGTCGAGATCAGTGGCCAGGACAATGTTGTTTTTTCCCTGGTTTAAAAAATTTTCAAACCTCGCTGATTCCGGAATAACAAGCACCGGCACTTTGGTGTTTGCTAATACGTTCACAGTATTGCTCCCCATTAAAATTTTTTTCAACCCACTTGCTCCTTTTGTGCCCATTACAATAAGGTCGGGGTTTTGAGATTCAATTATTTTTTTTAGTGCAGTGATAAGATCCACCTGTTCAAGACTCGATTCACAATTTAGATTGGCGCCGAAAGATCTTTTCAGGTCTGACTCTATAGATCTCAATTTGTTTTTTGTTTCCGACTCGCTTTCACCTTTCTGCAATATGTTTATTACCATAAGACGGGCAGAGGCCCGCTTTGACAACTCTGCTGCAAATGAAAGAGCATTAGCCGATGCATCAGAAAAATCCACGGGAGCAATAATTGTTTTCATGCTTAAAGTCAATAATGGTTATCTAAACATAATGATAATTTGTGAGACAATTCCTGGCTCCTATTTTTTCCTGCAAACCCATTTTCTATCTTAAATATTTCAAGAAATAAAAGCAAAAGATATTTTTATTACCGGCTGTACACTACCCCGTTATATTTTCAGTGAATTAAAAGAATGAGGAAGAGTAAAATTCTATGCGAGCATCCCATTTGGCAACATCGGCAAAGTATTCAAAGCTTTTCCCGTTGCATCCACGATCGCATTCCGGATGGCAGGTGCAACTCCAATGATCGCAGCCTCGCCTGCACCGGCTGATGGCAGGTCTTTGCGGTCGATCAACACTATATCGATCTTCGGTATATCGCTAAAGCGTGGGACCCTGTAAGCAGAAAGTGCAGCATTAATAATTTTTCCATTGGCAAATTCAACCGCTTCAAATAATGCACCGCCCAGTGCCTGCACAATAGAACCCATCACCTGGTTTTCCAAATGATGAGGATTAACAATAGCGCCGCATTCAAACGATTGTGTTATACGGACCACCTTTACTTCATTATCGCCATTTATTTTTACTTCTGCACAGGTACCTACATAACCGCCTTTTTCAAAACCACCGGCAATACCAAAACCATGACCAGGAGCTTTTGAATTGTTCCATCCAAAATTCTTCGCCACTGTTTGCAACACATCAATGAAACGATTGTCGTCTAAATTTTTAATTCGAAACTCAAGCGGGTCCATCTTTATAAGATGTGCGAGGTCATTCATATGACATTCCCTTGCAAATACATTTGCCGTGGCGGCAAGCCCACGGTAAGAACCCTGCCTCAGTGGTGAATGGGAGCGAACATGTGCTACCTGTTTGTTACCAACTTTATATTGCGTGTCCAACCCGGCACCACCTGAATTGTAGTTAATAAATTTCCATGCATTGATGATGCCATTTTTATTTACTCCGGCATTTACTTCAATCACTCCACCGGGTCTGAAGTATGCCCACACAAACTCTTCTTCTCTTGTCCAAACAACTTTAACGGGCTTATTCGCTTCCTTTGCCAGGCGTGCAGCTTCAATAGCAGTCTCGCCGCTATGCTTTCCCCCATAGCCTGAACCCGTATCCGGCATCATTACTCTTACATTCTTTTTATCTAGTCTAAAAGTTTCGGCCAGTTCTTCCTGGACCCCAAACGGTCGCTGTGTTCCCGTCCAGACGGTAAGTTTTTCTTTGGTCCACTCTGCTACTGCCGCTCTTGGCTCCAGTGGTACATGTGCGATGTAATGTATATTATATGTTGCGGTATGTTTGAAATCAGCTTCTTTTAATCCGCGATCAACGTCTCCGTTTGTCGATCCTGAATTTCTGCCACCGCTATCACCGGCAGGATTCTTTACCAGGTAATCAAAAATAGTTGCGTTTGATGGATGCTCTTTCTTCTCTTCCCATTTTGCATTTATCGATTGTATAGCTTTCGTTGCAGTTTTTACATCAGGTGCTGCTACCCCGATAAAATCTCCATCCTTTACAACAATAACACCCGGGATATTTTTTGCTTGTGCCAGATCTGCGTCAATGAGTTTTGCTCCATAAGATGGTGCACGCAATACTTTACCATAAAGCATTCCCGGCAGCTTCATATCTGAAACATAGATATGTTTACCGGTGATAAAATTTCGTTGATCTACTTTGGGTAAAGATTTACCTGCCACTTGCCAGTCTTTTGCTGCGATCACCGGTACATTATCCGAAATCGTGATCATGAGTTTCTCACCTTTTGTCAGCGCTCCATAGCTTGTTTTCTCATTCGTCACAATATTCACCACCATCCCGTTTTCAGCTCTTATACCTGTTGCTGTTGTATTCCATTTTTTTGCTGCCATATCCACCAGTGCTTGTCGCGCCGTTGCAGCAGCTTTACGCAGTTGAGTACCCATTTGTGGAGTCGTGCGGCTTCCGAAAGTACCTGCATCAAATGGTACCAGGTCGGTATCGCCCATTATCATTTTAATTGACAGGACAGGCACCATCAATTCCTCCGCAACAATTTGACTCAATGAGGTACGTATGTTCTGCCCCACTTCAACCTTACCGGTATAAACACTAACCGTTCCATCTTCGCCAATATGTATCCATGACTCCACCCCTGTCATTGATGAAGATTCGGAAGGAAGAGTTTCGCTACCAAAAGACAGCAGGTCTTTTATTACAAATGCAACGATCAAACCGCCGCCAGTGAGCTTAAAAAATTTGCGACGGTCAAGTGCAAAATCATAGTTCGCCTTCGGTGGGAGTTCGTTTTGTTCCGGCTCAAATGGATGGGGTGAATAACCTGGATTTTCCATTGTGAGTAATTTATGATTTAGCAGCCAGCTTAATGGCTTTTAAAATGTAGGGATAAGTTCCGCAACGGCATATATTTCCATTCATCGCTTTTATAATGGCATCTTCAGTGGGGTCATTATTTTTCTTAAGCAGCGCCGCTACTGACATGATCATGCCGGGCGCACAATAGGAACATTGAAAAGCATCTGTTTTAATAAATGCTTCCTGCACCGGATGCAGTTTTCCATTTTTTTCAAGGCCTTCAATAGTGATGATCTCTTTGTTGGTTGCATTGCCGACTGGCGTTATACATGACTTCGTTGGGTTATCATTTATTAATACGGTGCAGGCGCCGCAAGCTCCTTCTCCGCAACCATATTTGCTGCCGGTCAGATCGAGGTGATCACGCAAAACAGTCAGTAACGTAACATCAGGATCTACTGTGACTTCACGCTTTACACCGTTAACACTTAGTACCATGATCTCGGATTTTTATATTGGCTGTAATTTACAAAAATGAAACCAAAGCAAGATGTGAGGGGAACCTCAGCAAGATATTAAGCCATTGGTGAATGAAGCCACGCCAGTTATCGTGTAAACTCTTGTGCTGCGGTTGCTGGTGTTTACAGAACGGTGATGCAATCGAAACTATTGGCATACCAATAACGGCACAATATGGAAATATCGTTAGGAAGAAGTCCTCTAAACAATGGTGAGCCCTTAGCTTCTGTAAAACCCGCTTTACCAGTACCAGGTAAAATTGTTACGTTGCTTTCTCTTTCACTTGTCACTTCCAGGTCAACCAACTTGTTATTATCAAAGTCGGCTGGCTTGACCCTGCCCTCAGATCTACCAACTTTAATTTTGATTGTATCATATAATGACAGCGAAACATTATTTGATTGTCCACGATCGGCAAACGCATTGCTTCCGAATAATAGGCGTAGTATTAAACGAATGAATCTCCTTATTGTAGAAGAAATTCCTATCTGTATTCCTTCTATTGAGATCATTATTATCTTTTCTGCGAGATTCGTCTGTTTCATAACAAACTATTTAGGTTGTTCCAATTTTAAATTCCCTACACAAAGTTCCTTCAATGTATTGGCGTGGAAACAAACCATTAGATAAAACGATGAGAATTCTTGACTAATAACATGAATGAAAAAAGACACTGGATGAAAGGTTGGGAACTCTTGATGAAGCGCACGATGAAGAGGCATTATTTGCGAAGTCAATATTTTTTATGCCGTTGGTCGTGTTCAAGAATTGGGATACGCTAAGTGAGCTTTTGTTTCATGTTTTGCAAAGTTCCTTTTTTACACAGTTGTTGGTTTTCAAGATCTGAAATAAAACTTTAGTGGTTCATCCCATCAACGACGCCATTTGTCAAACTTTACGCTATTCGTTCGTTTATAGTAACTTTTGGATGAAGTGCGATTTGGAATAGACAATCATTGACAAATTACCGAATCCCCGGTACGCCTTCATAAATTAAAAAGCGTAATACATCGGCGTCTCTCAAGTGCCAGCTTCCCCATGATATGGGAGTATCACCGTTTGCGTCTTTCATCGAGGGTTCGGCGCCAGCATCCAATAGCATTTTTATCATGGCCACATTTCCATATGCCGCGGCCCTATGCAACGGTGTTTCTCCTTTGAGATAGGCGTCACGCATAAAGCAGAGGGTCGGTTTACCCGGCAATGTTTTTTTATTGACATCAGTACCTGCCGCTATTAATATTCTTACAATTTCAACTCTCTCGTCGATCTCACTCAGTTTACAAATTGTATAGTGCAGCGCATTTTCTCCTGTATTTGTAAAAGTGAAATCAGGATCTTCGCCCTTGTCTATTAGCCATTGTACGGAGCCTGGCTTGCCATTAAAGGCGGCATTACAAAGCAGGTTTCCATCCTCAAAGGATATGTTTGCCCCTAAATTGTAAAATAAGTCGAGTGCTTTTAGGTTTCCTTCCCAGGCAGCAGTAAATATTGCAGAATTGCCCCAAGCATTGGTGTAATTTATATTAGCACCCTGGACAACCAATTTTTCGACAGTCGCTAAATCACCGTCCACAGCTGCTGCTAACATTTTTTCATCCAATTCTTCCATCTCATGTTGTGTTAATCGCCAAAGTTCTTTTTCATTGAAACAGCCACAACGACGCAATACGCAATGAATACCGATGGTATGTCTGAACAGACCATAGTGCAGATCCCTTCAGGTGCGCACCCGTCGGAAATAAAACAACTTTAGTAAGAAAATGTTTTTTGTTCTCTATTGACAACTGATGTTCGGGTTGAAAGGAACGAAAATGCCGGATGGATTATTCTCATATAACCAAACATGCAGGCTCCAGTGCGGTACAGGAACTGGCGAGCCGCCTACGTCGAATGGTTGATCACCGAACATCGGGGCCGGTTGTCCAACATTTATAACAATATATTCTACTGCTACAAGTTTCAGGTTGCCGCCGGGGCCTGTTGCATAAAGCATCACCTCTGGTTTCAGCGGATCAAAGACCGGATCAACCAGGGAAGGATTAGCCCAATGGAAGCCCATTCCCCCAAGGCCCGGTACAGAAACGCAATGATCAGTGGGCTCGTACCCCGCCTTGATAGCCTGTGCCGTAGAATGGAATTTGGCCGTAGCCCGCAGAACGGATAGTAATAGCTCGTTTTGGGGCATTGATGCTGCAACAGCTACCGAAGACTTATTAGCACTTGTGGTCAATTCACTCTCCGTTGGTGATAACAAATTCTCTTCGGCAGTTTCTTTTTTACAGGAGGTGACCAGAAGCAGCAGCAGTGCCGGCAAAAAAAATGTGCGGAAAAATAGATTCATCTTCATTGCTAAAAATTTTACGTGAGGAAATAAAATACTTTCTGAAAAGGGGTAGTAAGTGGCCTGGCGGTTTTTCTTCTGTATTCGAATGTAGGTAAAAACTTTCGTTCAAATGTTTGGATAAAACAAAAGCTGAATAAAATAAAGTCATAAAGACCACCTTGTCCGGCCTGCTGCAGTAAAAATACTATGATATTTAAATTTGTTTCGCTTTTGTCTGAAAGCAACCTCTTGTACGTTTGTTTCGTTACTTTTGAATTCTCTTCATCATTTATCCATTATCCCATCTTCAATCATTTTAGTCCTGCCTTGTAAAGAGTTTTCCATCAGGAAGAATAAGTTTTCACATGACTTATCATCTAGTCCATATTTTCTCTTCAAGTGTCAGGGACGCCTCTGCAGTTCTATTTATTCCCAGAAACTCCTTTTTAATCAATCTAAATAATACAATTATGAAACAATTCTATCCACGCCTTTTGCTCCGGGCAATAAAAAAAACTGTTTTGCTTCTCATAGTTTTTCTTGGAGCATCTACTATTTCTAACGGACAGATCTATTGGGTCAGCCTGACGGGGCCAGCCGAAGTACCACCTAATAATTCGCCCGGAACCGGAAAGGCAACTATTACAATTGATGCAGCGGCGAACACCATGAGGGTCCAAACAACCTTTTCGGGATTATTGGCTGGTGTAACAGCGGCACATATCCATGCCCCAACAGCAGTTCCCGGTTCAGGTACCGCAGGGGTGGCAACTACGCTACCAACTTTCGCCGGCTTTCCATCAGGAGTGACGGCCGGAACTTATGACCAGACATTCAATATGCTCCTGCCTTCAAGTTGGAACCCTGCATATGTTACAAACAATGGTGGCACTACTACCTCAGCATGGACAGCATTTAGAGCAGCCATTACCGCCGGCAGGGCTTACCTCAATATTCATTCAACGATGTTTCCCGGTGGCGAGATCAGGGGTTTTCTTAATCTCTGTCCCACTATTAATGTTTCAATCCCGGACGCATTCGCAATACCCAGTGGAGCTCTCGCTAACACAGTTTATCCTGCTTATGCTCCTGCATCATCGATAATGCTCCAGGCAAATGTTAGTGGAGGTACCGGACCTTATAGTTATACCTGGTCCAATGGTGCTACCACTTCTTCGATCACCGTGAGTCCTGTTGCTACAACCAACTACTCGGTTAGTGTGCAGGATCCAAACGGATGCCCGGGTTCGGGTTCGGCTACAAAAACTGTAAATGTGGTAGATGTTTCGGGTGGCAAAAATGGGGATAAGATCGTTGTATGTCATCGCGGAAATTCGCTGACGATTGGTAATTCGGGTGTAGCTGATCACCTTCAGCACGGTGATATGCTGGGCAGTTGTGAATCTGCTACGACCAGAGTGAGATCTACCGTTGTCGGCGAAACAACAGAGTTTGCAATAAGAGTGCTGGGCAATCCTTCCCCTAATTATTTTGACATTCAAATACGGGGAAATGCAGACAACAACATCCGGCTAACAGTTTATGACAACCTGGGCAGAGTCATAGAAAGAAAGTCATCGTTGCTATCCAATCAAACAGTAAGGATCGGAGGATCTTATCAATCCGGGATCTACCTGGTTGAGGTCGCACAAGGAACACACAAACAAACATTCAAGCTGGTTAAAGCAAACTAGCGGATACGAAAGAAAACCAAATAACAAGGCGCTTTTAATAGGCGCCTTTTATTTTTCTTCTGAATGAATGTGTTTTGTTTACAAGCCTGTCTTCGGAACCAGGATATAGATCTTGATAGGAACAATTATTCAAAGACAGGTTATTGATCTATTAATTTCAGCGCAGCTTCTTTATCTTTTTCAAAAATTTTAAGTTCAATACCGCCGATAGGATCCATGCCAAGCACATTTTCATCTGTAAGAGAAGATGTGATACCATGTTCGTTCAGTTTGTTCTGCATTGCCTTTGCTTCCATGAGGTCTGAAAAAGTTTGAAGTACAATTGTTTTATCGTGTTGCATAGATAATAGAATTTGGAGTGATGAATTCAGCTTTAAAGAGACTCTAACTTCCAGTACAATCTTCGTTCCAGAGATATCGTGAAAATCTAATTCAATGAGGAAGACTCTCACAGACAGTTTCCTTTATTTCAAATTTTTTACAAGATCCGAAGAAACTGAAATTTTATTTTTTAACGGCTTATGTTCTTCAAAATCTGTTATGTTTTGTAAGGTGACGATGGCTATCTGGGTGAGGGCTTCGTCTGTCAAAAATCCCTGGTGTGAAGTTATGAGCACATTGTGAAAGCCTAATAGCCTTACCAACAGATCATCCGTAATAACATTTTCGTTCAGATCGTGAAAGAAAAGTTTTTCTTCCTGTTCATACACATCCAATCCCAAATAACCAAGCCTGCCATTCTTCAATGCCGTGATAACAGCCTTTGTATCTACCAATGCGCCGCGGCTTGTATTGATAAGCATGGCGCCAGTTTTCATGACCCCTAATGTATCGTTATTTATAAGATGCTTTGTTTGTTCCGTCAGCGGGCAATGAAGTGATAGTATCTCGCTTTGTTGCAATACTTCCTTTAGTGTCAAATATTTTATACCAAGAGCTTCCAGTTCTTTATTAACAGTGATATCAAACGCCATTACTTTACAACCCATCCCGTGCATGATGCGTGCAAAGCACTCTCCTATTTTGCCGGTACCGATCACTCCCACCGTTTTGCCATACAGATCGAATCCTGTCAGCCTGTCAAGAGAAAAATTTCCTTCTCTTACCCGGTTATATGCTTTATGTGTTTTGCGGTTGAGTGTCATTATCAACGCCAGGGCATGTTCCGCAAC
Organism: Chitinophagaceae bacterium; assembly: GCA_036374555.1. GTDB lineage: Bacteria > Bacteroidota > Bacteroidia > Chitinophagales > Chitinophagaceae > VBAS01. The sequence goes on from DASUTO010000443.1 coordinate 9,740, forward strand.
AGCATGTGGCGAATAAGCCGGTACCCTTACGACAGCTATATTATTTTTCCCGGCTGTCGCAATATCCACATTATTAAAACCGGCACAACGTTGTGCTATAATTTTTATTCCTATTTCTTTTAATACATTCAACACCGCTGCATTCAATTGATCGTTTACAAAAGCACATACTGCATTGCAACCCTTCGCAAGGCTTACTGTTTGTACATTTAAACGGGCCTCAAAAAAAACTATTTCATGCTGTGTGTTGTAACGTTCAAAATATTCTTTATCGTAAGGCTGTGTAGAGAAAAAAGCAATTTTCATACTGTGAAGCTACAATTTGCAATTAATTACGAAGCAGTATTCTTTGATTTGTTTCATTTTCGAAGAAACCTTGCCAGTGCGAGATCTCCGGCGCACATTCTGACGCCAACTGCATCGCCCATGTGTGAATCATACAACTTATTTCTAAAGTTGTATAACAAATACCCCATTAAACATGCAGACCTTTACAGGCTATTCTAATTGAATAACCATAAATAATGAAAAAAGATAAAAACATTCTTACTGATCTTACCAATAAGAGTAATCATACACCCTCCACAGAAATAGAAAAATTAAAAGTGCATATAATCGTTGAGATCATCGAGTATGTGCCAAACGCAGTGCTCAGCAAGACGATTATCAAGAAAACCACAGGAAATGTCACGGTGACGTCTTTTGACTCAGGCGAAGAGTTAGCAGAAAAAACTTCTCCTTTCGACACTTATGTCCAGATAATTGATGGTGTAGCAGAAGTAGTCATTAATGAAAAAGATTATTTGCTGAGAACAGGCGACGGTATTGTAGTACCGGCTCATGCACCGCATTGCTTTAATGCAAATGAACAGTTCAAAATGATCTCCACTGTTATCAAAAGCGGATACGAAGATTAAACCCAATGCAACAAGCCTCATTGTTGCCTGGTTGTTCATAGAAGAAAAAAATTATTTAACCTTTTTAAAAAAATATATATGAAAAAAATATTTTGCGCAGCAATGATCCTTGCCGTTACTTATACGGTAAGTGCACAAGAAGTCGCGGTTAATAAAGCCACGCCTGACAATCCTGGTCATGGTTCACAAGTACCCACTGTTATTCGTGAAAATTTCCAGGCAAGTTATCCAACTGTTACTACAGCAACATGGATGCCTGTCAACAATGATTGGTGGTATGCAACCTATAAAGAGAATAACAGGATAGTTCGTGTTTATTATAATACACAGCCCTGGTATATGATGAGAGGCGAAAGCTTCAAGGCATCATTACCTGTGCTTAATACATTTGTACCTGACCAGGTGATCATAAATGCGATCAATACTTATGGAAACGATCTATATAGTATTACAAAAAACTTATCAGCAGGGGATGAAGAATCCTATCATGTAACGGTTATTAAACATGGTATATCAGAAGTAATATTGATGGATAGACAAGGAGTTGTTGTTGCATATAGAGATCTGAATAAAGAGGAAGTTAAAAAGACAACATTTCAGTTAATAGTGAATAAATAGATCTGTGATCAAATGAAAAACAAGCAGAAGGCCCGGGATATCCGGGTCTTTTGTTTTTGATCGGAACCATTTGTCCAAAGGACTCCTTGGGAGCAGATCTTTTGTAAGCCTCTGGAGGAAAGGAGAACTGAACTGAAACACCTCAATATCTTTGCCTGGATCATGACAGAAAATAAAACAAAAAGTACTGAGTTAACACTGTTCTTCACCAGCCTGCGGGATTCATTTGCATTACTTGGAAAAAATGATCCAATGCGTATGGCCGGCGCTACTGCTTTTTTTACCACGTTCGCATTACCGCCGATCGTTTTTATATTGTCGCAGCTATTTGGCCTATTCATCGGTCGTGGCAACATGGACCAGGGATTGATCGAAAAAATTTCAAACACTTTGGGAAAAGAAGGTGCTGCGCAGGTGAGACAAGTAGTAAGAAGTATTCATGGCTTCAGTGATAGTTGGTATGTGATCGTTCTGGGATTTCTCTTTCTTGTTTTTGTGGCAACCACCTTGTTTAATGAAATTAAAAATTCCCTGAATCAACTCTGGAAAATTGGTGTGAAAGAGAACCCGGGATTTCTGTTTGTATTAAGTACCCGGGCAAGATCATTTGCTGTTATATTGCTGGCCGGTATTTTATTCTTTGCTGACCTCTTTCTCGAAAGCCTGGAGGTAATAGCTGGTAATTATGTTGATGAAATATGGCGTTGGGGCAGTAGTTATTTTAAAAGCGCTGTACAGCAGATAGCGGGTGTTATCATCGTAGCGGCCTGGTTCATTCTTTTATTCCGTTTCCTGGCAGACGGGAGACCTACGTGGAAAGCATCTGTTATTGGCGGATCACTGACCGGGATCTTATACATTGCCGGAAAATTGTTATTGCGTTTTTTGCTTGTTAGTAGTAATATCGGTTACCTGTATGGCGCTGCTGGTTCGTTGGTACTGGTATTGTTATTTGTTTTTTATTCATCGTTTATTTTGTATTATGGTGCTTGCTTCATTGCTGTTTATTCAGAAAAGAAACAATGGTCAATTATACCAGGCAGTAACGCTTATAACTACAGGATCCAAAAAATGAAGAGCGGAGCTGTGTAACACCCGAAGGAACTAAAACAATAACGTGTCACTGGACAAGGAAACCAAATCTATTTTATTTTCTTACAGGGAAGTTTCGCGCCGCCCTGGTGCAGGATAAATCCATCTACTTCTTTTTTCTCATTTCTGGTAAATTCTAACTGGATATCCTGTGATTTCACAAATAGAAGATCTTCTTTTTCCGCATACAGGACCTCCTCCTTTTGGCCTGTTGGTGTTGCTACCAGTTCACCATCTTTTAAACTTAGAATGACGTGCAGATCCTCTCTTATTACATACTCTCCTTCATACTCTTTCAATTTCTCTTCAGGTAGCTTTATCGCCGTTCTTTCCTTCGGCAGCGTATATTCTTTGCCATACAGGATCGCATATATGTTTTTGGTGATCTCTCCCAATGTGGTATTCGATGCATTACTCAGCAATACAATGCAGACATCATCTTCCGGTACCCGGGAAATATTCGTGGTAAAACCATGTATGCCCCCACTATGCGCTACTTTTCTTTTTCCTTCAATAGTGTCGATACCCCATCCATAACCATATTTATTTTTTACGGGTGTATATGCTTTATCCTGTTGCGCTTTAGATAAGATTTTATTTTTCTGCAAGGCGTTATGCCATTGAAACAAGTCACCCGTGGTGGAATAAATGGCACCGGCAGAATAGGAAACAGTTGAATCTACCATAGGCGCTGGTAAAGTTTCCTTATCATCCAGTTTAAAATAACCTGTCGCTTTCTCCTTGCTTTTTAAATTGGTAAAATCAAACCCGCTATGTGTCATACCTAATGGTGTAAATATATATTTGCGTACTGCCTGTTCGTAGGGTTTCTTAGTTACCGCTTCAATAATATATCCCAGCAACGAATAGCCGCTATTGGAGTAATTCCAGCTTGTGCCGGGTGGAAAATCAAACGGTTTATCCCTGAACAAAGCCATCATCATTTCACGGCTCGCTGGTTTGGTCACTTCATTTTTCATAAAGTTGGGGTCACTTGTGTAGCTATAAATTCCGGAAGTATGTGTCAGCAACTGTTCAATTGTAACACTATCACCCTTTGGATAACCAGGAAAATATTTACTGAGCTTATCAGAAACGCTTAGCTTCTTCTCTTCCTGCAATTTCAGGATGACGGCTGACGTGAATTGTTTTGTAATAGAACCAAGCTGGAAAATGGTTTGTTCATTGTTTGCGACTTTATCTGCGGCATTCCTGTATCCATATCCTTTATTCAGCAAAATGGTACCATTCTTTGCTACCAGCGCTGTGCCGTTAAACTTATACAACTTTGCATAAGCGTCTATCAATTCGTCGAGCTTATCGGCCTGTCCAAAACTGGAAAGAACTATGAAGAGTACGATAACAAAAAGAAATATTTTTTTCATGGAACAATGTATTTGGATGAGTTAAGTAAGATATGTCATTAGACGCAATAAAACCTTTACAGGTTACATCGTTTAGTTCAATGTTCCGGCGCCGATGTATGGTGCAACATCAGCGATCGATATAACCAGTATTAAAATATTTACAAAACCCCGAAGTGATCCAGGCCAGGCTATTTCTTTATCATCCCATATGGAGTTGGTGCTTAGTCTGAGACAAACATAAAATTCTATATTAAAAACTCGAACACTGGTTAGAACTGCGAAGAAAAGGACTACATTTACCTATGCCCCCTGAATTCACCTTCCTTCCTGATCTGGTATAAGATGAAAACTTTTCTTTTTGATCCATTTTTTGAATTCATTTTTTAACCACGTCCGATCCTCATCTTTTTGGAACGGATATAAATCTTAAATTATGTTAGTAATAGCACAACACACCAACATCACTGATCCAGCAACGTTCTGGGCAAAAGCACAAACCGTTATTGGGGCTGCACCTGCAGGCACCAGTGTTCTGTCTGTTTTTCCATCACAGGATGGTAAAACGGGGACCTGTGTTTGGGAAGCAGGGAATGTGGATGAACTTCAAAAATTTCTTGATAAAGAATCAGCGGGATTGGCCACGAATTTTTGTTATGAAGTAAATGAAACGGCCGCAATCGGTTTGCCCGACAGAAAAAAAGAAGCAGCGCTTAACTGATCTTATTTTATGATTCTAAATTTAAGGGCTGCATATGCAGCTCTTTTTATTTACATACACCTGGCTGCGCTCTGCAACCAAGTAACTGAATAGTACTTTAACAATTTTCGCTTGAGTCAAACAACAATAATCTTTGAAGCATCACGTTTCAAAACAGGACTTCAGGAATATTTTATGCAATATAATTAGACGCTGCATCTTTAATAAAACCGTTGTTATGAGATACCGCGTTTCCCTCTTTGCAGGTCTCCTGTTTCCCTTATTCATACTTTCTCAATCAGCGCCACTTCCCCTAAATTTTAAAAGCTATGCAATAAAACTTTGTGTTGCAAAAGACGAAAGCCTTGTGCTCACAACAAAGGCTGGAGAAGTTGGTTTAGCAAAATCAAAACAGTCAGAGTGGCGCAGGTCGGAACCTGGAGACACTAAAGAACTTTTTGGATTGACACTGGAACAACCAAATTTTTTTAATAAGGACACCGGCTTTGTTTCCGGATATATAAATAGTGATGGTAAATATGATATCATATATCACACGATCAACGGTGGTGAAAAATGGAGAGCTATAGGTTTCGGGCAAAGTGGATGGATAGATGACGCAATCAATCTTGATAATGGAGAAGCCTGGCTAAGTGTAGCAGGTAGCGGGATCGCATATACATCAGACCATGGCTTTACATGGAAAAAATTGAAAATTCCGGAAGTGAAGCAACGATTTACGAATATCTTTTTTAATTCCCGGCATCATGGCATTATCGGTTCACTTTGGAATCTTTTGGCTTACACAAATGATAATTGTAAAACATGGATACTATTGCCGACCCCTTTGGATCAAAAAGCGTATAGTAAAACCAGTAAAGATAGCCGGCCGGCCTTTAACCGGGTTGCGATAGTTGATGATCTATTACTGGTAAAACAAGAAGAGCTTGTATTTTATACCAAAAGAGATTCTATCAATTGGATCTGGTTGAAGCAGTATGATGATTTTTATACTGACCCGGCTAACAGTGCAGTTTATTTAAAGACAACCAAGGGAAACATTATCCGGACTGATAATGATCTCAATCCTCTTCATGATTACAACAATGTAATAAATGGTTATGATAGCAAATGCAAAAACGGTAGCCTATTTATTGTTAGCAAGGATAGAATACAACAACTGGACCCAGATAACCAAATTACTTCATATTTATTTACAATAAATGGGGAGTCCAATGTAGAACCTGTAACGATTGGTTATACAGGTACTGGCACGATCGGAGTATTAAACGGAAAGGCGTATAGTCAAAAAGAATATAACGGGAAATGGGATCATATTTTTGATTTTCCTTTTCCTGTTGACGACGGATCTTTATCACTTGATCAATATAACCTGATACTATATGACCGTAATGATGATTCCTTGTTCTATATTGATCTGTCCGGCAAGGAAGTTTTAAGAAGATCAAAGACAAAGATGATAGCCGATTTCTGTAAAGAAGGTATCAAAGAATTAAGATTTAATAAGGGAAGCCAGGGTTGTTTTCATCATTACCAGGATGAACTAAGCTATAATAGGCAAAATGGGATTTTTATCAGCCAGGGCGAAGAATCAACCGGATCAAAGCATAAGGCAAACCTACCGGATAACGAGGAAGAAATCAATGATATGGAAATTATTGATTTCGTAAGTAAAATACCGTCACTTTTCCATAAAGCGAATAGGGCAACCATTGGCGATCTCGGATTTACAGAACAGGATTACAAACAATGCAAACAAGATATTCTTGATTTCAAGGAATCATTACAGTCAAAGAAAAAGAAAGCGACTAAATTTTCTTTTTACAAAAATAATATTGACTTTGACAGGTTACTGAGTCTTGTAGATTCCATAAAATACCTGGACCCTCAGCGATTAAACAAATCACTGTATGATCTTGAGGATGTATGGAGTACAACAACCTTCTGGACCGGGTTTCAACTTATTAATAACAAAAGCGAGGTCTTATCAGTAACGAGCAGGTATTATGGAGGTAATTCTTTTTATTTTCCCTGGATCATTAGTTTGAATGGCTATTCGTTCACAACCACCAATATTGAAGTGAACAGGTTTCTGGAAAAAGTATACCCTTCTTTTTTAGGTGAGAAAGATCCTGTTGCAGTATTACATATATTGGTTCAGAAACTTTATTAACTAAGGCCAATCGAACTTCTTGCCTGCCTCCTTCGAAGGAGTAAGCTCGTTGTCATTTGTAAAGTTTACAGCCAATTTTCAGAAATATCCGCAAATTGTTGAGGTCACCACTTTCATTATACCCGGATTCTTTATCTATGTCATCAAACAAAATTTCTTTTGTCATTGTGTACCTGCTTTCAAACCCGATGAAAGCCTTTTTAAAATAATACACCACACCTGTCCCTAACCCATAGTTAAATACTGGTTTATTATTGTCTCTTATAGTGGTATAAATAAAACCAGCAACAAGCCCGGCGCCCCATTCAAATGACGGCCTGGCGATTATTTTGTATTGTGGATTAATTTCAAGGTTTAATGACTTATAGTCTTTCCCGTCCTGGAAAATAAGACTTACTTGCTGCCTGATATGGCTCTTGCCGGTTTGAACTAAAGGACATTCCATTGAAAATTCAATGCCATAAATAGGCGCCCATGCATCAAAGTGTTTGTTGTTTTGCACACCGCCAATTACTGATAATCCTGCTAATGATTTAATTTCTTTTTTCGAGGGGGATTCCTGGGCTGAAGCAAGAACAGGAATTATAAATAATAAAGGCATGATAAATTTTTTCATGGTATTTATTTGAGTTAGCAAGTGTAGGTATTTATTGAAAGTGCCGGTAACCGGCGTCAATAGACAGGGGATAAGTGTCAACAAACCGCAAAAGACAATAGGAAATTTGAAACTGAGAGATGTGTTTTTACGCAGCTTGCTTCTTCGGAGCAGGTGCCTAGCCGCAGACTAAGCATAACATCCTATATGAACACTATCGAGGCCGGGAACTGGGTAAACTCTTTGATCCTGATTTTACTCATCCATTTCAGTGATGGAAGTTACAGGTAGGTTTTTGTTTCCAATGGAACTTTGTTATGCGAAAAAATTATCGATGTAGTAAATATTTTACAGATGGCATTATCAGTTTCAGCGCTTGCTACAAAGATGAAATTCACGCTATACAAGACGTGTTGAATGTCCGGGCCGCCGGTTATTCAAAGATCAATAAATAACATTAAAAAAAATAAGATTATGAGAACCCTATTAGTGCTTTTTGCTTTTGCTATCAGCAATATACTTTATGCACAGATAATTACTGACAAAGAAAAAGCCACAGTGCTTCGCATGCGGGAAGAAGAGAAAATGGCACGAGACGTTTACATGGTAATGAATGAAAAATGGAATCACCAGGTTTTCTCACATATTTCGGAAAGTGAGATCTATCATATGTCACAGATGAAAGTTTGGGTTGATAAATTAAGCCTAGATGATCCTGTTACCCGAAACAATGATAAACGGGGTGTATTCACTGATCCGTCTTTCCAGAAACTATACGATGAACTGACAGCATCAGGCCTCCAAAGCAAGGAAGCCGCATTTCGAGCAGGAGCTAAAGTGGAAGAAGTGGATATTCTTGACCTGAAAGCAGCACTCGCCGAAACCAGCAATACAGATCTGCAATCAACCTACAAATACCTGATACATGCATCGGAGAATCACCTTCGTGCTTTTGTAAGAAACCTGGAAGCGTTGGGAATAAATTATACACCTGTTGTGATGACTCAAAAAGAATTCGATGAAATTATAAATGGACAGAGGGGAATGGGGAAAGGTAAAAATGGCGGAATGGGATGCGGAAATGATTGCTGCATGAAACCTGGTAAAAACTGAAACATCATTGATCATTTTTTTAAATACTTAAATCAATTTTATGTCAACAACAACATTAGAGAATATGACTTACACGCCAATGCCACGCATTGGTGACACAGCTCCTTCGTTCGAGGCAGTAAGCACACAGGGAGCGATAAAATTTCCAGGTGACTTTACAGGAAAATGGATAGTTCTATTCAGCCATCCAGCCGATTTCACTCCTGTCTGCACCAGTGAGTTTATGACTTTCGCAAAAATGGAAGATGATTTCAAAAAGCTTAATACACAACTTGTCGGTTTATCTGTCGACGGTTTATATAGCCATATTGCCTGGCTAAGAACGATTAAAGAAAAAATAGAATTCAGAGGCTGGAAAAACGTAGAAGTGAAATTTCCGCTTATTGAAGACATTACAATGGAAGTGGCAAAAAAATACGGAATGATCCAACCAGGTGAAAGCAGTACAAAAGCAGTACGTGCCGTATTCTTTATTGATCCGGCCGCAAAGATCAGGGCCATCATCTATTATCCTTTATCATTGGGCAGAAACTTTGAAGAACTAAAAAGAGTTTTGATCGGTCTTCAAACAGCTGATAAATTCTCCATTGCCACACCGGCAGATTGGAAACCAGGTGAAGACGTGATAGTGCCGCCTGCCGGCAGTTGCGGAACGGCCGAAGACAGAATGCAGGGAAAAGAAAACGGAGGCTTGTATTGCAAAGACTGGTTCTTTTGCATGAAGCCATTGTCCAAAGAAAAAGTCCTTGAAAATTAAATGATGAATTGGACGGTTTTAAGACTGAAACGCAGCTAAAAAAGCTGCGTTTCTTTTTGTTCATGAGAATAGCTTTGTACAAGATTGGTAAATGATTTTCATGTGTCACAAACTTGTCCCGCCGCAGGATAGTAAAACCGGGACCTGTGTTTGGGAAGCTGGGAATGTTGATTACCTTCAAAAATTTCCTGATAAAGAATCACAGGGATTGGCCGCAAATTTTTGTTATGAAGTAAATGAAACGGCTGCAACTGGTTTACCAGACAGAAAAAAAGAAGCAGCGTTTAACTGATGCTATTTAATGTTTTTAAATTTAAGAGCCGCATAGACAGCTCTTTTTATTTAAATACATCTATAGAGCAAAGAATCGTCCCGCACACATTAGCTGCGCGGTGCAGACCCCATTCGGATTATTTCCCTGTTCCTTTGGATACTTAATCACAGACTATTGCTGCAGTTTCTTATCGTATTGTTTTTGCAGATCGCTTAAAGCGGCATCATAACCTGCACGGTCGATAAATACAGCCGGATCGTATGCATCGCCGGGCTTATGTTTTGTATGCAGGTTAAACTGCCTGGCATGCGAAGCCAACCAAATATCAAATGTGATATTTTTCATTGCTTTGAATGTCCAGGCATAATCCTTCGCTATTTCCGGGTAAGAGTTTATAGCTGTAAATGGTTTATCAGTTACAATAGTAGGCATATTAGCAATAAGCACTTTCCAGGATCGCTTATCATCGGTTACTGAAAACAAAAAACTGCAGGAGCCTTTTGTATGGCCGGGATGATGGAGCATCACCAGTTTCATAGAACCCAACTGGATGGTATCTCCGTCATGCAGCAAACGATCCGGCTTTACAGGTTTAAATGATGTTCCATATTTTCCCAATTCATAATCAGAACTGCCGCCGGTTACCAATACATCGGCATCTTTTTCATCAACCATTAATTGCGCACCGGTAATCTTTTTAATTTCAGACATAGCACCCACATGGTCGTAATGTGCCTGTGTGGTTAATAATATTCTGGTATCAGTAAATTTAAAACCCAGCGCTTCGATATTATTTTTTATTTGTGTAAATGAAGCAGCTAACCCGGTATTGATCAAAATATTTCCCTGTGTGGTTGTAATAAGGTAACAAGCCAGGTCATATGTACCTACATAATACAGGTTGCCTGCAATACGAAATGGTTGATATGTTGCCGTCCATTCCGCTGTGGTTTTAGGTTCTTTTATTTCTTGTGCTGCTGCAAAAGACAAGTTGAATGACAAAGCAACAGCTAATACTATTTTTTCCATACACAAATTTTCAGACGCAACAATAGAACAAATAACCGAGTTGCCAAATATTGGTGACGATAGCCGGACCAACAACTACATGAGTATTTTTTTCATGCCTCTATTCCCGGGTCTGCCCTCAATATTTTCCTTTTCGAAATTGCCGCTGGCAAGATCCCGGACGGACGGAAACGAATTTGCACAGGCATTCAAAAAAAAACACGGAGAATAAATGATTGGCCTGAGTCACAACTTGTCCCGCCTCAGGCGGGAGACACAGGCCAGCATTCTTTGTATTTTTTTTATTTATTGAAAAGGAAAATAAGAACACTACCGACAGCCAGGGACTTACAGTTTGATCAACTTTCCTTTTAATAACATGTTACCATCAGCATAAAGTCTATAAAAATACATACCTGAAGAAAGTTTACCCAACTGAAGAACATTAAACCCGTCATTAATAATTTTATCTTTCATGATGAGCTGACCTATCGCATTATACAGATCCATTCTGACTTCGCAATTAGTTGCGTTTTTATCGACAATTAAAGTTGTAGTAAATGGATTAGTATAAATTTTTGTTTGTGCATTTAAAGCACATCCACATTGACCGGATTTCCGGATAACTATTGTATCTCTTGCACTGCAGTTATTACTACTTGTAACATTTACCCAATAAGTACCAGTATCTGCAACAGACAAAGTGCTGCCAGTGGTGTTATCACTCCATAGATACTGATTAAATACACCCGGTGACAATACAATCATATCAGGCTTGCATATAACAGTGTCCGCACCTAAGCGAGGTATCGGTTTCTGATTTATGACCAGATTCAATATTACTATACTATCACAACCATTTGCAAGCCGGATCGTATCACGGTATATGCCGGAACTCGTCAGCGGGTTTCCTTTCCATATATAGGAACCGCAGGCAGACATAGTAAGGTTATTAGCAATCCTTGTAATAGTAAGATCCAGCTCCACTATACTATCGCATCCATTTGACAACTGAATTGTATCACGGTATATCCCACTGGTTGTTAACAGGTTCCCATTCCACAAATAAGAACCACAAGCATTAACAACTAGCTGGTTGAAAACATTTCCAATGGTCAGATTCAATTGGATGATACTATCACAGCCTGCATTATTTGTCAAACTCTGATAATATACACCGGAACTGGTATATGTAGTATTGTTCAACGTATAACCAGAGCAGGCTGTAACATTTATAACATTCAGGCTATTGCATTGACCGAGTTTATGAACAAAAATATCCCACCTTCCAACTCCCGGAGAAGTCACATTATAAACAGCCGGTGTAGGATCAAAGTCGACAGTGAAAGGAAATGACCCGGTGAAATAAACATTTTTAAGAATATCAACTTTAATGGATCCATATATACTTTCAAAAGATCCGGAACTGGGACTGTAACCGGCTGCCCACGAAAAATTTCCAAGCGGGTCAAGTCTTACTGTAAACAACCCTCCACCAGGAATAGTAAAGGTGCCGGCTCCGGGATCAAAATCTACAGCACTATGAAACTCGCCTGCTACATATAAATAATTATCTGCGTCAATAGCTAATGCCCGGCCAAATGTTTCGCCGCCCTGAAAATTTTTTGCGTATATAAAATTTCCGTTTGGATCCAATTTTGAAATAAAACAACACCGAAAGTTTGAATTAGCTGTAAGTGGGTATGAACCAGCACCGGGATCGAAATCTACTGTAAAAAAAAACTGACCAGTGCTGAATACATTGCCACTATTATCAACCTCCAGGCCCAGGATCCTGGCAACTCCGGGAGCACCAAATTGTTTTGCCCACATAAAGTCTCCCTGACCAGTCAACTTTAATATAAAAGCATTAGCACCTCCCGCGGCTGTTAACACAACATCTGTTGCACCAGGATCAAAGTCCATAGTCAGTGTAAAATCTCCTCCAAAAAAAACGTTGCCAGCTGAATCTGTTTCTAATCCGCGTTGTCCATGCTGACTACCACTTAAGTTTCTTATTTGTTTTGCCCAAGTGAAATTGCCGGAAGGATCCAGCTTTAGAACAAACATATCTTCTCCACCTGTGTTTGCAGTTAATGTAAACACTCCCGCACCCGGATCAAAATCCTTTGCCGCAGCGAACCACCCACCCATAAAAACATTACCTGATACGTCGGTGTCTATCTGGTTCCCGGTATAAGCTCCTTGTTTCACCCAAATAAAGTTGGCATTATTATCCAGCTTAAGAAGAAATGTATTCCTGGATGTAGTTGTAAGATTGTAAACTCCCGGTCCAGGATCAAAATCAGTTGTTCCCTGGAAATAACCGAGTACGAATAAGTTTCCTGATGAATCCATTTTCATCTCTAACACATCGTCATCAGGCACACCTCCGATCTTTTTTGCCCAAACAAAATTTCCACTAGAGTCATATTCAGCAATAAAAATATCCTGTCCCCCTGTTGATGTTAAATTAAAAACACCCGGACCAGGATCAAAATCCAGCGTACTCCGAAAATGTCCTGTAAAAATCACTGCCTTGTTTGAATCTAAAGCAAGTGAAATGCCCGCTTCATCATTAGTTGACAAACCAATTGTTTTGACCCAATCAAGATTTATGTTTTGTGTAAAGGAAGTGAGCTGAAACAAAATTTGAAATAGTATGAAGGAAACGATTTGTTTTAGGAATAGGGTCATATAAAATAGAAACTTTGTTTTATGGGTATTTCTGCTGCCGCTCTTTAATAAAATTAGTTCATAAATCTGATAGTACCCACGTTGTTGTTGGTCACCTGACCAACAACAAATCAAAACTAAGTTCAATAATTTTAATTTATGCCTGCAAATGATGATAACTATATTCAATTCTTTACCGCAGTTTGTTATCATTGGCTTTCTTTATTGAAATCCGAAGAATGCAAAAACATTATCATTAATGCACTACAATACAGGGTAAAAACAAAACAGGTCGCTATCGGAGGCATTGTCATTATGCCGAATCATATCCATATCATTTGGCGCATAGCTGATGGTACTAAAAGAGAGGATTTTCAAAGAGATCTTCTGAAGATCACAGCGAAAGGGATGATTGACATTTTAAGAAGGCCGAGCCTGACATGATCAAAAAAATAACTGTTGATCTTAAAGATCGAAAACTCCAGGTATGGAAACGTAATTCAATCAGTATTGATGTGTATAATGAAAAATTTTTATTGCAAAAGCTAAACTATATTCATCACAATCCCTGTCAGCCAAAATGGGAACCTGGAGCCCATCCTTATGATTACTTATACAGCTCTGCTAAATATTATTACAACAGAAATGATCCTTTTCAATTTACTGAAACATTATGCAGATATATAATCAAATCAGAGGAGAACTGTGCGAACACGGCAGATAATTGAGATTTTTACGGAATAGCAGGCATCATATTCCGGATGGCACTTATTTTCCATATTTTCTTTTCGGCAAGAACAAAAAAAGTACTCCACATTTTTCGTGTGGTGCCATCTGAATTATGTATTTCATATCTGCAATCAACGATAGCAGTAGTTGGGTTGAACATTCTTATATTTTCTATCCGAAGGATGCGGGTGCCGGGGCTGTTGGCCGAGCTTTTCAGCATGCCTTCTACTGAGGCACCGATGCCGATTCGCCACTCACCGGTTGAAACCAATTGATCCACATCGGTAGTCAGGATGTTTTTCAGCAATATTGTATCTCTTTTTTCCCTCGCTTCGGAGTATTGATCAATTAAAGAAGTAATAGCTTTTCGCTGATGATCATTTGGAGTATTGTCCTGTCCGGATAAAAACAATATAGCGGTTAAATTCAGTAAGAGAAGTAAGAAAATATTCTTCATAAGAGCAATTTTATGGGTTGCTGATTGATGTTACACTTTTACTATTAAACAATAACAAAGATAATATAAGCAGCGGGCACGCGGGTTGCAAATCGAATTATTTGCCTGCTCCTTCGGAGCAGATGCTTAGTCGCAACTTGTCCCGTCTTTGGCGGGAGACTAAGCATAACATTCAATAATTTTTATACTCTTTTTTTTGAAAATTGGAACACTAAAGAGAACTGGAACTGAATTACAGTTGTCCTACTACTTCCCATAGGTCTTTCAGAAAAGGAAAAATTTTTTCATTCATTTCATAATAGCGGGCAGAGGAATATTTATAATCGCAGGGATGCTTAACTAAGTTCCAATGCTCTTTTAATGGATTATTATGTATATAATCTAATTTTTGAACTGCTGCTTTTCTAGTAAACAAAGGAATGGCCAATGAATCACGCTGCCAAAATTCATATTTTTTATTTTCTGCATCAACCTTATAAGAGGCCATTGTCCCGGATCCTTCTTTTCGCAACATCTTTTGAAATGTATGAGCCGTATATTTTAAAAATGAACCTTGTGGTGATTCTTTACCGTTTGGCTCATTCACCCTCCAGATAAGGTGGATATGATTGGGCATAATAATAAAAGCAAACACATCTACTTTGCTTTTATCGGTAAGAAATTGTAATGATTCGATAATAACGTTCTTGTATTCATCCTTCTCCAATAATCGCTGCCATTTATTAATCGTAGCTGTCCAGAAATATAACTCGCCCCGATCAATATGAGATTTTCTGCGAGGTTCTAATGACATATCTTCCATAAAATAAAGCTACATTATTTCTTAAAACGATGAAGCGATTGTAGTGAGGCCGTGATGCGTGTCCCCACGCATCACTTTGATTGATAATTCCGATGCGTGGGGACACGCATCGGGGCATCCTTATTTTTTTACTTCACTACGGACACGAACCAAGGCTGAGAGACACGCATCGGGGCATTCTTTATTTTTTTTTATTTAACTATGGACACGAACCATGGATGAGAGAACAAATAACCGAATTGTCAAATATTGGTAACGACAGTCGGACCAACAACTACATGGGTATTTTTTACATGTCTCTATCCCGGGGTCTGCCCTCAATATTTTCCTTTTCGAAATTGCCGCTG
>DASUTO010000444.1:0-7900 GCA_036374555.1 Chitinophagaceae bacterium
GCAGGAAAAACTAAATTTTATTAATGACTTAAAAAATAGGAACGCAAACGAAAAAGTGCTGATGCTTGGCGATGGTTTAAATGATGCAGGAGCATTAAAACAAGCTGATGTCGGTGTGGCAGTAAGCGAAAACACAAGTCAATTTACCCCTGCATGCGATGCGATATTGGATAGCAATGGAATATACAAACTTCACAAGTTCATTCAGTATGCACGGTCAGGAAAAAAAGTTATTACATGGAGTTTTATTCTTTCGATACTGTACAATGTTGTGGGGCTAAGCTTTGCAGTCCAGGGATTATTATCGCCCCTGGTCGCTGCGATTTTGATGCCGATGAGTTCGATCAGCATTGTGACGTTTGTAACAGTGGCTACATCTTTTTCGGCAAAAAGAAAAGGGCTTTAAGCTGATTGACAATGCTCATAAAAATGACTGACAACAGTCATATCAGCCCGGGAGATTGAAAAATACATTTGCCTCTTAAATATAGGGCCAGCGATGAGTGTTTTAATTCTTCTTATTGCTTTCAGCATTCTTATTGCAGGCGGCTTTTTAGTGGCCTTTATCTGGTCGGTTAGAAAAGGCCAATATGATGATGATTACACTCCATCCGTAAGGATGTTGTTTGATGATAAGCCCGTACCTGAAAAAGATTCTTCTTTAATGCCAAAACAAAAATAAATTTCAATGCAAGCACTGGAAAAATTTCAGTATGATAATAAGATCGTCAAAAATTTCGCTTTCGCTACCATTATCTGGGGCGTTGTTGGTATGTTAGCTGGTCTATGGGTGGCCTTGCTAATGGTGTTTCCCCAATGGAACATGACTGGCACGGCTGGCAAAGAAACCATCGGCCTTACATTCGGTCGCCTTCGTCCATTGCATACCAATGCAGTCATTTTTGCATTTGTTGGCAACGGGATCTTCATGGGTTATTATTATTCGCTTCAGCGGTTATTGAAAACAAGGATGGCAAGCGATCTTCTCAGCAAAATCCATTTCTGGGGGTGGCAATTGATTATTGTTGCCGCTGCAATTACGTTACCGCTTGGCATGACCACGGGAAAGGAGTATGCCGAGTTGGAGTGGCCAATTGATATTGCGATTACTATTATCTGGGTGGTATTTGGATGGAACATGTTTGCAACCATACTGAAAAGAAGAGAAAGACATTTGTATGTTGCTATCTGGTTTTATATCGCAACTTTCGTTACGGTTGCTGTCTTACATATTGTAAATTCTTTTGAGTTCCCCGTTAGTTTATTTCAAAGTTATTCCTGGTATGCCGGCGTACAGGATGCGCTGGTGCAATGGTGGTACGGGCATAATGCTGTTGCCTTCTTCCTTACCACCCCTTATCTCGGCCTGATGTATTATTATATGCCTAAAGCTGCCAACAGGCCCGTGTTTTCGTACAAGCTTTCCATCATTCACTTTTGGGCATTGATTTTTTTGTATATATGGGCAGGACCTCACCATTTATTATACACCTCGCTGCCTAACTGGGCGCAATCACTCGGTATTGTTTTTTCGTTCACGCTGATTTTTCCAAGCTGGGGTGGTATGATCAATGGATTGCTTACACTCAGGGGTGCCTGGGACAAAGTAAGAGAAGATGTGATCCTGAAATTTATGGTGGTGGCTGTTACGGCTTATGGCATGGCCACATTTGAAGGTCCAATGCTTTCCTTAAAAACAGTAAATGCGATCAGTCACTTTACTGATTGGACGATTGCTCATGTGCACGTTGGTGGTTTGGGCTGGAATGGCATGCTAACGTTTGGTATTCTTTATTGGCTGATACCAAGAATTTTTAAAACAGAATTATTTTCAAAACGTCTTGCCAACTTCCATTTCTGGATCGCAACACTGGGAATTATTTTTTATGCCGTACCAATGTATTGGGCAGGTTTCCAACAAGCATCTATGTGGAAACAATTTACGGACGCTGGTCAATTGAAATACCAGTTCATCGAAACTGTTACCTACATGAAACCGTTCTATGCGATCCGTTCATTTGGCGGTTTTTTATTCCTGGTTGGTGCAATAGTAATGATGTATAATTTATTCATGACTGTCGCTAAAGGAAAACTGGTGCCAAATGAAGATGCAGAAGCACCGGCATTAGAAAAGTCATATACTCAGCATACAGGCGAACACTGGCATCGCCGGATTGAAAGAAAGCCGATCCCTTTTCTTATTGCAACCCTGATCGTAATTCTTATAGGTGGTATCATAGAATTGGTTCCGACTTTTCTTATTAAATCAAACGTGCCAACAATTTCC
This sequence comes from Chitinophagaceae bacterium, assembly GCA_036374555.1. Taxonomy (GTDB): domain Bacteria; phylum Bacteroidota; class Bacteroidia; order Chitinophagales; family Chitinophagaceae; genus VBAS01. The sequence continues at coordinate 2,288 of DASUTO010000444.1, forward strand.
AGTGTAAAACCCTACACACCGCTTGAATTGCAGGGAAGAGATATTTACAGAAGAGAAGGTTGCTATACCTGTCACTCACAAATGATACGCCCATTTCGTTCTGAAACGGAGCGTTATGGTGAATACTCAAAAGCCGGTGAGTTTGTTTATGATCATCCATTCCAATGGGGGTCAAAAAGAACCGGACCAGACCTGGCAAGAGAAGGGACATTGAATTTGAAAAAAACAGACACCTGGCATTTTAATCACATGGATGATCCGCAGGCAATATCACCCGGTACGATTATGCCGGCTTATTCATTCATGTTAGATAAAGAATTGGATACTGCAAGCACTCCGGCAAAGATCAAAGCGATGCGTATGATGGGTGTTCCGTATGCTGAAGGTTATGAATATATCGCTAATAAAGATCTGATGAACCAGGCTACAAAGATCCAAAGCAACCTTCTTAATGACAGCATCAGGGTAAAACCGAATGCAGAGATATTAGCCATCATTGCATACCTGCAAAGACTGGGAACTGATACTGAAAAGAATAAAATAGCAGAAAATAAAAACTAAACTATGTTCAAGTTTGTAAAACAATACGCGGAATCAATTGAAGGGATAAATATTTACCCGATGATATCCCTGGTTATTTTCTTCTTGTTCTTTGTCGTGTTGCTTTATTATGTAAAGAAAATGGATAAGGAAAGAGTGAAAGAGATAAGCAGGATCCCGCTTGATGACGATGCACAAATGTCTGACACTTTAATCCAAAACAATTAAAACAGGCTTAATCATGAGAATAAAGTTTGTATTCCGGGTTATCATACTGGCTGTCGCAATTCTGGCTTTCAACCTGACGACTTTTGCACAGGGATCGTCTTTACCCGCCGGCGGCATGAAGTATTTCCTGTATGGCGCAATTGCTTTTGTAGTCGTCACACTTTCATTAGCAATTTATTTTCTTACCCTAAAAAATAAATATCAGAAAGAGGCAAGGATAAGATCGGGCAGGATGCAGGAACCATCAGCGTTGCGCAAATGGTGGAGCGATCTTGATAAAAAATATTTTACAAAGGCAGCATCACTGGAGAAAGAAGCCGATGTATTGCTCGATCATGATTATGACGGCATAAAAGAATTGGATAATGCATTGCCGCCATGGTGGAAATGGGGTTTTTATTTTACGGTCGTTGTAGCTGTTATTTATATGTTTCGTTTTCATGTTAGTAAAACAGGTCCCACACCTCTTCAGGAGTATGAACATGAAATGAAGATCGCTGCTGCTAAAATGGAAATTTTCAGACAGAATAGCAGGGAGGCATTTGATGAAAAAACAGTCACACTTGCCGATGCAGCAGGTATTGCGGCGGGTAAAAAAATTTATACCGGTACATGTTTTCCTTGTCATGGCGCAAATGGTGAAGGAAACGCAGTAGGACCAAATCTTACTGACAAATACTGGCTGCACGGTGGATCGCTTGGTAATGTTTTTAAGACAATTTCCAATGGCATTCCGGATAAGGGAATGCAGGCGTGGGGAAAAACATTTTCACCAACGGATATAAAAAACCTGTCAAGTTTTGTTTTGTCTTTACAGGGAACCAATCCTGCAAATGCAAAAGCGCCACAGGGAAATTTATTTGAACCCGCTAAAGCAAGTGACAGCACTGCTGTTAAAAAGGATACATTACAAACCAAACCAGCCAAATAATTAAAATTCGGATCGTGAAAAAAACTGAATCATGGAAGAAAGAGATTTTTCGGAGATAGTTGAGGGAAAAAGGGAACTCCTTGATCAGAGCTTTCGTGATTCAGTTGCAACAATCGATAAACAAGGCAAGCGTAACTATATTTTTCCTAAAAAACCGAAAGGTAAATTCTATAATCTCCGTTCTCTTACTTCTATTATTTATCTTCTCGTATTCTTTACTCTTCCTTTTATTAAAGTAGACGAAGAGCCGCTGTTCCTGTTCAATGTGCTGGAGCGTAAGTTTATTTTCTTCGGGCAAGTCTTCTGGCCGCAGGATTTTTTCATTTTTGCTATTGGGCTTCTCACCTTCATGGTGTTCATCATTTTTTTTACTGTTGTGTTCGGAAGAGTTTTTTGCGGATGGGCCTGCCCACAAACAATTTTTATGGAAATGGTTTTTCGCAAAATTGAATATTGGCTGGATGGCGACATGAATGCACAACGCCGTTTAAAAGAAATGCCATGGACCGGTTATAAGATCCGTAAACGGGCCACTAAAATGGCTGTTTTCTATTTCATATCTTTTATCATCGCCAATTTCTTTCTCGCTTATGTCATCGGTATGGATGATGTGCTGGCTATGGTGAAAGAAGGGATAGGCGCCAACGTTGGCACTTTTATTTCCTTGTTGATTTTTACTTCTGTTTTCTTTTTTGTCTATTACTGGTTTCGTGAGCAGGTATGCATTGTTGTTTGTCCTTATGGAAGATTACAGGGGGTGCTGCTTGATAAAAAATCGATCGTTGTCGCTTATGATTATGTACGAGGTGAGCCAAGAGGAAAAATAAAAAAAGAGAAAGAAGGTAAATGGGATACGGGCGATTGTGTTGATTGTTTTGCATGTGTAAGAGTTTGCCCAACGGGTATTGATATCAGGAATGGTACACAATTAGAATGTGTGAACTGTACCGCTTGTATCGATGCATGCAATACGATAATGGATAAAGTGGGAAGACCCAGGGGCTTGATCCGTTATGAATCGGAAGAAAATATTGTACACAGTAAAAAAACAAAATTCAATTGGCGGATCGCTGCTTATTCTTTTGTGTTGTTACTATTAACGTCAGCATTGGTGGTGATGCTGGTCACCCGTGATGATGTGGATGCAAGAGTTTTGAGAACCGCCGGGCAAATGTTTCAAACCATGCCAGACGGAAGGATCAGTAATTTGTATAATATAAAACTGGTAAATAAAACAAGAAAAGAAATACCTGTGACAATGCGGCTGGAGAATATGACGGGGGAGATCACGGTAGTGCAAAAGGATATGATAGTACCAAAGGAATCGTATTTCCAAACTTCTTTTTTTGTAAAAATAGAAAGACAGTTGGTTGTAAAAAGAAAAACACCAATTGTCCTTGGTGTTTACCAAGGGGATAAAAAAATTGAAACGATCAAAACAACATTTCTCGGACCGGGATTCTAAATTATTTTTTATGAAGCTATCATGGGGTTATAAAATTATGTTCGTTTATATCGCATTTGTTGGGGGCATGGGTTTTCTTGTTTTTAAAGCAAGCAGCCAGAAGTTCGATCTTGTAACAAAGGATTATTACGACCAGGAATTAAAGTACCAGCAGGTGATAGACCAGGCAGCGAATACGTCCAGGCTTTCGGCGCCAATAGCTATAGAAAGAAACCCCAGCGATTTAAAGATCAGCTTCCCGCGTGAAATGAAGAATAAAAGAAAACTTGTTGATTTTTATCTCTATTATGCTGCCGATGCCAAAAAAGATTACCGGAAATCTTTTGAGCTAAATGAAAATGAAATTACCCAGGCATTGCCAGTTGGAATGAAAGGCATGTATGAATTAAAATTAACATGGGAGGCAGACGGTGTGAAATATTATTTCGAACAAAAGTTATTTTTTTAAATGTCAATTAGCATGGAAATAATAGGCCCGGCCTTCGTAATGGGATTGGCAGGCAGCCTGCATTGCATCGGCATGTGCGGACCATTAGCTTTATCATTACCGGTTTCGCATGATACCAATCTCTCACGCATTTCAGGCGGATTGATCTACAACAGCGGCCGCATACTTTCATATACAAGTATGGGTTTGATATTTGGCTCACTTGGCAATCTTATCATTGCTGCTAAGTGGCAAAGCAGTTTATCTATTGGTTTGGGAATAATCATTCTTCTTTATCTTCTATTTCCAAAAAAACATTTTCATTTTTCAACTGCAACAATTTTAGGTAAACCATTTATGTTACTCAGGCAGCAATTGGGTAAATTATTTCAATCAAAAAAGCTCAGTTCATTATTATTCATAGGTATACTAAATGGTTTTCTTCCCTGTGGTCTTGTGTATCTTGCTTTGACTTCGTCTATTATATCAGCGAGTCCTGGAAATGGTGGAATGTTTATGTTGTTTTTTGGATTAGGAACTTTTCCAATGATGTATGCAACCGTGTTGATGGGAAATTATTTGAATCAATCATTGCGGCGGAAAATACATAAAGCTGTTCCTGCTTTGCTTTTCTTTATGGCTGTGTTGCTGATCCTTCGCGGAATGAATTTGGGAATTCCGTTTATTAGTCCGGAATTGAGCTCTGCGCAATCAAAGGAGCCTATTGAATGTCATTAGGGATGTTATCCGCACTGCCCGAACGGAATTACCAGGCGTACACGAGTGCCCCGATAATCATCAGGTTTCGCTTCGCTCAACCACTGATGCTATGAAAACCGAAAGATGAACACTTCGCTCAGTGCAGGCTGTGCGTTGCAAGAAAAGTTTAATAGAAGTTATACAGCGGGGGTCATAATTTTCCACATATTAACAAAATGCCAGCAACCTCAGATACGTTATTATCATCGTGATTATATTTGTCGCTAATCAAACCCTTTAAATGAGCATTCCTAAAGGAAAACTTATCGCAATCGGAGGTGCGGAAGATAAGGGCACCGATCTTGAAACCGGGGAAGTCTATCGAAGTAATCTTAATTTTTTTGAGTTAGGCATTTTACGGCGTGTAGTACAGGAAGCTGGGGGTCCCGGTGCAAAAATTGAGATCATCACTACTGCTTCGACCATTCCTATGGAAGTAGGCGAAAATTACCGGAATGCATTTGGAAAAATTGGTTGTGACAATGTTGATATAATGCATGTTCGTACGCGGCAGGATACATTGAACAAAGAGTACCTGCAGAGAATAAAAACCTGTGATGCGGTAATGTTTAGTGGCGGGAATCAATTGCGATTGAGTGTTACCGATGGTGGTACTGAATTTCTTGCGATCATGAAGAGGCGATATATGAATGAAGATTTTTTGATTGCGGGAACTTCAGCCGGCGCTATGGCCATGAGCAAAACGATGATCTACGAAGGCAATGCGACAAGAGCCCATTTGAAAGGGGAAGTAAAGATCACTACGGGCCTTGGATTTATTGATTCAGTTATTATTGACTCGCATTTTGAAAAACGCGGAAGATTTGGACGATTGGCCCAGGCAGTTGCTACTAATCCAAGTTGTATAGGTATCGGGCTTGGAGAGGATACCGGCATGTTGATCACAGAAGGAGATAAAATGGAAGCTATAGGCAGCGGACTTGTTGTTATTATTGATGGGCACGATATTCTGCATAACAATATTGGTGATATTCCTGATGGTAACCCCATCTCTATTGAGAATTTAAAAGTTCATTTTTGTGAGAAGGGAAATGGGTATGTTATCAGTGAAAGGAAATTTTTAATGGAAGTGAGTGATGGGGCTGTTATTAAGAAGAAAGTGGACGTTGAATAGAAGTTGAAAATTGAAAGTTATTGAAGCATCTGCCCTTGGTGGATGCTTTTTTAGTTTAAATTGTGTCAAACATATTTTCATGAAAATATTTTTCTTTTCAATTATAGTAATGTTAATGACATCTTCTG
>DASUTO010000445.1:0-5887 GCA_036374555.1 Chitinophagaceae bacterium
CGGCTGGGTCTTCCCTGCCAGAATTCAATAACTACCGGTTTCACTATATAACCTCCCCAATAAGGCGGACGAGGGATAGCTGTTCCTTCCATTTTATTTACCAGCTCATTAAATTTTTCATCAAGCCAGTCCCGGTTTTCTATCACACGACTTTGTGGTGATGCCCATGCACCGATCCGGCTTGCTTCAGGACGAGACTGAAAGTAATCATCACTTTGCTTCACAGTTATTTTTTCAATTAACCCTGTTATTCTTACTTGTCGTTCCAATTCTTTCCAGAAAAAAACAAGACAGGCTTTGGGGTTTTCCGCTAGTTGTTGGGCTTTATAGCTTTCATAGTTGGTAAAGAAAACAAAGCCTTTTTCATTCACTTCTTTCAATAGGACAATTCTTGCTGAAGGCAATGCATCAATAGAAGCAGTTGCCAGCGTCATTGCATTCACTTCATCAATCTTTGAACTCACTGCTTCTTCCCACCATTTTTCAAATTGTCTGATTGCATTTGCATCTACGTCCTTTTCCGATAAACTTTTATGAGAATAATCTCTCCTTATCTCTCCAATATTTTTATACATAAAATTTAATTCAGTGTAAAGGTAAACCTGCCTCAGTAAAAAAGCTCCGATCAGCGCTTTTACTCTTATGACTTTTGTCATAACGCCATTGGAGGCTACCTGCAATATGCAGTGATCATTTCGTTTGCTTTTGTAAAGCCAAGATCCAACGCTGTTTTCCAATCAGCACAGGCATTTTCCTTCTGCTGCATGTTTAAATAAGTAGATCCCCTATTGAAGTAGGCCTGGCCGAGCTTTGGGTTAATAGCGATTGCTTTTGTATAATCGTCGGCGGCTTCCTGAAACCTGCGCAAATTGAAAAAGGAGGATGCCCTGGTCTGATACATATATTCATTGGGCGTTATACTAATCGCTTTTGTCAGTGGTTCGATCGATTCCCGGAATCTGTTAGTTGTGTTATAAACAACCCCTATGTTGTAGTATGCTTCGCTGTATGCCGGATTTAATTCTATCGCTTTCAGATAATCATTTAAAGCAGCTGCATAATTTACCTGGCCATAATAAATATTGCCACGATAAAAATAAGATTCTGGCATTCTAGGATCAAGCTCAATCGCCCTGTTAATAGATGCCAAACCTGCATTCAGATCCGGGACATCTATTAAATTTTTTGCGAGTATAAAATGAGCATGGGCCTGGTCCGGATATTTTTTTACAAGATCAGTGAACAGATTGATGCTATTTTGCCAAACTTTATTTCGTTGAAAAGTGATAATAATAAAAAACAACGTAACACCGGCAAGCAGGTAATTTATAACAGGCTTCAATTTGACAAAATAATTTTTATTCTGAACCGCTGCATAAAAACATCCTATAATAAAAAACAAACCGATATATGGTATATAGGAATATCTCTCAGAAACAACTGTATATCCAACGGGCATGATCTGGCTGGTGAGTGACACGCCGGCCAGGTAAAAAAGAAGTCCAAAGATCAGTTCGCGTTTCATCGTTCTGGATCTATAGACAAGGAAGGCAAGCAGTAATAAGAATAACGGGCTCAGGTAATAATAAGAGGGTAATTCAGCAGGGGCAAAATGCAAAACAGCAAGATTAAATGGCAGAAACAGTTTTACAATGTAATATGACGTTGTAAAGCAAACTACAAAAAAGCGCTGAAGGAGATTGTACTCCGGCATCAGGTCTGCATTGATTGCACCTGCAGACTTCTGAGAAAGTATGGTAATTACTCCAAAAACGAGCGACAATAAAAAGAAAGGGATCTTTTCAAACATTACTTTCTTCTTCCAACCTCGTCGAAAATAATAGTCAAAAATCAAAAGCATCAATGGGAAAACAATTGCTGTTGATTTTGACATGAGTGAACATAGAAAAAGCAACATTGTATATATGTACAATTTATTCCTGTTAGCTGTTGCATGTATATAATCATAATAAGTGCTTAAGCCACAAATAAAGAAAAAAGAGTACAAAAGATCTTTTCGTTCTGATATCCAGGCTACTGATTCCACATGCATAGGATGTATGGCGAAAAAAAGTGCGGTAATTGCAGCTACTTCTATTTTACCTGATATCTTTTTGATCAATCGGAATACCATGAAAGTGTTCAACAAGTGAATAAACAGGTTGACAAAATGATATGGTTTTGCATTTAGTCCAAACAAATTATATTCTATTGCATAAGAAAGAGTAGTGAATGGATGATAATTGGCATTGTAAAATGAAGAAAATATAGCAGCGATGTTGTTGGCTGATAAAGATTTAATGTCAGGATTATCTTTAATGTAGCCCGAATCATCAAGATTCACGAAATTATTAGTAAGTGTATTGTAAAAAAGTAAAAAGGTAACGAGAAGAATGCCTCCTAGAATATAATTGCTGTTAATTCCTGCAAATGAACTTATTTCCGATTTTTTCGAAGAAGGTTTTTGGGGAGCTTTCTTTTTTGGGGGTTGTTTTACCTTCATTAAATAATCATTTCGTCTTTCTGCATCTAATATATTTACAACCCACTGGTTTTTTCTTTTAATCTATCTCTTTCTTCTGCCACAATGTTTAATTTACTTTCCAATTCGCCCAATCTCTTTATCTGGCCTTCGAGCTTTTTATTTGCCTCGGTCATTTGGTGAAGATCATTGTTGAGCTCTTCCAGGTAAGCCACCTTCTTTTGTAATTGCTGGCGCTGCTGGTTGGACTCGCTTAACTTGTCTTCCACCTTTGATAGTTCGATCTGCAACACCTGGTTCTCATGCAAATAATGATTGATCTTATTTTTTGATTCATCCAAATCACGGATTACTTTGTAATAAGCTTCTTTTAGATCTTCATATTCAATATTCATCATTTTCGATGAAGTAAGCTGGGATTCTAATTTATGGATCTTGCCCTGAAGGGTGTTAAACTCGCTGTAAGCACTGTCCAGCATGGCACTCATCTCGCTGGTCAGGTGTTCTTTTTGTTTTATATGATTGATCTCATCCTCTTTTTCCTCCAGCATGTATTTCATATCTTTTATCTGCATGCTCAGTTCTTCGTTGCTTCGTAATATCTCCTGGCTCTTTTCTTCTGTTTCTTTTATTACATCTACCTGCTCAAGCAGCTGGCTTATTTTGGCATTATGATCCATCAGGCTTTGCTGCGCCTGGCGAAGCTGTTCGTAATAATCGGGTCTTGTTGGAGGTAAAGGTTTTTCTGATTTCGCCTGCTGAACATCAAGGTTCAGTTTTTTTACCTGGCTCTTCAATTCTTCAATTTCAATCTCGTAGATCCTTTTATTTTCAGTGGCGTCAAGTAATCGATTCTTCAGATCAGTGATCTCTTTATCCTTAAACTCCGCTTCGCTTATATATTTCAATTTCCATTCATCAAGACCGCTACTTAAAGATTTCTTGGGTTCCTGCATATCCTTCTTCATCCCTTTCCTGCTGGAGTAGAATAAATTGATCACAAAGCCGACAACAATGGCGCTGCCAAAAAGAATAATGATCTCAAAAGTGGATAAGCTGATACTTAGCATATATTAAATGACAATGGAAACTAATAAAAATCCACCAGTTTTAACCCGGCAAGTTTTTCACAGCTCTCAATAAAGATGGATTGAAATAGAATATTTACTAACCCGTAACCAGGGTGCCTACTTTCTCTCCGGATACCACCCGGCGAAGGTTGCCTGGTTTGTTCATATCAAATACTACAATTGGAAGATTGTTTTCCATACAAAGCGTGAAAGCCGTCATATCCATAACCCTCAGGTTCTTACTGATACATTCCGCAAAGGTTATTTTATCAAATCTTTTTGCCGAAGAGTCTTTTTCCGGATCCGCAGTATAAATGCCATCGACCCGGGTTCCTTTTAGAATTACACTGGCATTGATCTCAATAGCACGAAGCGAGCCAGCAGTATCGGTCGTGAAATACGGATTACCTGTACCAGCGCCAAAGATCACCACCCGGCCTTTTTCTAAATGCCTGATTGCACGGCGACGAATATAAGGCTCAGCAATCTGTTCCATTTTAATAGCACTGAGCAGTCTTGTGAACACCCCTACTTTTTCAAGTCCTGCCTGTAAGGCCATACCGTTGATCACCGTTGCCAGCATCCCCATATAGTCACCATGAGCCCTTTCTATTCCCGTTTCCGCCTCATTCATACCGCGATAAATATTTCCCCCGCCAATTACGATCGCCACTTCCACGCCTATTTCTGTCAGTAGTTTTATATCGGCCGCATATTGCGCAATAACATCATTATCAAAACCAAAATTCTTATCTCCCATTAAAGACTCACCGGATAGTTTTAGCAGGATGCGTTTGTACTTTGGAACCATGTGCCGATCGCTGTTTTTAGTTCGCTGCGAAGATAGGGAAAGCCGTTTTTTCAGAATGGTTTTTATTTGGTAGTGGGCAAATGTATTTTGCTCTAATAAAAAGATAGCTTGCCGGAAGTTTTGGAGCAGGAAAAAGTGAACCAACTTTTATAAAACTCTTTTACCATAGTGCTATAAGTAAAGATTATCTTTAAGATAGTAATACATTTTTGACTTCTGACCTACCCTGGCATTAGTGAAGTACCCTTTAAAACTGTCAGCGGCTCATTGTGAGTTCCATTCACTAAAGGAAAAACTTAAATTGGACCATCTAATAAGAGATTGATATTATCCTTGTAGGGACAGGGGGTTATTAAAATACAACTGTAATAAAATAACATCAGTAGTGAGAAAATTTTTGCTGATATTATTCTTAATCAATGCAAACGTTTATGGTCTGTCGCAACGCCATGTTGCGACTCTCAACATCGATAGCCTGAAAGCTGTATTACTTACAGCAAAAGATACTACCAGGATAAATACCCTGAATCTGCTTGCAAGAAGGATAATGTTTAACACAGGTACATTGCCAGACAGTACTACGATACAATATATAGAGGAAGCAATGGTCTTGTCAAGAAAGATCAATTATCATAAAGGAATTGGAAATGCATTGCTGAACAAAGGGATTGAAGCATCATCCAATCACCATTATAACAAATCATTGCCGTTCCTACGTGAGGCTCTGCCTTTATTGATAGAAAGCGGGGACATATACGGCATGATTTCAAATTATGGATTTACAGGTCAGGCCTTCCAGAGCCTGGGTGATAATAAAACGGCTATTTCCTATTTTGACACTACCCGGAAACTTAGCCTGGAGTTAAACGATAGCAGCACTGCCACATGGCAATTAGTTCATATCATGCATAGTTATCATGACCTTGGTAATTACAATGAGGCTTACAAAAAAGGTCAGGAAGCGTTAAACGAAGTGACAAAAGATGATATACTACTTCGCTTCGATGATATTATACTTCGCTCCTGGATCCTTACCAATCTTGCCAATTTATTCCTTGCTGCCGGGTTACCTGAAATTGCCATCGATTATGTTGATAGAATAAGAAAATTTTATCCAGGTGCAACAAGTCAAACCAACCTTCCGTGGCCCTTACCTATGGCGTTGAGAATTGGGGGGGATGCTTTTTTGCAAATGAACAAACTGGACTCGGCCCTTGCGATAGAAAAACTTATTCATATTCCGCTGAACGATCAGGATGCCAGGGATAATTTATTTTACGGACGGCTCTATGTTGCACAAAAGAAGTATGAAAAAGCGCTGCCTTATTTCACCAGGGGCTTTAATACCGCATCAACAAATCAGCATAAAATACAAATGTCACAAAATGCGATTGAATTAGGTAATACCTATTTGCTGTTGAATGATGATAAAAAGGCCCTGCATTATGCCCACCAGGCTTTACAAATAGGAACCAGTATCCATGCATTGTATGAAGTCAAAAGTGCTGCAGCTACATTGACGAG
>DASUTO010000446.1:0-10317 GCA_036374555.1 Chitinophagaceae bacterium
GAAAAACGATTGTCGTAAATGATCAATCAGTAATCACGGAAGTAAAAGAAGCGGCACCGCCACAAGACAATCAAGAAAACGAAGAAATGGAAAACAAAATCAAGGAATTGGAAGCCCAATTGGCAGAAGCCAAAGCGGCTAAGGACACCGCAGAAGCTAAAGCAAAATCAGAGGCTGAAAAATCTGCGAAGATCGAAAACCGGGTGCAGATGATTGAAAAAGATTATCTGAAAATGAAGGAATTCATGGAAAAGACAGTGGGTGATAAGTCAGAACCCCCTAAAGGTCCTGCATTTAAGAACGCTGGCAAAGATCAGGAAATAGATCCTATGGCACAGGAGGCCTTGAAGTATTTCAGAAACCGTAACATCATCCAACAAAATGAAGACTAGAATTGAAAATTCAATGTATACGCCAAACATTGCTACGTATACATATCCCGGAATACTCTCTAAAGAGCTAATCCAAAAACCAAAGATTGACACACCGGCCATCACTGATTTATTCACTGTGCGCAACGGTGTTAGATCAAAGGAACAACTTCATCTTATAAACCCGCTGACCGCTGGACAGGTCCTTTCAAAAGGTACTGCCGCTTGTGAGCCTACATATTCACAAGCCGGTTCCATCACTGGCAAGACCCTTGAAACAGGTCTTTTTGAAATCAATCTTTCATGGTGTAAGAAAGAATTTCAGGGTCTATTGAGTAGCTTTAACGCTATCGGTGATGATCCGGCATTCGTAAAAGATGGTCTTGCTGGATATGACCTTTCTGGTCAGGGAATCAGGAATAAAATTCTGGACGAAGTTACCGAGGGAGGTAGATTAGATTTCTGGCGCGTTGCGCTGTTCGGTCAAACCGCATACTTAGGATCTTCATTCTATTCAACTATTGACGGGTTGTGGACAAACTACCTTGACGGCTTCGCTTCATACTGTATTAAGCCAGTTACAAATGCGCTTCCAAATGCGGCTAACTCAACCCTGAACGCTAACCAAGCGCGTGACACGTTCCGGATGATGTTCACACAGGCGCCAATTATTCTGAAGCAAATGCTTTTCTCCGGAAAGGTTAAGCTTTTCGTAACTGGTTCTATGTGGGAAAACTACCTGCAAACTCTTGAAGATGGATGTTGCACCGAGGGATCATGGAGACTTCAGCAGGATGGTAAGAAAATCCTTACATTCAGAGGTGTTGAGCTTGTTCCTCTTTGGATTGCTGACCAGGTTCTTGAGAACGAAACAAGCCCTTATAGTGGTATTTTGAGGCACTTTGCTATTCTGACAATGCCTGAAAACAACATTTTGGGTGTTGAGAATTCAAGTGACTTGAACAATCTTGAAATGTGCTATGAGTGCCGGACCAAGACAACTTACATCCAAGGCGAGATGCGCTTCGGTACAAACTTCTTGAATTGCGACTTAACCGTAATAGCCTACTAACATATGCCATTAGACTGCGGTATATCATCAGGTATAGATATTTCATGCCAGGACTTAAAAAAACCTGGAGGGGTATTTAGGAAAGTATGGGCCTTTAATCTTTCAGCGCTCAGACTGCCAATTGATGTTACACTGGCTACTTACATTACCGATTTGGAGTTCAATACATATCAATCGTTGTATCCTCTTGAATCAGTAAAATTTAGTCATGATGCAACATGGCAACAGCAAAACGGTGACGGTGGTAATGTTTCATATATTCAAACCGTAAACTTGAGACTTCCAAACAACAACCCTACTGCCGATAAGGTAATAGAGGATGCGAGTGTGGCTGAATTAGGAATCATAACCAGATCAAATGCTGGCGAATTCTTAATATGGGGTGCTGAAAACGGTCTAAGTTCTGACCCTGCAACAACCGGGGGAACTGGCCGACAGTCAACAGACTCCACATTTACGCAGCTTACCTTGGTTGGTACTGAGAGGTATCTACCAAAGCGGTTGTTGATAAATGGTAGTGCGGCAGCGACACTTGCCTACCTGGAAGCAATGGAAGCTTAGTAACTCATTAAATATTTTTAAAAAACCCTCGGTAATACGGGGGTTTTTCTTTTATATCAATTTAAAAATTTTTAAGTTTGGATATGAGTAAAGCGGAAATACTTGCAGAGCTTACCAAATCGGGAGAAGTTTCAGTTTTTAGACGCTCTCCCACATGGGAAAAGGCTTTTACATTGTACAACAACACAACCAAGAGCCATAAGAATATGAATTGCGGGTCTTGTTTCCGGGAAGTATTGGCATGGCTGCGCGGTTAGTCCAGATTTATTACACGGATTAGCAAAAAAGTGAATGTTATCCGTTTAGCGATCTTTATTTTAACGGACAACTTACGATTTTCTTCGAAAATAGCCCTATTAAGGATATTGTTTTGGCCTCAAAAGACGAAAAGATAGGAGTTTGTTCCTGGAAGCTTAAGCAAAAGAGGAAATACAACATACTAAGACCGCGTGAAATGAGCCAAGAGGTGTTAGAAATTGAATACGATGTACTATGTTTCACGGGAAACAGTAAAAACCACAAGATGTTAGCCGCGGCAGAGAACTGGCACAAAGGATTTCGGGAAACAATGGGACTTTTACTTGAAAGTATAGGCCAAAAAATGCCGGGGGAGGTTAAAACGCCAATTTATCAGAACTCATTCATGGCTAAACTTGAAATTTACCAAGACTACGTTAAAAATTGGCTGTCTCCATCGATGGATAACACATTGAACGACCGGAAACTGTACGAATTAATGACCATGGATAGCAAGTACAGCAACCTAGCAAAGAACGATGCGGCTAGTCCGGAGTATCTACAGGAAAAAATTGGGATGCCTTACTACCCGATGGCTCCGTTCATTTTGGAGAGATTGTTTTCTATTTACTGTAATAACAATCGAATAAATGTAACTCAATTATGATTAAAAGAATTTGGATTACAGTGCTTGTAATTGGGATGTTCCCGATGGTAATGTTACTGCCAATTTGGGGGTTGGTATGGGTAGTATCAGGTAAGTTTATTTTGGCTGATTATATGTATTATTCGATTGATTTATTAGAAGGCCACGATTAAAAGAATTTATGATTTCACTTATACATCCGAGCCGGGGAAGGGCTATTAAATCCATTCAAAACTCTTATAATTGGATGAGTACATCTAAGGTTATTACTGAATTAATTGTAAGCATTGATAATACAGACCCAGAAAGGCATAAGTACGAGCAATTCTATCCTAAAAAGAATATTATAGTCAACGACAACAAATCCGTAGTCGAAGCCACAAACCGCGCAGCCAAAGAAGCAAAAGGGGATATTCTAATCTACCTCAGCGATGATTTCGACTGTCCAGAAAATTGGGGGCCGCTAGTGCTGAAAGAATTCGAAGGTGTTGAAGGCCCCTGTCTTTTGAAAGTGGATGATTGTTTGCAGCCGTTCCACGTTCCGGTGTTGACCATTCCTATTATGAACCGGGCGCTGTATGAAAGACTAAATTATTTCTGGCATCCAGAATACAAGTCGATGTTCGTTGATGAGGACCTTTATCAGGTATGTAAGAAAAACAACTGGCTTAAACTAGCCCCTCATTTAAAGTTTTCCCATAACCATGTTAGTGTAGGCAAGGCGCAAGACGATGAAACATATCGCAGGAGCGCAGCTAATTGGGATCAAGGAAAGGCACTATTTGCAAGACGTAAAGCACAAGGATTTCCGATATGAACAAGACTATTTTACTAGCCGCCTTAATCTCGTTTACAGTTGCCTGTATTGTGATTATACCCATAATACTCTATTTCGATAAACCTCCTATGTGGGCTAATTTATTGAGCATGGCATGGGGAATAATTAGCGGAGTGGTTGGTGTGATTGCATCGGTTAAAATTAGGTATCGTTGAAGTTGTCAATACTCATACCGACACTTCCCGAACGTCACAATTTACTGACGAGAATAAATAACATACTACTCCCACAAGTCGCACGATACGCCACGCAGGTAGAAATAAAATACCACGATGCAGTTAAGTCAATGACTACTGGAGAGAAGCGTAATCAACTTATCCAAAACTGTGAAGGTGAATATTTTTCTTTTGTGGACGATGACGATTTAGTGCCTGTGTACTACGTTGACGAGCTAATGAAAGCCATTGCGTTTAATCCGGATGTTATAACTTTCTGTGGCCACATGACAACGAACGGAGGCAGTAGGCAGAACTTCACAATAAAGCTAGGCTCTGAATATGTGACACGTAACAATCACCATTATCGATTCCCTAATCACCTATGTTGTTTCAAAAAGTCTTTAGTTCAGAATATAAAATTTCCTCACCAATACATGCAGGAAGATTATCAGTGGGCAAAGGCAATACACGACAGGAAAATATTGAAGACTGAGGTTCACCTGCCTATAGAAATGTATCACTACGATTTCATACCAAACAAGCCAAAGAAATGAATCCACTTCAATACGCTGAACGAATAGCCTACTCATCAAAAGAAACTTTGCATTTCACTTATGAAACAGCGAATCGTCTGAAAGATATGCCAGGTGTTTATGTAGAATGCGGTGTGGCTGCTGGCGCTCAGATTATAGCAATGGCCTATGGCGCTCCTAACAAGACAATTTATGCGTTTGATAGCTTCCAAGGATTACCGCTTCCAAGTAACCGAGATGATCAGATGCCAGGTATTCGGAGATTAACGGAGGCAGAACGGAAAGAATTACCGGAACCTGGGA
Organism: Chitinophagaceae bacterium; assembly: GCA_036374555.1. GTDB lineage: Bacteria > Bacteroidota > Bacteroidia > Chitinophagales > Chitinophagaceae > VBAS01. The sequence goes on from DASUTO010000446.1 coordinate 4,720, forward strand.
AACAAGTTTTGGAAAGTAGTGGGGCAACATCGGTTAGTTTAGAGGACTTTTGGGTAAATATTCAGGAATCAAAAGTATCAGGATGCCATCGAATTATAACAACTAAGGGATGGTTTGAAGTTACATTGATTGATTATTGTTTTCCAGAACAAATATCACTTCTCAGACTTGACGGTGACTTGTACAATTCAACATTTGTTTGTCTAAAATATCTTTTTCCGAAAGTCATTAAGCACGGTGTAGTAATCATTGACGACTGGCAACTACCCGGATGCCGTGAAGCCTGTATTGATTACTTCAATTCAATTAAGTACGTTCCAAAGTATCAGTTTATTTCAGACATAGCCTTTTTCGAGAAATGATTATACTTTCAATATTGATACCCACAATTCCTGAGCGTGTTGATATGTTTACAAAGCTATACAATGAACTTCACAGGCAATTGGAGTACATGCAAACATTCCATAGTACACTGGGTCACATTGAAATACTTGTAAACTCAGATAAGAGATTTTTAGAAGGAGGTCCAAGCATAGGTAAGAAGCGGGAATCATTAGTTAAACGTGCTGAAGGTAAGTATTTATGTTTCTTGGATGATGATGAAGCAATATCACCTAACTACGTTGAAACTTTGGTAAGACTTTGCCAACGTGATGCAGATGTTTGCACGTTCAGAAATATTTCACGCATGGAAAATTACTGGTGTCTGGTTGATATGGGGTTACACTATCCAAATGATCAAGCGTCACCAATGATAACAGTACGTAGAAAGCCTTGGCACATTTGCCCGGTCAGATCTTCATTCGCAAAACTACATCCATTCCCGGATACAAACTACAGTGAGGATTTTGAATGGATGGGTAAAGTTTTAGCACATTGTACAACAGAGGCAAAGAGTGAAAGTATTATTCACGAATACAGACACGGTAAACATTCAGAGGCAGATAAAATTATGAACTCATGAATATAGGTAACTACCCAATACCAAAAAGAAAAAACTGGATTCAAAGACTATTCAGTAGAGATGATATGTATCGACCAAGGGCCAGGACTATATATGACTTTCTCACAATGTATGTGGAGGCAAGGCACGAACAGAGAGCTATGAGGGGTTTTATTTGGGATATAACACGCAACAATTGTGAGGGTGTGGGTAGAATGCCATCGAAAAAGATATGGAGAAGATACGGAATTGATGTGGGCAGTTGTAATGGTCTGGCTTGGTATTTATTAGAAAAATATTCAGAAGGTAAAATAACTATACACGAAGATGCACAGCCAAAATAACGAAGAGCAAATTATACTGGACTACTTCAAAGGTCAAACCGGATCGTTCGTAGATTTGGGAAGTAATGATGGGATTACATTTTCAAACACTTATGCACTTTCAAAACTTGGTTGGTGTGGTGTTCTTATCGAGCCCTCACCGCGTGCGTTCGCTAAGTTGAAACAACTTTATCAAGACACTAAAGGATGTTTTTACCTTTATAACTACGCTATAGGAACAACTAACGGAAAGGTAACACTTTACGAATCCGGTGAACTTGTTAAGCAGGGTGATGTTGGACTTGTGAGTACACTGGTTGAAAAAGAAACCGAACGATTCAAACGTGTCACAAGCTATGAGCCAGTACAAGTTGATTGCTACAGGTGGAAAACAGCGTTAAACCGGTGGAAGATAAAGAAGTTTGATTTTATAAGTCTGGATATAGAAGGCCTTGAAGTTGAGGTGTTGGAGCAGATCGACTTAACCGAAACAAAACTAATCTGTGTTGAGACAAACGGGAGTATCGAAAAGAAATCTAAATTGGATGAGATGTTAAAAGACTTCAAAATTATTTATACTTCACCGGAGAATTTAATTTATGTACGATGAAAATGTTACCAAAAAATGAAAACGAGTTAATTGCATTCTTTAAACTACTGGAAATATATGAGGCTAAAAAGCTTGTTGATGCTGGTGTTTGGGCTGCTGGCACAGTTGATTTATATAGAATAAGAATTAGCCGTATTGAAGAATTGAAGAAGGAATATTTTAAAATGGTAAATCCATGATCATCGTAAACTTCGCCACCAAGCAATACAGAAACGCCCAACGCAGGTTAATGAACAGCGTACAGGGTAAAGGTCTTTTCATTTCCGACTACCCACCTGGATGGCCTACGCATCAGGAAAGCCCGTATGAGTTTAAGATTCACTCGATACGTCAGGCAATGGAAATAGACCCTATAGTTTTATGGGTAGATAGTTCAATGTACCGTGTAGGGGATTTAACGGTGATTGAAAACATCATTAAGGAAGACGGTTATTTCTTTGAGCAGGCTGGCCATTATGCTGGGAGATGGACTAACGAACATACTAGAAATTATTTCATGGTTACTCATGATGAAATGTTTCAAGGCGAAGGGGGTATTACTATGTTCTCTGCTGGATTGCTTGGACTTGACGCGACCAATCCTTTAGCTATGGATTTCTTTAAGCAGTGGGAGGACTCTGCAAAGGCTGGATGTTTTAGAGGTGATTGGGTGAACCATCGCCATGATATGACTTGTGCTAGTATAATCGCGACAAGATTAGGAATGAAGTATCAAACCGGTGGCACTCACTTAGCGTACATTGGTCCCGGATATTCACAACCAAAACCATCAGTGGTATTCCATTGCCAAGGCGTATGAAGAAACTTTGGAACATAGCGTGCGGGTGGTGGCTTTATATCACGAATCAGAATAACAAACTGGCTTTGAACAGGCTTAACAAGTGTGTTGATTGTCCATTCAGAAAAGGTATGGTGTGTAGTGTCTGCGGCTGTTTCCTGCCAGCTAAAGCAAGATTAGAGGATGAATCGTGCCCTAAATATTTTTGGTGATGAAGCTATGTGCAATTTTTTTGTGCTGGGCTGATTGGGATTGGTTAGAACATTCAATTGAAAATATCTCACCACACGTTGACGGAATTATTATCGTTGGTTCTATTATGTCAAACTATTTTGAGATTTGTGGAATACCGGATAAGTTTTTGGATGTGTGCCATCAGTATGAGCCTAAAACTAATTTAAGGCCTATGCAAAATGAAACGGCTAAAAGAAATTTCGGTCTTGAAATAGCAAATCAAAAAAGATACACCCACTTCTTAATGCTCGACAGTGACGAACTTTACGACCCAATAGAATTCCGCAAAACAAAAGACTACCTGAACAGCAAGCCGAATTTAAACGGCCTTGTTTGTAAGTCTCAGGTGTATGTAAAAGAGCCTACACTAACCATAGGATTGGATACTACCTTAGTTCCGTTCATCCATAAGATCACCCCCGGACTTCAGCACTGTTTTAATAAGAACTACCCTTTCGCATGGGAAGGGAGAAACATACGGATAGACCCGACAAGATCGTTAAACATAAATTCCGGGGTCGAAATGATTGACATTACCATGCACCATTTTTCATGGGTCCGGAAAGACTACGACCGAAAGATTCGCAACTCTACCGCCCGCGCCAACATAGAAAAAATGGATCTCGGGAAAAAAATTCTTCCCCTAAAAGAGGGTGACGTTTTCGACCTTTATCCTGGTAAGCCGTTGGTCCGTGTGCCAAATAAATTCGGTTTGCCCGAAATATGGGAAAATGGCTTGGTAAAATCTACGGAATAGCCTCTAACATCTGGCGTCAACCCGCCACAAGGTCACAAATTACCAATGAAAAATACATTCCCTATTTCAGCGATGGGGCGGGGGACAACTGGCCGATAGTTTGGCATGATGCCATAGCCAACAGTCCTTCAGGGGCTTCGTGCGTCTCTACAATCACAGACTTTTTAGAAGGGGAGGATTTCTCTGATCCGGAACTGGGTAAGATCCTCGTAAACCAAAAAGGCGAAACATTTTTTCAGGTACATCAAAAGACCTGTAAGGAGTTTGCAGAATTTGAGGGTTTCTACTGGCTTTTACGCTACAACATGGCTGGCCAGATAACCGAGTGGGAGGTATTACCTTTCGAGAATTGTAGGTTAGGCGCTCCGGATGACCGCGGGTATATTTCAAAGATTCATTATAATCCTTTCTTTGGAACTGATCAGTACAGCACTGGCAACCGAAAGGTAACCGTGTGTTACGATGTGTATAACCCGCTGGCTGTAAAGGATCAGATTTTAAGGGACAAGGAAAAATTCAAAGGACAGGTATTTTTCTTCGGGACAACTAACGCCCAAAGCCGATATTATCCAATGCCGGAAGCATTTTCCGCACTGGAGTGGATGAAAACTGAAAACAAGATCAGCGAATTTCATGCGAATAGCTTGAAAGGTCGCTTGCTTCAGCCTTTCATGCTGGCGATGATCGGTAATCCGGATGATCCTATTGACAACCCAGAGGAAGGATCAGCAAAAACACGCGGTGAAGCACTTGATGAAGTTGTAAATGAGTTACAAGGCTCCGGAAACGCGCAAAACTTATGGGTGCACTGGTTTTCAAATGAATCAGAGATACCGAAAGCCATTCCGCTGCCAACAAACAACACCGGGGAGCTATTTGTAACGATTGACAACCAGGCAACCAAGAAAATAACGATAGCTTGGAAGGTTCCGGCAATCTTGGCGAACATAAGTGAAGGCGCTACCCTTGGCGGTGACGGAAATCAGGTCCGGGTGGCAGTTAAACTCATGCAACAACGGTCTGTAAGGAAGCAAAGAGTGCTGACAGACTCGTATTCCAAGATATTTAAAAATTTTTATAAGCCTTATACAGAAGAAATAGTCATCACCCCTTACAATCCTTATCCTGAGCTTGAAGTTTTAGATCAGAAGATCTGGGATGTTATGACCACAGAAGAAAAGCGTGATTGGATTGTTAAGAATACGGAGGTTAAACTGCTCGAAACGACACAGCCAGCGCCACAATTACCGGCACCACCAACGCAAGCACGTGTTTTAAATGCAGTTCCTGTTGTTTTCCCGGAATCGGTGAAGCAAAAAGTAAAAAAAGCTATTGAATACCAGGAGAAGATGGGTCTGAACTGTGGCGGGAAGTCCGGTAAACAAGTCTCTTTAGAGATTATTGAGAACAAACCCATGGGCTTAAAGCAGCTTAAAAGGATTTATTCGTATTTAAAAAAGAACGAAAGGCACTCCGATAGTCCTTTTAATGAGGGGTGCGATGTAATAAGTTACAACGCATGGGGAGGAAAAGAAATGTTTGATTTTTTAGATGCAGAACTTAAACGTGTGGACTCATGGCTAAACTAATAAAAATTATCACCTACGCGTATTTGTACGAGGAGTGCGATATGCCAAAGAGTTTACCTAATGATGAGGTTGATGCGTTCATCTATCGTGCCCAAGAGAACCTTAGAGCCACGATAGGAGATGAATTCTATCAGGATTTCAAGACGAATTTTGAAGCGAATACACTTTCTGCCGCTTACACATCACTTTTACCGTACGTCAAGCAGTTTTTAGCCTGGCAAACAAATGAACTTTGGACTATACGCGCAAATTTTAAGACTTCTCGATCAGGTTTTAGGGTTCACACGGAAGAAAATAGCGTAGTAGCTAGTGAAAAGGAGATGGCCCCGATAATCCGGGACGCTCACTACCGTTCTGACTACTA
>DASUTO010000447.1:0-6193 GCA_036374555.1 Chitinophagaceae bacterium
CCAGCTCAGGCCACGATTGTTTTTATAAAATCCTTTATAGTCATTCAAATTCTCTCTACCCGTCACTGCGCTTACTAAATTAATAACTCCAAATGCAGCTAGGTTGGAAAAAATATAGATCAGCACAAAGAAAATAACAGAGGCACTTCCTTCTGCAGAATAACCTGTGATGCCAATTAAAATAAAACCAACCTGCGCAATGGACGAAAAGGCGAGGAATCGTTTCATGTTCTGCTGCCGCAAAGCAAACAGGTTACCAATGATCATTGTCAGCACAGAAATGAGAAATAATATATTGTACCAGCTTTCATTTAAAGGCGCAAATGCATTGTATAAAACGGAAACGAGTACAAATAGGATTGCTCCTTTTGAAATTACAGACAGGTATGATGTAACTGCCACTGGTGCGCCTTCATAAACATCAGCCGTCCATAAGTGGAACGGGACTGCGGAAATTTTAAATCCAAATCCTGCGATCAATAAAATGAATGAAAAGATTTGCAGCGGGTTGCCATTTAAATGAGCAGGCAATTCAGTAAAATTCAAAGTCCCTGTACTTCCATATAACAGGGAAATACCAAATAATAATAATCCTGATGAAAAGGCTGATGAAATGATCATTTTGAATGCTGCTTCGGATGAACGTTTTTTCTCGAGGTCAAAGTTGGCTAATGCTGCTAAAGGAATGGTTGAAAGCTCCAATGCCAGGTAAAACATCAGCAGGTTATTACTACTGATCATAAAGAACATGCCGAGTAAGGTTGACAGCAATAAAATATAGAATTCGGGAACATGCTTATGTTCCTTCAACCAGTTGTACGATTGAAGCGAAATGATCAGTGTGCCTAAGTTCAGTAGATTTTTTTCGAATGTCAGGAGTTTGTTTGTATGGAACATCTCGCCAAATAAAGTCCCTGATTGCTGAAAAAGAAATCCTGAAATAAGATTCAGTGCCAATAAAATATTTACAACATTGATCAGTGTCTCATTCTTTGTTTCTTCTTTACCCAGTTTTACAAACAATAAAACAAAGATGATTAAAGTTATCACCAGCTCTTGTTTCATCAATATGAGAAATTCGTTTACCATGTATTAATTTATTACGGCTGCAATTTTTTGAATTATGATTTCAGTTCCCGGGTCAATCAGATCTTTTAGTAAAAATGGTGCAATTCCAATTACAACAATTCCAAGGACCAGTAAACCAGCGGCCAGTCTTTCATTCCAACCTGCATCACCCAATGATAAGTGTTCATTATTTGCAACAGGTCCCATGATCGCTTTACCTGTTGCTCTTAAAATATAAACAGCCGTCACAACGATCGAAGCACAAGCGATGATAGTTGCAATGCGATAGAATGCATCTGCCTTTTGCCATGAGCCCATGAATACGGTCATCTCTGCCACAAACCCGCTAAAGCCTGGTAAGCCCAACGAACACAAACCTGCAATCACAAACACGGTCGAAATGAAGGGCATCATTTTCATAAGCCCGCCGAGTTGAGCCACTTGTCTTGTATGCGTCCTGTCGTAGATCATCCCGATGACGGCGAAGAAAAGAGCTGTCATCAATCCATGTGATACCATTTGCATGACTGCTCCATCGATGGCCGTCTTTGTTAACATACCGATACCTAACAAAACAAACCCACAATGACTTACCGATGAATATGCATTGATATATTTAAGATCAGTCTGCATCATTGTAGCGAAGGCGCCATACAAAATTGCGATGCAGGCGAGCACAATTATAATTGTAGAATATTCATGTGCAGCATCCGGCATTAAATAAGTAGCCACTCTTAAACATCCATAACCGCCAAGCTTCATCGAAATGCCGGCAAGAAACATGGAGGCGGCTGTCGGCGCTGAGGAGTGACCATCCGGCACCCAAGTATGAAAAGGAAATAGGGCGGTGAAGATTCCAAAGCCTATAAAGGCAAATGGGAAAAACAATTTTTGTACCTCAATAGGAATATTCATTCCTGCTATCTGCGTAAGATCGAAGCTGTGTACACCATTTATGTTTGTATTGAAATAGATCCCTGCCAATCCTACGAACACCAGTGCAGAACCAGCCATCAGCATCAATGCAAGTTTCATAGCACTGTATTCTTTTTTGCCACTGCCCCAGATGCCGATCAATAAGAATTTTGGAATGACCGCTACTTCAAGGAAGAAGAATAACGTGAAGAGATCGAGTGCAATAAAGAAGCCATAAGCGCCAAGACTTAAAAATATCAAGAGGAAGAAAAATTCTTTGCTCAACCTTTCCATTTTCCATGAAACCAACACACCGGCGATCACCACAAATGCAGTTAACAGGATCATGGCGATAGATATTCCATCCACTCCGACATGATAATTAATATTCAGCGGCTCATACCAGGTATAATTATCTTCAAATAAAAAGTTTGAACTATTGCCCGCGGCTCTTTCCTGCCTGTAGAAATAAAATAAAATAAATGCGATGATCAATTGTGCAGCTGAACCAAACAGTGCAATCGTTCTTACCTGTTTCAATCCTTTCATAAACAAAATGGAAACGGCAGTGATCAATGGAACCAGTATCAGTAATGAAAGATTCATAATTATTTTATCAACTTAAGTAATTCTTTTCATCGTCCCTTGCGTCGCACACTTGTACGACAATAAGTCTACTCATCTTCATTAGCACATTAGCAAATCATCACATTCGCTAATTAGTTTTACTTCCACAAATACAAAAACACAATTGTCAACGCAACAATTCCTCCAAAGAAATAAATGGCATAGCTCTGCACTTTACCTGATTGAATGCCTTTTATAAAACCGGAAACTGATGCTGTTGTATCGGCGATCCCATTCATCAATCCATCCACAATATTCTTGTCGATCCATGCTGCCGGTCGACCAATAAGATTAAAAATTATTTTCTGAGTGATGAAAAGATAGATCTCATCAATATAAAATTTTTTATAGGCTGCTTTGTACAACCCACCTAACGAGTGTGATAACCTCTCAGCCTTGCCGCTTTCTTTCTTGTACATCCACCTGGCCAGTAAAATTCCAATTAATCCGAATGCAACCGGGGCTATTGAGAACATCGGATCAAAATGAGACTCCAATGGTAGCCGGTCTGACGAAACATATTCACCAAAAGGAATAAAACCAGCAAAAATTGAACAGAGGGCCAGGATAATCAAAGGGAGCTTCATGGAAACTGGTCCTTCTCCATGCCTGTCCGCCGTAGCTTCAGCGGAGGCGGAATGATTATGCACTTCAGTATTCTTATTCCAGAAAATAGAAAAATATAAACGGAACATATAAAATGCCGTAAGGCCAGAAGTGAATAAAGCAACTCCGTAAACTATTTTATTTGAATTGTATGCTGCTAATAAAATTTCTTCTTTACTGAAGAATCCTGCAAATGGCGGAATACCTGCAATTGCCAGACAGGCCACAAGAAAACTGAGATTGGTAATTGGTAAATATTTTCTGAGCCCACCCATGTCTTTCATTTCATTGCTATGAATAAAATGGATCACTACGCCAGCGCCAAGGAACAATAATGATTTAAAGAAAGCATGAGTGAATAAGTGGAACATAGAGGCAGTGTAACCCAAACCATTTTCACCACCGTAACCGGAAACACCCAAAGCAAACATCATATAACCGATCTGGGACATGGTAGAATATGCCAGCACTCTTTTAATATCCGTTTGCGTACAGGCAATAACAGCTGCCAGGAATGCCGAAACGATTCCCACAACGGTTACAATACTTAATGATACCGGAGTAATTGTGAATAGTGGAAACAATCTTGCAACAAGATAAACACCGGCAACAACCATCGTTGCCGCATGTATCAATGCGGAAACAGGAGTGGGGCCCTCCATCGCATCTGGTAACCAGATATGGAATGGGAACATTGCGGATTTACCGGCACCGCCGATAAACACCAACGTCAGTCCCCACGTCAGTGCACTCACTCCTGCAAAAGACGCTGTAGTGATAGCTAGAAATTGAGATGATTGTTGTGATGTGAGATTTGCAATGAGTGTATTGAAATCAAGCGTTTCTCCATAGAAAGCAAGGATCAAAATGCCGATAAGAAAACCCAGGTCAGCAAAACGTGTAACGATGAATGCTTTTTTAGAAGCGGCTACTGCAGAGGGTTTGTCGTAATAATAACCGATCAGTAAGTAAGAGGATACACCCACCAGTTCCCAGAATATATAGATCTGGAAAAGATTGCTGGAAACAACTAATCCCAGCATTGAAAATGTAAACAAGCCAAGAAATGCGTAATAAGTAGAAAACCTTTCTTCACCTTTCATATAACCCAGACTAAAAATATGCACCATCAGGGAAACAAACGTAACCACTACCAGCATCATTACCGAAATTGGATCGAGGATAATGCCCATATCAATGCTGACATTCTCTGAAAATGATAACCAGGTAAATTTGATCGCTGTTATTGTTTGATAAGAGTCCTCAACTTTTCCATCAACAAAAAAATAATTGTAAGCCGTGTATAACGATAACACAGCAGAAACCATTAACAAACCTGTGCCAATAATGCCGGAAGAATTCTTGAAATATTTTCTTCCAAATATTCCAAGCAGAACAAAACCCGCCAGCGGCAGGAGAGGGATCAATGCTATGTATGAAGCGTAGCTCATCTTTAATATTTCATTTCTTCGGCGGTTTCTACATCAATTGACCGGTGACTGCGGTAGAGATTGATGATAATGGCTATTGCCACCGCTGCCTCCGCTGCCGCGATCGTAATAATAAATATGGTAAAGAAAATGCCGTCGAGTTTGTCAGGGTACAGGTACTTATTGAACACAACAAAATTTATGTTCACGCTATTCAATATCAATTCTATTGACATCAGCATCGTGATCATGTTGCGGCGTGTAAACAAGCCATACATACCGATAAAGAATAAAGCGGTACTTACAAATAGAAAATGTGATATAGGGATGTCACTCATAAACCTTCAACTATTTCTTTTTCTTTTAAAATCTCCATATTGCCCGGCTTTTGTTCCTTGGTTTCTGTTGAAGAAACTGCGGCTGGAGCTTTAATAGCGATCACAATACAACCAACCATAGCTGCTAATAATAAAATGCTCACCACTTCAAACGGTAATGCAAAACCATTCTCACCTGTGGCCAGCATTTGAGTACCAATCTTATTTACAGTCCAATCAAAACTTTTATCACCGGCCTGGAAATCATTTTTATAAATAAGAAAATAGGTCAGTGCAAAACCAAACAAAACGGCCAATACGGATGCGATCGATCTTAGCATAGCTGGCTTAACCATTTCCTTGCCCGATTGCTGGGTAAGAAAAATTGAAAAGATGATAAGGACAACAATGCCACCGACATACACTACAATCTGTACAGCAGCAATAAATTCAACTTCCAGCCAGAAATACAATCCGGCTACCCCAATCAATGAAAACAACAACCAGATAGCCGAACGAAAAATTTTTGTAGTGGTAACAGAAAGGATAGCTGTACCTAATATAAAGGCAGATAGAACGTAGAAAATTACTTGTGATGCAGTCATAGCCTCATCCCTCGTTCCCTTCTCCTTCCGAAAAGGGAGGCCGGGCTTTTGGTTTTATATTTATCTAATGTAATTAAGCATTTCAACGATTGTAATTCTATTCAACTCCTTCCCTGATCTTACTTCCCGGGTTATTTAGAATCTTTGTTAACTCTGTTCTGTCAAAAGTGCTGTGCTCAAATGTCTGAGCCATTTTAATCGCATTTGTTGGACAGGCTTCTATACACAAATTGCAAAACGTACATAGCTCCAGGTGATAGACAAACTTGTCGATCGCCTTTTTCTTTTTCCCATCGGGTTGTATATCAAACTTGGTAACAATTTTAATAGTTGCATTCGGGCAGGCTAACTCACAAGCCGTGCAACCCGTGCAGGCATGTTCGTTGTGTTCATCATGTATCATCACTACTTCACCACGGAATCGTTCAGGCAACACCAACGTATCCCTGTTATCAGGGTATTGCTGTGTTATTTTTTCTTTTCCATGGTGCAAAGCATACCAACCGGTACGTTTCATACCGGTAAGCAATGATTTAATACCACCAAAAACATCTTTTATGTATTTTATTATGAACATTTAACCTCATCCTCCACCTCCTTCTCCTAAAGGAGAAGGAGCGGTGCT
>DASUTO010000448.1:0-7167 GCA_036374555.1 Chitinophagaceae bacterium
CCTTTATTGCAAAAATCAATAGACAAGAAATAAAGTCCGGGTATCCCGATAGTTATTCATTCATCAGAATAACTTTTAATGCCTTTTCTCTTGATGCATTTTGAAATGTATCATAAGCATTGATGATATCGCTCAATTTAAACCGATGTGTGATCAATTGTTTTGAATCCAGTTTTTTGGACTGAACTGTTTTAAGCAACATAGGCGTAGTGACTGTATCCACCAGCCGTGTTGTGATGGTAATATTATGTGACCATAATTTTTCCAGGTGCAATTCTGCACTCTTGCCATGCACGCCGATATTGGCGATAGTGCCACCAGCCCCTACAAGAGATTGACATAATTCAAATGTTGCCGGAATGCCTACCGCTTCAATCACAGTGTCAACTCCTTTGTTGTTGGTGAGTTGCTGTACTTTTTCAACGGCATTTTCTTTACTATTATTAATAATCTGTGTAGCGCCAAACTTTTTCGCTGTTGCCAGGCGATTGTCATCGGGATCTATCATAATAATTTCAGCAGGTGAATAAAATTGTGCGGTGAGCAATGCGGCAAGTCCTATAGGCCCTGAACCAACGATAGCAACTGTATTTCCGGGTTGCACTTTTCCATTAAGTACGCCGCATTCAAAACCGGTTGGTAGAATGTCGCTGAGCATCACCAATGCTTCTTCATCGCTTCCAGCTGGTATATGATATAAGCTGTTATCTGCATAAGGTATCCGTACATACTCCGCCTGTGTTCCATCAATTAGATGACCGAGTATCCATCCGCCATTTTCACAATGTGAGTACATTCCACGTTTACAATAATCGCATTTGCCGCAGGAGGTAATGCAAGAAATTAAAACATGATCTCCTTTTTTGAAATTGCTGACAGCAGTTCCAACTTCTTCGATGATACCGACTCCTTCATGACCGATGATCCTGCCAACAGCAACTGTCGGAACATCTCCTTTCATAATATGAAGATCCGTTCCGCAGATAGTTGTTCTCAGAATTTTTACAAGGGCATCAGTTGGTGCACTGATCAATGGTTTTGGTTTTTCTTCCCAGGATTTTTTACCAGGACCAAAATAAACCAGGGCCTTCATTCGTTCGCCTGATCCGATTTCTTTTATGGTTTCTCCGGATGGCTGATCTGCCTTTTTTGATTTAACCGGAAATGCTGTAGTTGTCATTTTGTTTGGTTTTTAATTGTAAATAATTTTTAATGAGCCATTTCTTTTTTACTTATTAAATATTCTGCGGATTTTATGTTTTCAATTCCTTTCAGGATTGCATCGGAATTAAAGGAGATACTGTCAATACCATGTTGAACGAGGAATTGTGCGAATTCAGGAAAATCACTGGGAGCCTGTCCGCATAAACCGATTTTGGCGCCAAGATTTTTAGCTTTGTCTATCACCATTGCAATCATTTGTTTAGCAGCTGCGTTTTGTTCACTGAATAAGCTACTGATAATGGCAGAATCCCGATCAATACCCAAAGTGAGCTGAGTGAGATCATTTGAACCGATTGAAAATCCATCAAATACTTTTGCAAATTCTTCCGCCAGCAACACATTGCTTGGGATTTCAGCCATTACATATATCTCAAGTGTTTCATCTATGCTGCGGTCCAGTCCATTTACTTTCATCACATCTATTACTTTCTTCCCTTCTTCAACCGTTCTGCAAAAAGGGATCATCACTTTTACATTTGTCAATCCCATCTCTTCGCGAACTTTTTTAATAGCCTCGCATTCGAGACGAAAGCCTTCTTTGTACAGATCATTATAATACCTTGATGCGCCGCGGAAACCCAGCATGGGATTTTCTTCTTTTGGCTCAAAGTCTTTTCCGCCTATTAGATTTGCATATTCATTTGTCTTGAAATCACTCATTCGAACAATAGCATCTTTGGGATAAAATGCGGCAGCAATAGTAGCAATGCCTTCTGATAACTTATCAACAAAATATTTTTCTTTATCAGGATAATGATGCGTTAGTTCATCAATCTTTTTCTTAACGTTAAAATCTTTCAGTTCATTGAATTTTACCAACGCCATCGGGTGGACCTGGATAAAATGAGTAATGATAAATTCTATGCGCATTAGTCCCACACCATCGTTAGGATAAAATGAAAGCTGGAAAGCCTTGTCCGGATCTCCGACGATCAGCATAGCCTTCGTTGTCCTGGGTTTTTTAATTCCCCGAAAATCATGTTCTGTTTGATTATATTTTAATTCTCCTTTATAAATAAAACCGGTCTTTCCTTCAGCACATGAAACTGTAATTGATTCACCATCTTTTATTTTTTTGGTGGCGTCGCCGCAGCCTACAATGGCTGGCACACCTAATTCTCTCGCCACAATCGCAGCATGACTGGTTCTTCCACCTTTATCGGTAATAATTGCAGCCGCTTTTTTCAAAACCGGGTCCCAATCCGGACTGGTGATGTCAGTGACTACAATCTCACCGCCGAGTAATTTATCTGCTTCCCTGGGAGATTGTAAAATTCTTGCAATGCCTGTTGCTATTTTGCTTCCGATAGCATTGCCTTCTGTAATTACTTCGCCTCTCTGAAGAAGTGTATATTCCTTAATAACGAATGGATTCTTTTGTGAATGAACTGTTTCCGGTCTTGCCTGGATAATGAATATTTCATTCGTGATCCCATCCTTCGCCCATTCAATATCCATAGGTTTTTTATAGTGTTGTTCAATCAGCAGGGCCCATTGTGCCACTTTAATAATTTCTTCATCACCTAATACATAATCTTCCCTTTTCTCTTTTGGTGTGATAATATTGACAACGGGATTGTTTTTATCATCCGTATAGATCATTGTTTTTTCTTTTTCGCCAATCTTTTTCTGTACAATAGCATTTTTGTTCTGCGCTAAAATTGGCTTGAACAGAAGAAATTCATCTGGTGTCACTGTTCCCTGCACGATGTTTTCGCCCAGCCCCCATACGCCGCTTAAATGAATTATGTCCCTGAAACCTGATTCAGGTTCTAATGTGAACCCAACACCTGAACAACCCTTATCACTACGAACCATTTTTTGCACGCCGACTGATAATGCTACCTTTTCATGAGCAAATCCATTGTCCTCGCGGTATTTAATAGCCCTGTCTGTATAAAGCGATGCATAGCATTTTTTAACTGCGCATAATAAGGCTTCTTCCCCTTTTATATTTAAATAACTTTCATGTTGTCCTGCAAAACTTGCCTGGGGCAGATCTTCTGCAGTGGCACTGCTACGAACGGCCACTTCAAAATAATTACCACTGCATAATTCTTTATACGCACGGATGATTGCTAATTCAAGATTGCGGGGCATCGATGCATTCAACAATAATTCCCTTGCTTTCAGCGCAACGTCTTTAAGATTCGCAAATTTATCCCTGTCTAATTTTTGCATTAAATGATAAAGTGGGGAATGTAATGTGTTTTGCGTAAGAAATTCTTCAAATGCAAATGTAGTAGTAGCAAATCCGTCCGGGATTTGAATACCTTTTGAAGAAAGTTTATTAAACATTTCTCCTAACGAAGAGTTTTTCCCGCCTACAATTGCACTATCAGCTATGCTGATCTCACTGAATTTTTTTATGTATGAATTCATTATACGCTGATTAATGAAAGTTATTGATGAAGAGCCATTACCGGGACGTAACTATGTAATACCAATTGTTTTGTATGGCTCTTATGCATTATCCTATCAAGCAAACTATGGCGTTTTGGGAATACGATTAATAGATCAATATGATTCTTTTCGGCAAAATCTATAATGCCCAGGTCCGTATTTTCGTTGCTTATAAAATGAAAATTTGGTTTTAACCCAGCCAGCATATCCTGCAATAAACGTGATTCTGAAATTAACCCGGGCTTAAATTCCTTTTTATTACCAGTATTGACTATATGCAATTCAGCATTAAAATCATGTACCAGCATTTCAATTTCAGCGACCGGTATTGTATCACCTACTTCATCAAAATCACATGCAATGCATATTCTTTTAATCGAGGAAAAAATTACACCGTCCGGTACTGCAATCAGCGGCCATGCCAGGTGTTTCATTGCATATACCGTATTACTGCCAAAGAATAAATGCTGCGCTGCAGTTGTGCCCTGGCTACCCATAATCACAGTATACGGCGAAACACTTTGGCAAACATTTTTTAGTTCCACGAAAAGCGAACCTACTCTTACTTCTGTCGCGATGCGGAGTTTGTAATTTGTTTTCTTGTCCAATTGGTCCTTTAGACCATTGAGTTGCTTTTCGGCGTCCACTTGTATGTTTCCGAGACTCACGACAATCGGTACTTCAAGATATCCTACAGGTGGCTGATACACATGCAGCAGTAATATATCTGCATTTATTGTAAGTGCCATTTCTGCTGCATAATTAGCTGCATTCGTAGCGGCCGGGGAAAAATCGGTTGCAACCAGGATCGTTTTCATAAAACTCTTTTTAATGGACGAGAAATTAACCGAATCGAATGTATTCAGTTTTGATCCGCAGAACTATGATTGTCATCATCATATATTTTGATTATACTCATTGATCTAAGGGATTGCAAAAGAAAAGAGTAGTGAAGACGATGGTTCTTGTTTCTTGTCTTTATAAATATCCCGGAGTACTGTTATAAAATAATTTGATAATACTCATTCACAAGAGTTTGACCGTTGCAATTATTTATCTAATTAAAATGGGCCTGCTACTACCGATGAAAAACATAATCTATCGGAATCAGGATAATAAATGATGGCTATCATTCCATTTTTTTTCATTGTCTGTTAAATTTATTCCTGTTTTAGATCTCTTTCATTTAAATGATCCATGTTGAATCACCAAGCGGAAAATAAAAAAAATCTTTTGCCGGCAGGAAAGATAAAACAGTATTTTATTGATGTGTATGATGTGTCCCGGTTTATTGCCAGGTTCTTCAAAGAAATTTTTTTACCACCTTTTGAGTTCAAAGAAATTGTCAGGCAGTGTTATAATATTGGATACAGGTCTGTCGCGCTGATATCGGTCACGGGGTTTATCACGGGGATTGTTTTCACAAAACAATCCCGTCCTTCCCTTGCAGATTTTGGCGCTACATCCTGGCTTCCTTCATTAGTAAGCATTGCCATCATTCGTGCCCTCGCCCCCTTGATCACTGCATTGATCGCGGCCGGTAAAACCGGTTCAAGTATCGGAGCAGAACTGGGTTCAATGAAAGTATCTGAACAAATTGATGCCATGGAAGTTTCAGGTACAAATCCTTTCAAATTTCTGGTGGGCAGCCGCATTGTTGCAACTACACTTATGGTACCCGCCCTTACAATGTATAATGGCCTGGTGGCGATGCTTGGCAGTTATCTGAATGTACATGCCAATGAAATGACAAGTATGAAGTCATTTTTCCAGGATGCATTCAGCAGTATTTCATTTCTCGATATCTATGCATCGATTGCAAAGGCAATTGTGTATGGATTTACCATTGGGGTTGCAGGATGTTATAAGGGATATAATACAACACAGGGAACACAAGGTGTTGGAAAAGCCGCTAATTCTGCGGTAGTGATTTCAATGTTCTTAATTTTTATTGAAGAGATGATAATAGTTCAGATTGTGAATAGCTTAAGATAAGTAGCATATGAAAAAGGAGCCGATCAGCGTAGATAAGAATGATATTGTGATCTCGATTGATGGTCTCGACAAATCTTTCGGGTCTTTGCAAGTATTGAGATCACTGAACCTACAAGTGTATAAGGGTGAAAATATGGTATTGCTGGGCCGGTCTGCCAGCGGGAAATCTGTTCTCATAAAAATTATTGCGGGCCTTATGTTCTCCGATAAAGGTTCAGTTGAAGTGTTAGGACAAGAAGTTGGTCAACTCAGTACAAAAGCACTGGATGCACTGCGCTTGAAAATTGGCTTTTCATTCCAGGGAAGTGCCTTATATGATAGTATGACAGTGAGGGAAAATCTTGAATTTCCTTTAATCAGAAACAAAAGAAATTTAACGAGGCAAGAAACGGACAAAGCAATTGAAGGAGTGTTACAGGATGTGGGTTTATTGGAAACAATCGATCAATGGCCATCTGAATTATCAGGGGGACAGAAAAAGAGGGTTGGTATTGCACGTACGCTGATATTAAGACCGGAAATAATGCTGTATGATGAACCTACATCAGGCCTGGATCCTGTGACAAGTCTTGAGATCATCAATTTAATTAATGAAGTGCAAAAAAAATACGATACCAGTTCTATCATCATTACACATGACCTCACCTGTGCAAAATTTACGGGTGAACGTATTGCGGTATTGCTGAATGGCACAATAGGAAGGCTGGGAAGCTTTGATGAAGTGTTTGATACAGATGATCCTGCTATCAGGGGGTTTTACAATTATAATTTTATTAAAGATTGATGATGGAAAAAAGAAAAAACAAGAATGCATTCATAGTTGGCGTGTTCATTATAATTGCCATCCTGATTTTTGTTATTCTGATCTTTACACTAGGTGGAGAGAAAAAGAGTTTTACAAAAAAATTTCCGGTTAAAGTTGTATTTACAGATATCAACGGATTGAAAGAGGGCAATAATATCTGGTACTCCGGAGTAAGAGTCGGCACTGTCAAAAATATTCATTTGAAAGGGGCTTCAGAAGTAGAGGTAACCTTGAATATTGAAGAAAAGGTCCGTTCCTTTATTCACAAAGATGCAACAGTGAAAGTAAGCTCGGAGGGGTTACTGGGAAATAAACTGGTAATTCTTTACGGCGGCAGCCCTGCCTCGCCGGTCATTGAGAATAATGATTACGTGACGGCACAGCTAATTTCTCCGAATGATGATTTCATGGTATTGCTGAAGGCGGCTGGTAAAAACCTGCTGGATATCTCGGGTAACATCAATGAGGTGAGTAAAAAAATAAATGAAGGCGAAGGCACTTTAGGCAAACTGATCAATGATCCTTCAGCATTGAATACATTGCAGGCATCTCTTTCAAACTTTAAGACAGTATCTCTTAACAGTAAAAAAGTTATTGATAACATTCAGGCTTTTACTGAACGCATGAATATAGAAGGCTCTTCGATCAATAAATTTCTTTCAGATACAGTTATGTATGATAGCGCTAATGCCATTATTTCCCAAATAAATGAAGTAACTATTACTGCCGGAGCAGTTTCC
>DASUTO010000449.1:0-7474 GCA_036374555.1 Chitinophagaceae bacterium
GTACGGAAAAAGCGACCCTCTTGTTTTTCAGTGTTATCCTGAATCTTTTGGATACTTGTATGTGAGGTTAAAAGAAAATACGAACGCAGAAAAAGCGATTGCGAAAATTGAATCAATCATAAAAAGTAATAATCCGGGTTATCCTTTTAATTACATTTTTGTTGATGACGAATTTGGCTTGCAATTCAAAACTGAAGTGCTGACCGGAAAGCTGTCACGAATATTCGCATTGCTTGCCATTGTCATCACTTGTCTTGGTCTGTTTGGATTAGCCGCTTACACCGCAGAAAGAAGAACAAAAGAAATCGGGGTACGTAAAGTTTTGGGCGCCTCCGTTACTGGCATTGCTGGGTTGCTTTCAAAAGATTTTTTAAAACTGGTAATTCTTTCGTCATTGATCTCTTTCCCTATAGCATGGTGGCTTATGCATAATTGGCTGCAGAATTTTGCATACCGTGTTCAGATAAATTGGTGGGTGTTCATAGTAGCAGCCGTATTAGCAATAGTCATTGCATTATTTACGATAAGTTTCCAGGCTATAAAAGCCGCATTTTCAAATCCTGTGAAATCCTTACGAACAGAATGAGTGGTAGCCAGATCCTGGTCATGCCGGGATAAAGTTCTATTCAAAAGTTCTTACACTTAACAAAAGCTACTAATTCACAGGAGATCTTGTTAAGAGATTAAAATTATAGTTATGATAAAGAACTATTTCAAAATTGCGTGGAGGAATTTATTCAGAAACAAAGGATTTTCTGCCACAAATTTACTTGGACTTACAATAGGCATTACCTGTACCATTTTAATTTCATTGTGGGTAAAGGATGAACTTACTTATAATAAGTTTCATACCAATTATAGCAGCATTTATAAAATATATGCGAACCGTGATTTCAACAACCAGGTTTTTACAGACCAGAACATGGTATTACCGCTTGCCAGTACGATAGAAAAACAGATCCCTCAAATAAAAAAAGCGGTAGTAACTACGCACCGGCAACCGCATATTCTTACTTATGGTGAGAATAAACTAAAGAAAGAAGGCTATACGGTCAGCGAAGGCTTCTTTGATATGTTTTCATGGAAATTCATTCATGGCACTCCTGCCACCGCTCTTCCTGATGCATATGGTATTGTGCTAACACGTTCTACAGCAAAAGCATTGTTTGGTAATGATGATCCCATAAATAAAGTAATAAAAGTAGATAATGAATATGATGCAAAAGTTACAGCCATTGTTGCTGATGTGCCCGGTAATTCTACCTTACAATTTGATTTTATAAATGCGTTTAACTATAACAATGATTTTTTAAAACGGGCCATGAACAACTGGCAAAATTCTTCATGGAATGTTTTTGTACAGGTAAACCCGGGAACTAACATGAAGATGCTGGAGAAAAAAATTAATGAGATCAAATACCAGCATGACGAAGGTGACAAACGTATTAGCACCTATTTCGCTTTCCCCATGAATAAATGGAGACTTCAAAGTGAATTCAAAGATGGAATAAATACTGGTGGAATGATCGAGTATGTTCGCCTGTTCAGCATCATCGCAATTATTATTTTATTAATTGCCTGCGTCAACTTTATGAACTTGTCTACAGCTCGTTCTGAAAAGCGGGCAAGAGAAGTGGGTGTAAGGAAAACGTTAGGTTCAGGCAAACGACAACTTATATTTCAATTCTTTTCTGAATCGATCATCCTGGCATCGATCGCTTTTGTTCTATCAATACTTGCCGTTTATATGTTGTTGCCATTTTTTAATGAACTTGTTGATAAGCATCTTTCATTAAACATTGTGCAGCCACTTTTCTGGGTTGCAGCAATAGTATTGATACTTTTTACCGGTATTGTTGCTGGTAGTTACCCGGCACTATACTTATCCTCCTTTAACCCGGTAAAGGTTTTAAAAGGAACTTTTCTTTCAGGAAAAAAGAGTGCATTGCCACGACATATTCTTGTAGTAGGACAATTTGCAATTTCCATTCTTCTTATTTCAGCGACCATAATTATTTACCAGCAAATACAGCATATCAAGAATCGTGATATTGGTTACAATCCTGATAATCTTATTATGGTACCGGCGTCTGAGGACACGCAAAAAAATTATGCTGCAATAAGAGACGAGCTGATGAAAACAGGAGTGATCGATATTGTGAATAGATCCTTCTCTCCAATAACCGAAGTGTGGTGGAAAGCACCTGCTCCCGACTGGGATGGAAAGCCTGCAGGCGCCGAGCTGATCGTTGCAAGTATGGCAACAGATGTTGATTATACAAAAACGATGGGGGTAAAGCTCATTCAAGGAAAAGATTTTTCAGGTGTGCCTGCTGATTCCTCAAACATGATCATTAATGAGGCAGCGGTAAAAGCAATGCAATTGAAAAACCCGCTTGGAACTCAATTAAGATATGGGCCTAACAAGTACACGGTTATTGGTGTTACCAGCAATATTGTTATGGAATCTCCTTTCCAGGCAGTCGATCCTATGCTTGTTTATTTTGATCCCAATAACTCCAATTCAATAAACATCAGGTTGAAAGCTTCCGTAAAACCACAAGATGCTTTGAGATCAATTGAAACAGTATTCAAAAAATACAACCCGGCTTTTCCATTCGATTACAAATTTGTAGACCGGGAATTCGGGAGAAAATTTTTGACCGAAAACCTGATCAGCAGGATCACCAACATATTTGCAGGCCTTGCCATTTTTATTTGTTGTATCGGGCTTGCAGGCCTCGCTTCATTTACTATTGAAAAACGTATTCGTGAAATTGGAATTCGTAAGGTGATGGGAGCGACGCTGCAGCAATTGCTATTGCTTATTTCAAAAGATTTTTTAAAACTGGTTTTGATCGCATTTGTTATTGCTACCCCGATCGCATGGTGGTTTATGAACAACTGGCTGGAAAAATATCCTGATCGTATTAACATAAGCATTTGGTTGTTCGGAGCAGTGGGATTTTTGATCCTTTTATTGGCATTGGTTGTCGTGAGCCTGAACACAATGAAAGCCGCTGTTGCAAACCCGATAAAATCGTTAAGAACCGAATAATTTATAAACTTTTAAAACAAAATATATGAGAAAGCTTTTTTTATTGATGTTTATTACAGCAGTTACCTTTTTTGCCAATGCGCAGAATAAGTCTGATAAGGAACCTTACATGACAAAATCCCTTAGCGGTGAGTCCGTAAAAAGTACCGAAGTACAAACCTCAGGTGGCAGTATTTCTGTTACCGGCGTGAACTCAGCTGCTGAAACGAAAGTAGAAGTATACATCTCGGCCAATAATGGGAAAAATGAGATCTCAAAAGATGAGATTGTAAAACGGTTGGAGCAGTATGATCTGAATGTATCTGTAAGCAATAACAAATTAACTGCAATCGCAAAGCCAAAGGAGAGAAATATGGATTGGAAAAAAGGATTGAGTATTTCCTTTAAGATCTATGTATTAAAAAATATTTCAACTGACCTGGCGACCAGCGGGGGCAGTATTAGTTTGACCCATTTAAATGGCGATCAAAAATTTACCACGAGTGGCGGTAGTTTACATATTGATAATGTAGGTGGCAAAATGGATGGACGTACTTCCGGCGGCAGCATCGATGTTCAAAATTCAAAAGATGATATTGATCTTACTACAAGCGGTGGCAGCATCAGGGCCAGTAATTGCGATGGCAAGTTACGCCTTACTACTTCCGGCGGATCATTGGATCTGAAAGGTCTGAAAGGTGATATAAAAGCATCAACAAGCGGAGGGAGTGTGAGGGGAAGCAATATTACCGGTGAACTAAATACGCACACATCTGGTGGCGGCATTCATCTTAATGATCTTGCTTGCAGTCTTGAGGCTTCAACAAGTGGTGGAAGTATTGATGTTGAAATAAGAGAATTGGGAAAATATGTGAAACTCTCAAATTCCGGCGGTGGAATTGATCTGCGGCTTCCAAAAGGAAAAGGTGTTGACCTTGATCTTGAAGGTGATAGAATTAAAACCGAGCAGCTTGGAAATTTTGATGGTAAAGTTGAAGATGACAGTTTACAGGGAAAATTAAATGGAGGTGGAATACCTGTGAGGGTTAGATCATCAAGTGGCAGGATCAGTCTTGCTTTTAAATGATCAAAAAAGCGATAACAATAAGTGGTCGCAACCGAAACTAAGAGCTGAATACAGAACAGGAACATGAACGGAGCGTCGCAACAGAAGTTAAATAGGATTCCAGGCGATGACAACATATAAAAAAATAACGCCATGCTAAAACATTATTTCAAAATAGCAGTACGCAATCTCGGTCGTCAAAAGATACTTTCATTTATCAATGTATCTGGTTTGTCAATTGGTCTTGCCTGTTTTTCTTTATTTCTATTGTATGCAGTGAATGAATTCAGCTTTGATCGCTTTCATAAAAATGCTGATAACATTTATCGTGTTTATCGCTGGACCGAAGCGATGAATAATGAAGAAGCAGCTGGTGATGTGTATCTGCCGTCACCGTTAGGACCTGCCATGAAAACAGATCTGCCTGAGGTGAAGAATTACGTTCGGCTCCAGGAAGGCTGGGGAGAAAGTTTTATAAAGGCAGATGGCAAAGTGTTGCGTGCAGAAGTGTCGTATGCCGACCCATCGGTCTTTTCTGTATTCACATTCCCATTGAAATACGGAACTGCACACGGAGCATTGAAAGAGTTGCAGAATATTGTGCTTACAAAAACAAAAGCAAAAGAGCTTTTTGGGCTTGATAATGTAGTTGGCCGTACTGTTGAAATAAAGATCGGCGAGGAATTTATTCCATTTACTGTTAGCGCGGTGGCAGAGGATATACCTGCGAATTCTTCTATACGCTTTAGCCTGCTCGGAAATTTTCTGTATTGGGAAACCACACCATACGGTAAGAGAGGATTTAATAACTGGCGTCGCTCCTCCTATATTACTTATGTGCAGTTAAATGAAGGCAGTGGTTTGGCAAATGATATTCAGAAACTGGCGGCCTTCCGTCATAAGTATTATCCCGAAGAAGAGAAAGAATTTAAGGAATCCGGTTATAAGTGGAAAGGAAATACTCCCCCGGTTCGTTATGGATTACAATCGTTGAAGGCCGGACATACGGACACAAAAATATTTGGAGGATCAGTAGAACAGGTAAATCCAAAAACTATCTGGATATTATTGAGCATTGCTGCCGGAGTATTATTAATTGCATGTATAAACTTTACAACATTAGCGATTGGTCGTTCCGCAAGAAGGGCAAAAGAAGTGGGTGTCAGAAAAGTAATTGGCAGTGAAAGAAAACATTTGATCATACAGTTTTTGGCGGAGGCGATCCTGCTTAGTGTTTTATCGTTAATTATTGGTTTATTACTTGTAAAGCTCTTGCTTCCTTACTTCAATCGCCTGTCGGGTCGTGACCTGGAATTCTCTTTTTCATTATATCCTGAAATGAGTTGGATGCTTGCGGGGCTTACATTACTTGTTGGGCTGCTTGCAGGCAGTTACCCGGCGTTGATATTATCAGGCTTCCGGCCGATCGAAGTTTTGAAAAGTAAGATCAGGGTCAATGGTGCCAATTTCTTTACCAAATCTCTTGTAACGGTTCAGTTTGCTTTATCGATCGGGTTGATCATTTGCACAATGGTCATTTTGCAACAAACAAAATTCATGAGCGGCAAAAATCCGGGTTTTAATAAGGAGAATATTGTAGTAGTAGATGCGAGTGATACAAAAACAAAAGAGATCTATCCTTTATTTAAACAAGCTCTTATTTCAAGAACTGATATTGCCGGTATAGCAAGCGCGGAACTCGGACTAGGCGAGGGAACAGGTTGGAGCCGTTCAGGATTTGAATACAATGGTGTACACAAAGATGTATTTGAATATTTCATCGATCCTGAATATATCCCATTAATGGCAATGAAAATAATAGCCGGGAGAAACTTTGATCCAAAGATCACAGATGATACAGTTACCTCTGTTATAGTAAATGAAGCGATGGTAAAAGATATGGGTTGGACAATAGACAATGCAGTCGGGCAACAGATCAAAGGGTATATGGAGACAAAAACTCCTGTCGTGGTAGGGGTTGTAAAGAATTTTAATTATCGTCCATTCAAAGAAGAGGTAAAACCGCAGATGTTTCACCAATTCGCGGATTATTCGCCGTATAAATTTTTTGTTCGGGTAAAACCCGGCAACCCTGCACCTGCTTTAGCTGCTATGCAAAAAGCATGGAAAGGTGTTGTGGCGGATCTTCCATTTAAATACAGTTTTCTTGATGAAAGCCTTGATAATTTTTATAAGGCTGAGAGAAAATGGAGCAATATAATTGGATGGGCCGGCGGCATTTCTGTTTTTCTTGCCTGTCTGGGTTTGTTTGGTTTGGCTGCATTAGCTGCTATCAATCGAACAAAGGAAATTGGAATTCGCAAAGTGCTGGGGGCCTCATTGCCCGGGATTATCACATTATTATCAAAAGATTTTTTGAAACTGGTCGTGCTTGCATTGATAGTTGCTGCACCATTAGCCTGGTATTTTATGAATAAATGGTTGCAGGATTTTGCTTATCGGATTTCAATAGGGTGGTGGGTATTCATTGCAGCGGGTGCGCTGGCAATTCTTGTTGCATTTGTAACGATCGGTTTCCAGGCAATGAAGGCTGGCATTTCCAACCCGGTAAAAAGTTTAAGAACTGAATAAATTATAATGTATGTTCAGAAATTATCTAACAACAGCATTTCGTAACATTTTCAAAAGAAAAGGTTACAGTTTTTTGAACATTTTTGGGTTGACGATTGGGATGAGTTGCTGTCTCCTGATTTTCCATTATGTCTCATATGAAAGAAGCTATGATGATTTTGTTCCGGATTCAAAGAATGTTGTTCGTCTCCGGTTGGATAATTATCAAAAAGGAAAACTTGCCTGGCAATCGGCGACAGTTTACCCTGCCATTGCACCACACTTAAAGAAAGATTACCCTGAAGTGGAAGATTTTTGCAGGATCATAGATGCCAACCTTCTGTTGTCTACCGAGAATAATACGCTGAAGTTTAATGAAAATAAGGGTTACTATGCGGAACCTTCTTTTTTAAGCATGTTCGATCTGAAATTGACTGAAGGTAACCGCAAACAAGTTCTTGATGGTCCTGATAAAATGATCATCTCGGAGAGTATGGCTAAAAAATATTTCGGAAGCGAAGAACCTGTTGGAAAGAAGCTTATCCAGAGAGATCAATCACAAACACAGGCTTACGAGATCACAGGTGTATTTAAAGATTACCCGGCTAATTCACATCTTGATATCGAATACCTTGTTTCATGGTCTACTTTCAGTAAATATTTAAGAGAACAAGGAGATACTTCTAATGCACTTGAAACAAGCTTTGGCTGGTACGATTTCTACGCTTATTTGAAATTAAAACCTGGAACCGATTGGCAACAATTTGAAAAGAAGATGCCCGCATTTTGTGATCGGTATA
>DASUTO010000450.1:0-2952 GCA_036374555.1 Chitinophagaceae bacterium
CTGATGATATAAAGAAGCAACCAGGTCAAACCTGTTATCTGGTTTTTGAAATACCCAATTATGATCATAGCCCCCATCAACTTGCGCAATCTCTTTTCCGATCTTTTTTGCAGATGTAAAATCCATGGCATTACCTTTAACAGTATCAATTTTGCCAGTCGGTATTAGTTGCCCATTCACTGGTGTAAACTGGGTTGCTCTTAGCATCAACTCATGATCAAGAATAGTTGAATCGGTTCCAGCGGATAAATTAAAATAACAATGATTGGTAAGATTGACTGGTGTTGCTTTATCAGTTGTAGCAGTATATTCTAGCTTCAACTCATTATCTTTTGTAAGGGTGTACACAACTTCTGTGTGAAGATTTCCGGGATAGCCTTCTTCCATATCCTTACTGTCATATGTAAATTTTATGGAGGAAACACTGTCCGTATTTAAATCAGTTGCTTTCCAGACTCTTTTATCAAATCCTTTTAAACCGCCATGTAAACTGTTTACACTATTATTGGCAGCAAGTTTATATTCTTTTCCATCAAGTGTAAACTTTGCATTTGCAATCCTGTTTGCATAGCGGCCGACTAGACAACCAAAATATGGATTGCCTCTTTGCAAAAAGCCAGCTAAAGAATCATAGCCCAGAACAACGTTACCTGCATTGCCGTTCTTATCAGGAACAATAATATCTGTAACCGTTCCTCCGTAGTTTATGATCTTAACTATCATGCCCGACGGGTTGGTCAATGTGTACTGAGTTATTTTTTCTCCATCCACTTCCCCATAGCTATCTTCGGCTACGGAAAATTTTGTGTAAGGCAGACCAACTTCCGCCTTCTCATCCTTCTTTTCTTCCTTGTTCATAAGCTTACAACTTGATAAAAAAGCCAGGGCTGAAAATACAATAAGACTCTTTTTCATTTTTGTGTTTTGAGTTTTGACTTAATAATTAATTTTTATGCTCGTGATCTTTGTCGGCAACCAGACCTGCATTTCATTCCTTCCTCTATTTGCCCAGGTATAATATGGTATGGCGATTATCTTTTTCTTTTCCGTTTTTAATGATAACCCATCTTCACCAACTGTAACAACAGACACTTCAGCAGTCATTGCTTTTACTGGTTCATCCAAAACTTTATAATCTATCGTTTCAAATTTTGTGTTCTCTGGAACAACCAAATTCCAGGCTTTGCCGTTATTGTCTGCGCCTTCTATACAGTAAACTATAGGTCCTCGTTGAATTGCTATACGATTGCTATCTTGTTTTAATTCATCTTTTGCCACAATGACCTTTGCTTCAAAAGGAAATTCAATTTCTAATATATCCCCTTTCTTCCAGTCATTTTCAATAATTACATACCCGTTTTCATATTTGTCGCTTATGGCTTTGCCATTAAGTTTAAAACTAAAATAATCAGGCACTCCATCATCCGAAGGAACCCTATACAATGCTCCAGGAACTATTTTATCCTGATACCATCCCGGAACTCTTACTAACATTTTAAATCTTCCTTTCTTTACAGGATCAATATTCAACTTTATTTTCCCGTCCCACGGATAATTCGTTTCCATCTTCACTCCCACATTTCCACTCTTCAAAGGAATAGCTGTATTACTTCCTACAAATAAATTCACATAAATCGCATCATCACTCTTTGCATAAATATAATCGCCCAACGAAGCGATCATTCTTGCAATGTTCGCAGGACAACATGCTGTGCCAAACCATTCTCTTCTGTAATGTTGACCGCGACTTGCCAATGGATTACCATAAAAGAAACGATCACCACTCAAACTCAATCCATCCAATGCGCCATTATATAAACTTCTTTCGAGCACATCAATATATTCTGCATTGCCCGTCATTGCATTCATCCGCTGGTTCCAGAAAACCATGCCCACACTGGCGCAGGTTTCGCAATAAGCCTGTTCATTCGGAAGATCATAATCAACACTAAAACCTTCATTACTTCCTGCTGATCCAATACCACCGGTGATGTACATGTTACGATACACCACATCTTCCCAAACAGTCCGCATTGCCTTTATATAATCCGCATCGCCGGTTTGTGCCGCTACATCCGCCGCACCTGTATACATATACATTGCACGAACCGCATGGCCAGTGATTTGTGTTTGTTGTTTTACAGGCAACACATCCTGGGCATAGGCAGTGTCTTTCCAATCGGTCCAGGTGTATCCTTTCGCTAGTTTTTTTCCGCGTTCGCTCAGCAACCAATCAGCGAGTTTCAGATATTTTTCATTCTTTGTTACTTTATACAATTTCACCAATGCCAGCTCTAACTCCTGGTGACCAGTCACCCAGTGACGTTTGCCTGGGCCAAACAACGCATCAAAATGATCGGCCCATTTAATACAGACATCCAACAACTTTCTTTTACCTGTTGCATTAAAATAAGCAACACCCGCTTCGATCATATGTCCTGCATTATAATCTTCATGCATGCTCATATCGGTATAGCGATCCTGTAATCCTTTCAATGTATACCAGGTATTCAAATAACCATCTGGTTGCTGCGCTGCTGCAATTTTATCGATCCATTCATCGCATTTCCTTTCCATCTCAGCACTCGGATGCGTTTTTAATGAATAAGCCATTGCTTCCAGCGCCTTGAACACATCACTGTCATCATAAAAGATCCCCTGATGCTGCTCGCCCTTCTTTGCTGCAACCCTTTCAAAGTTCTTTATTCGCGGTGTCGCTACTTCAGTTTGATAAATACATGCAGCCAACGTCTTTGTCGCCACCTTATCGATCTTGGGTTTCCAGAATTCGTCAGTGATATTCACCTGGGAAAAACTTACAGGCTCTATTTTCTGCAACCTGGTTTGCGAAAAACCTTTTACAGAGATAGCGCCTGCAATTAATACGAAATATATTTTTCTCATGTGGTCAGCTTTTGAATTTCCATTAAACTTCTGTTTTGTCACTCACTT
>DASUTO010000451.1:0-6908 GCA_036374555.1 Chitinophagaceae bacterium
ATCCAGCCTGATCTTGAAGGAGAATCTTATGTTGTTGGTCGTTTATTAAAACCGGAAGCAAAGAAAAACATTATCGAGTTCCTTGAAAAACAATCAATCACACCCACGGCAATGATGGATATCAGCGATGGTTTAAGCTCAGAGATCCTGCATATTTGCAAACAAAGCAATTTAGGTTGTATTTTGTATGAGGAAAAGATCCCGGTGGCAGAAGACACGAAAAATGCAGCGTTTAAATTTGAAATAGATCCAACAGCTTGTGCTTTGAGCGGCGGCGAAGATTATGAGCTGCTCTTTACCATTCGTCAATCTGACCATGAAAAGATCGTTTTAAATGAAGAAATTAGTGTGATCGGTTATTTGACCGATGCAGGTGAAGGCGCAAAAATTATTACTAAAGGAAATAATACATTCCCGATCACTGCGCAAGGCTGGGATGCATTGAAGAAATAATAAGTTGAATTCGTATATGAAAACACTGTTCAATAAGCAATGTGCGATTGGCAATTGGCAAGAAGATACTTCCCGCCACAAAACAGGTCCCTCTTTTTTGCTTATTTTCTATTGCCTGTCGTCAGCTATTCTGTTCGGTTCATGTTCTGTTTCTAAATCTTCCTATACTCCTTCAAAAAAATATTCTCCGGAACAATTAAATAAAGACTACACAATTTTTCGTGGTGCTTTGGAGGAATCACACCCGGGAATTTACTGGTATACCCCAAAAGACGAAATGGATTGTTATTTTGATTGGGGGAAAAGCCAGATCAAAGATTCTTTGAATGAAGAAGATTTCAGAAAAGTATTGACTTATGTTATCTCAAAGATCAATTGCGGACATACGGTAACAAGAAGCTCAAAGGACTTTATGAAATACCGCGATACAAACGCTAATAAGGTCTTTCCGCTTAGTTTAAAAATCTGGCCCGGCAGCTCCAATGATACTGCAACAGTTGCGGCTAATCTTATTCGAAAAGATACTGTGCTCACCCGAGGTGTTGTTGTAAAGAAGATAAATCATCAACCGATAGCAACGATCCTTGATACGCTTTGCCAGTACATTTCAAGCGATGGGCATAACATGACGCATAAATACCAGGCATTGAGTAACCGCGGCGGTTTTGGCGCTGCGTTTACTTCGGTGTACGGACAAAAAGAAAATTATTTCATTGATTATGTAAGTAGCGATGGTACCGAGAAAACGGCAACGATCCCCTCTTATAATCCGAGAGCAGACAGCGTTAATCGTACAGCTATCGCTCGTTTTGCAAAAACATCCCCGGCAGACAGAAAGAAGCAGATCACCCAGGCAACAAGGAACCTTAGGATCGATTCGGCGACCGGGGTTGCGTTTATGGATCTGGGTTCTTTTGGCAGAAATTTGAAACTTAAACCCTTCTTCAGAACTTCTTTCAAAAAGATGAAGCAGAAAGGAACAAAAAATCTTGTTGTTGATGTTCGCGGAAATGGCGGCGGTAGCGTTACGAATTCTACATTCTTAACCAAGTATATAGCTGATAGAAAATTTAAAGTGGCAGATTCTCTCTATGCGAATACAAGAAACAGTCGTTATAAAAAGTACATTGAAGGATATTTCTTTAACCGCCTGTTTATGGTGTTCGTGACGGCAAAAAAGAAAGATGGAAAATATCATTTTGGTTATTTTGAAAGACATTACTTCAATCCTAAGAAGAAAAATCATTTTGCCGGCAATGTGTATATTTTAACGGGTGGAAATTCTTTCTCAGCAACAACTTTATTTACACAAACGATAAAACCACAGGATAATGTTTTTGTAGTAGGAGAAGAGACGGGTGGTGGTGCCTATGGAAATTCTGCATGGCTGATCCCGGATCTTACTTTGCCCGAAACGGGTATTCGTTTCCGCCTTCCATTATTTCGATTAGTAATTGATAAAAATATTCCTAAAGATGGTCGCGGTGTCCAGCCGGAAGTAGTCGCCCTGCCAACTGCAGAGGCGATCCGGCGCGGGGCTGATTACAAAATGGATAAAGTGATGGAGTTGATCAGGTCACGTCAATAACATTCATCTCCTTATCAAATACAACAAACGAGGCTTCATAATTTCTTTGGATCAATCCTGTTTTATCATCAATACCCAGAATTTTTGCAGGATATAATGAACCCATCCGAAGCGCTTCCTGAATATCGATGCCGACATGATCAATACAATTCTTTACGGCTTTCATCATGGTCAATGCTGAACCGGATAGTGTTCCATTTGGTAAAACATACCTGTCGTCTTTAAAAACATGTTGGTAAGGGCCATCAGATGTGGCAGACACGGCATCGGTGATCAACCAAATTCTTTCCCCTAAAATCCTTTTGCTGATCCTGATGGCAGTATAATCAACATGAACTCCATCCGCAACCAAACTACAACAAACAGTTGGATGATCATAAATAGCACCTACCATTCCCGGCTCCCGACTCTGAAACTGTGACATCGCATTGAACAAATGCGTTACTATATTTATTTTCTCAAGGCCTTTCATTGCTTGTTTGTAGGTTGCATTTGTATGGCCAGCGGAAACAATTATGCCATTTGATTGCAGATATTCGACAATTTCTTCATCTACCATTTCCGGTGCAAGAGTTATCATTTTCACAACTCCGGAAGCTTCATCAATAAGTTTCTTCGCTTCATCCAATGTTGGCTTATGTATGTATTCAAGAATATGCGCACCTCTTTTCTCAGGATTGATCCACGGACCTTCCAGGTGAAGACCCGGCATTCCTTTTCCTCCTTCATTCAAATACTGTTTTGCAACAGCAATTGCTTTGCTAAAAACTTCTGAAGAATTCGTTGCCGCCGTCAATAAAAATTTTGAGGCGCCTCCCTGCAAACAATATTTGTAGGTAGCCTCAATTGCTTCGATAGAAGGATCGGCAGAAAATAAAAATCCGTTTCCTCCGTATATCTGCAGATCAATAAGTGCCGGCGCAATATTATTTCCCCCAAGATCTCTTACTTCATAATCATCCGGAATATCAGTATCATAAACAAATCCAATAATAACCCCGGCATTGATAAGAATTGCAGTGCCGGAAAGAATTTCTTTGCCCGTATAAATAGTTGCGTTGGTTACTGCCTGTTTCATTATGGTTGTATCATAAAATTATCGCCGTCTTTCCAGAATGGAAGTTTGGTTCTTACTTCATCCAGTTTTTCTTTATGAAGCGTTACTGTAAAAATATCTTCTTCGTGTGCTTTTGTATGTAATATTTCTCCCATTGGATCGACCACCATGCTATCGCCACTATGATAAATATTATTACCATCATTGCCAACCCGATTTATTCCTACAACATAACATTGATTTTCGATTGCTCTCGCCTGCAACAAAGTCTTCCATGCATGGTTTCGTCTTTCCGGCCAGTTAGCAACATAAATAAGCAGGTCATATTCCGGTACATCTTCCTGCACTTGCTGTCTTGCCCAAACCGGAAATCTCAGGTCATAACAAACAAGCAAATTAATCTTCCATCCTTTTACTGAAGCTATTAATCTTTTGGTGCCGGGCGTAAATTCATTATCCTCTCCTGCATAACCAAACAAATGTCTTTTATCATAAATGCCTGTTTGGCCATTCGGCAACATCCATATCAGCCTGTTGAAATAATTCTCCTTTTCTTTTATGATAACACTCCCGGTAAGAATAACCTTTTTTTCTGCTGCGATCTTTTTCATCCATTTTACTGTTTCTCCGTCCATTGTTTCAGCAAGGTCCTTTGGTTTCATACTAAACCCGGTGCTGAATGTTTCGGGAATAACAATGATCTCTGTTTTATCGGCAATGCCATTGATTTTTTCTTCAAACATTTTTCGATTAGCCGCAGCATTTTCCCAATGAAGAGTTGTTTGAATTCCTGTGATTGTGAGGGTTGACATGCTGTAAAGTTATTCAGTTAGCCCATCCATGGTGTAAAATAATAAATCAATTTGCCCATCCATCACATTAACCTTTCTATCTCCCGGCATTTCTGTATTTTTCGGCCCTTAAATATTTGATTATGCTGTTCAGAAAAGATGCAAAAAAATTCAGTTTGTTGATCGTTGTACAACTTGTTTTTATTCTCCTTTTTGCGCAACCGGGGGTACCAATAACCAAATGGACCGCTGATGGCAGCTCCTATTATGTTTTAG
The DNA here is from genome assembly GCA_036374555.1 of Chitinophagaceae bacterium. Taxonomy (GTDB): domain Bacteria; phylum Bacteroidota; class Bacteroidia; order Chitinophagales; family Chitinophagaceae; genus VBAS01. The sequence continues at coordinate 4,166 of DASUTO010000451.1, forward strand.
AAAATTATACTAAAGAAAAAAAGGAGATTGTAAAAGTTGATTTGCCTTCACAAAACAAAACGGTATTTATCAGCCGAAAACAATTGGTCACGAAAAATGGCGATACATTAAACCCAACCAGTTTTCAACTTTCTTTAGATGGAAAACTGGCATTGATCTATACCAATACGCAAAAAGTATGGCGTTATAAGACCCGCGGTGATTATTGGTTATTGAATTTAGCAACTGGCGATCTGAAACAAATGGGAAAAGGAAGACCAACGGCTTCACTGCAGTTTGCAAAATTTTCTCCTGACAGCAAAAAAGTGGCGTATGTAAGTGAAAGAAATATTTATTCTGAAGATCTTGCCACTGGTACCATCAAAAAACTTACCAGTGATAACGGAACAAAAAAATTAATTAACGGAACTTTTGACTGGGTTTATGAAGAAGAATTTTCCTGCCGCGACGGTTTTCGCTGGGGTCCTGATAGCAAAAGCATTGCATACTGGCAGATCGATGCTAATAAGATCCGTGATTATTATATGCTGAATACAACTGATTCGGCCTACAGCAAGGTAATCCCGGTTGAATATCCAAAAGTAGGCGAGCCCCCTTCTCCAGCCCGAATCGGTGTGGTAAATATTACAACAGCACAAACAAAATGGATGAAGGTTCCCGGTGACCCTGATCAGAATTATTTGATAAGAATGGAATGGGCAGGTGCTGGTGAAATTATTTTACAACAACTCAACCGCAGGCAGAACGAAAGCAAACTAATGCTTTGCAATACGAATACCGGCGATGCAAAAGTTATTTATACAGAAACCGATAAAGCATGGGTGGCAACGATCAATGAATGGAGAAGTGAGGTCAGGGGCTGGGACTGGCTCTCCAGTAGAAATGAATTTCTTTGGCTCAGTGAAAAAGATGGATGGCGCCATTTATATCGGGTAAGTAAAGATGGAAAAAAAGAAACGCTGATCACAAAAGGAAATTATGATGTGATCGATCTGTTAAACATTGATGAGAAAAATGGGCTCGTGTATTTTTATGCTTCCCCAACCAATGCAACCCAACGATTTTTATATGCTGCAAGATTAGATGGCAATTACCCTGCAGAAAGGATGTCTCCCCCCGGTGAAGAAGGCACACATACCTATGAAATTTCTCCCAATGGAAAATTTGCCCGTCATGCTTTTTCAAATTACTACACCCCACCGCTGACGGAATGGGTAACATTGCCCGATCATAAACCATTTAAAGAAAGTGATGATATAGCAAAAAAGATAAAGAAAGAAAATAAAGAAAAAAGCAACATCGCATTCTTCCAGGTAACAACAGAAGAAGGGGTAACAATGGATGGATGGCGCATCCTGCCAAAGAATTTTGACAGCTCAAAAAAATACCCTGTTGTTTTTTACGTATACGGCGAACCCGCGTCAACAACTGTAGATGATAGCTGGGGTGCTGCGGGAAATTTTTTATATGATGGCGATATGGCCGCTGATGGATACGTACAGGTTTCATTGGATAACCGCGGCACGCCTTCTCCAAAAGGAAGAGAGTGGAGAAAATCTATTTATAAGAAACTTGGCCAGTTAAATATCAGAGACCAGGCACTCGGCGCCAAAGAAGTTATGAAATGGAATTTTATTGATTCGACCCGTGTGGCAGTTTGGGGCTGGAGCGGAGGTGGTTCATCAACACTGAACCTGATGTTCCAATATCCCGATGAATATCAAACAGGAATTTCTATCGCCCCGGTTACGAGTTCTTTATTGTATGATAATATTTATACAGAACGATACATGGGTTTGCCACAGGAAAATATGAGTGATTATGAAAAAGGAGCCGCACTTACTCATGCAAAAAATTTAAAAGGAAACCTGTTATTCATGCATGGCACGGGGGATGATAATGTTCATTATCAAAATGTGGAGAAGCTGATAAATGAATTGGTGAAAAATGGAAAAATGTTCCAGATGATGAGTTATCCAAATCGCACCCACAGTATCAGTGAAGGAGAAGGTACTTTCCAGCATCTTGGAAAATTGTATTCAAAATTCCTCAGGGAAAATTGCCCGCCAGGCGGAAGAACGGAAGAACAAGTAAGAGCAGCACAAGCCGCACCGAAGCCATTTGTTCCTGTTCCTTAAGAATTTTTTACTTTAATAGAAAGGCGCTAACGGGCGCCTTTTTCTTTTGTCGCCAAATGTTTTATCTCAAATGATACAAGAGCCGGTTCATATCCTTTTAACATCAAAAAATTTCTTGTCTTTGTCATTTTCACAAAAAGATTAGTGCCTGCGCCCTTGATAGAATTCCATCTTTTTACAGCCAGTTTATGGAGAATTTGCCTGTATTTGTTTTCGTCGACCTCTTCCATAGCTGCGGCTATGCAATAACTGCTGATTTGTTTTTTCTTCAGCTCGCCGATTATTTTCATTCGCCCCCATTGCTTTATTCTGAATTTGCCTCCTGCGAACGCTTTTGCATAGCGTTCTTCATTAAGACAATTTTCTTCGATCAATTTTGCTGTTAGTTCCTCCACCTCCGGTTTTCTTAAGCCAAAAGAATAGGCCTTGGTCTTTACCTCGCTATGGCAACGGTCCTGGTAAGCACAATAGTGCCTCAGCTTCTGGTACACCTGCTCTTTGGTCAATGATTTTTTGGGTAACATTTTCTAATTCGGGCTCAAATGTAAGCCTCGTATACTGCTGCTAATTAATAATCCACAGTGTTTTTATAAATGTTGGCTATT
>DASUTO010000452.1:0-2095 GCA_036374555.1 Chitinophagaceae bacterium
AATGTATTGATGTCTTCAGCTGCTTTTGATTTTAGTTGTTTTTTCATTTTTAATGGTTAGATGCAAAGCTAAGCTGAATAGGTTTCCCGCAGTACAAGAGTGCGACCTTTAGATTTGGTTCTTTGAAATAACGGCGAAGGAAAAATAAATTTGAAAAGAAGAGAGGTGCACTATGAGTGCGACTGGAGTTTGAGCTCCGTGTTGCGTATTAGACCTCCCTTCCTTTCTTGGTTGCCTGTACCAATTAGAATTTTAGTCATAATGGACTATTAAAGGTCTTAGTAACAGGGCAACTGTATTTGTTTTTCTTAAAAGTAAAATTATGAAAGTCACTTCAATCATGGGTATGGATGTATCCAAAAAAACGTTGGACTGCCATCTTTTTGTGCAGCAAAAAAGCTTGTTAGCAGTAAGTAATGATGCCAAAGGCTTTAAAGCTCTAAATCGTTGGCTGAGAAAGGAAGTAAAGAACCTAAATGGGTTACTGGTAGTAATGGAATACACAGGCATTTACACCTACCAGGTGGAACATTTTCTGGAACAACAGAAGATCAGATTTGTAAAACGGCCTGCACTGGATATTAAACGATCTCTTGGAATGGTGAGAGGCAAAAGCGATAAGATAGATGCGAAATTTATAAGCAGGTATGGTTGGATGCGCAAAGAGGAATTACAACCGATGTCGGTTTTAAGTGATACACAGCTTGAGTTACAACAGCTGATGAGCCATAGAGACAAATTAGTATCTGATCATGCTTCTTATCAAAGTAAACTAAAAGAACTTTCAACTCAAATGGGTAAAAAAATAAATAAGCTGATGGTTGCTTCAATGAAAGAAGTGATGAAGGTGTTGGCACAGGAGATTAAAGAAACAGAAAAGACAATTAAAGAATTGATTGATTCAGATGAACCATTGCAGACTAATTACAAATTGGCTTGCAGTGTAACAGGGATTGGTTTTGCTACTGCGGTTCATTTGTTAATAGCAACAGAGAATTTTACCCGGTTTAGTGATGTAAGAAAATTGATTTGTTATTGTGGTGTGGCCCCTTTTGAGCATAGCTCAGGAACTAGTATAAGAGGCAAAGTGAGAGTAAGCCACCTGGCAAATAAAAAACTAAAATCATTATTAACGATGGCAGCTATTAGCGCTATACAACATGACCCCGAGCTGAAAGCAAAATATGAGCAGAAAGTAAAGGAAGGTAAAGCCAAAATGTGTGTGATCAATATCATTCGGGCCAAACTGATTGAAAGAGTGTTCGCCGTTATTAAAAAACAAAAAGCGTATGAACTCAGATTAGCAGCTTAAAAACATTTTGCTGAATCTTAGAATACGCAACAAAAGCATAATAGTAGCAATGCAGTTTGGTTAATCATTATTATCAAATATTCACCTTCTTCAATTCACTAACCGCATAATCACATGCTCTTGCTGTCAGCGCCGTCCTTCGCTGCGCTCCCCGAAATTATCGGGGCAGGCACGATGACAAAAGAAATTAAAGATTCTGCTTATTCAATTCAGACACTGCGTGATCGCAAGCCCGGGCGGTTAGCGCCATGTAGGTAAGCGAGGGGTTCTGATAAGAATTGGAAGTCATGCAGGAACCATCGGTAATAAATACATTGGGACATTCGTGCAGCTGGTTCCATTTGTTCAGCACAGAAGTTTTTGGATCATGGCCCATACGGGCAGTACCCATTTCATGATTGGCATTGCCGGGAAAAGACATGCTGCCACTTACTCTGATATTTTTAAATCCAACTGCTTCCAACATTTCACTGGCAGTAACTTTCATATCCTCGTGCATCGCTCTTTCATTTTCTTTGAACTCGCAATCCACCACCACCAGTGGCCTGCCCCATTTATCTTTTTTATTATGATCAAGCGTCACCCGGTTATCTTCATAAGGAAGACACTCACCATAAGGACCGAGATTGAGCCGCCATTGTCCCGGTTCCGTGCTTGCCAGTTTTAATTCTTCACCAATGGCGGCATCAGTTCGTCGTCCCCGGCCGGCGCCGACGCCAACATAATAACCGCGGAGAAAATTCTTTTCTTTGGTTGTGATATTTTTGAACCGGGGCATAAAAG
>DASUTO010000453.1:0-5834 GCA_036374555.1 Chitinophagaceae bacterium
TAATTCGGATTGTAAAATACATTAAAAAAACCGGCTGCACTCATGAAGGTCAGCCGGTAATAAAATGCAAATGAAATGAACAATAATTAATTTGTTGTTGCTTTAGCAGCACCGCCAAGTGCGAAAGTTAAACCACCACCAAGACCAAATTGTAACATAGAAGAATAGGTGCTTACTCCAGCTCCGGCTCCACCTGTTCCAAAGTATAATCCACCACCTGCTCCCTGGACAGCTGACATTAATTGTCCCTGTAGTTTAATTGCCACCTTCTCGGATGCCCAAATATTTGCTCCGAGCTTTAAGCCCCATGCAAATTTGGTGGCGCTATTCTCATTCCCGTTATCAGGGTTTTCAACATTAATAAAAGCTGCGCCGATCATTCCACCGCCAAAACCCTCCACTTTACTTCCTGGTTTTCTCATGTAACGGTTGAACCCAAGCATTGCCCAATTAAAGCCGACTTTAAAATCCGTATGCCTTTCAACTATTTGGCCAGGCGCCCAATAGTTCGTGGGAGCATCCGTCTGTTGATTCAGGTAAATCAGCTCTATTCCGTTCATTGGGGTTGGCAGAAACTCGAGACCGACACCCCATTGCAAACCACCTTTAAATTTTCCATTATAGTAATCGCTACTACTATAATAGGAATCGAACTGATCGTCGAATACATAAACTGCATACCCGTTCAACCTTGTGGATTTTTGCGACATAGCGGGAATAAAAAAACAAAGTAATAAGACCGAAATAATTGTTTTCATGATCATTTGTTTTTAATGGTTAAGATGAATTTATTTTTTTCTTTCCTTATCGAATTGTGCGAATAGCATTTCTGTATATTCTTTGCTTGATTTTTCAATTCCTGATGGATTGTCTGCTTTCGATTGAACAGACCAGATCAATTGCTGCGTCTCCGCATCATAGGCATTCGCTTCAATAAAATAAGTTTTGTCTGTTGTCCAATAACCCGGGCTATATAACGTCGGCTGCCAATAATTATAATATCCATAAAAACCCGTACCATAAGCTCCATAAGAACCATAGGGCCCATAGCCGGCGTATGGCGCATAGCCTACACTTACTGATACCGCGCCGGGCACATAATAGGTTTCACTTTTTACATCAATTACAGCAATAGATAATATCACATCGCAACCCTTGTCACGAATTAATTTTAATACCAGGTCCCTGTCACGCATATTTTCCTTGTTGAAATTCGGCGGGAAGATCTCATATCCTCTTACTACATTAAATCCTCTTGCTTTTGCGGCTGCACCCAGGTCAGCTTCAAGCGCATATTTCACAGGATTATTTTGTATCAAAGCCGCTACAAAAACTGTGGTATATTTTTTTTGTGGCCTGTCAGGATTCACCCATGATGTTGTGATCTTTTGAGTAGGACCGCAGGAAAAAAATAATACCGTCAACACAAAAAGGCTTAGCAATTTATTTTTTTTCATAAAAAGTTTTTACGGTCCCGGGTTAAGATCGGACATGCTTGCATAAATTATTATTTCTGTTTTCCCAACAGTTTAGTGATACCAAAGCCAATTCCCCCACTATCATATCCATTCCATTTTATATCATACACCAAACTCCCAATTGTTTTTCATTTCCCAGCCCGCTTCTACGCCGAGCCTGATTACAGCAAAATTGCCTTCTTGAGCAAATTCGCCACCCATACCTGGTATAAATCCAAAAGTCTTCCCTGCTTTAAAAATAGCGGTGGCTACGGTTGTTACTGGCCTGGTTCTTTCTATCACTTTATTTTCATGGTTCTCCTCTTCAAAAGTTTCCACGACCATATCCGTTTGCACTCCTATTGCCTGGCGATTGCTTACCCGATAATCATAATCAAATCCCCAGGAAGGAAAAACTTTAAATCCTTTTTTTCCATTTTCTTTGATTCCCGCAAATACATGCGAATGACCAATAACCAATGTAAGGCTATAAGTGCCTTTAAGACCTTCTTCAGTAATCTCTTTTTTTTCGTCTTCCTGTGAATAGCCGGTGGTATTTATTAAAATCAAGGCAACGATGATTGACAGTTTTTTTTCATGGTCCCTGAATTTAATAACTTCAAAAAAAATGAGGAGATAAGCCTCCTCACTTTTTCTGACTAAAATCAGGCTATTTCAAAAAACCATCTTTTTTCATTTTTTCAGAAATAGCATCAGCGATCTCATTCACTGCTTTATCAAGTTTGGAAGGATTCACTGTTTTTGTAGTTCCTGTCCAAACTAATTTATCTGGATTTACTGTATAAACAGTTGTTTCAACAAAATAATTTTTATCTGTAGTATAATAACCGGGAGTAGAATACATCCCGGCCCCATAACCATAATACCTGCCATAACCACCATAAAAAGATGTGGTAGTACCAGGTACATAAGAAGTTTCTTTTTCTATATCGGCCAGGCGCATCAGTAATATGTGTGTAAAGCTACCCTCCGTCACTTTTTGTTTTAGTGCATCTTCACTAGCTCCCTTCAACATTTCTGATGAAACAATCGTGTAGGAAGATACGGCACCACTGCCAATGCGTTTTGAAAGTTGATCTTCGATCACGCGACGCGAAGTTTCATCTTTTACCATTGCAACAACCAACGTTTTATTACTTCCAGCCGGACTTACACTAGCGCCTGGCTCCATCCATGATTTTTCAATTTTTGTTGAAGGCCCGCAGGAAACAAGGATTGTCATTACTACGGCCGATAGAATCAAATTTCTCATATTATAAATTTTAGTTGAACGAATAAATGCAGGCTATAAAAAATTATTTTTTCTTAAAATTAAAACAGATTGCACCACCCAAACCAAACTGGAAGATGCTCGCATAATCAGTAAATGCAGTAGTTCCCCAACCCGGGTAATAATAATAATCGTAACCGACAGCTGCTATAATGGATTGAACATAGGCGTGGAGATTAACCGATACCGCAGAAGCAGTTTTTATTTTTACTCCCAGCTTTGCATCCCATGCAAAATGGGTTTCACTATTGCCATCTTTTAGTGCCAGGATACCGACACCAAGACCGGCTCCTAAATAGGGCAATGCCTTTGCCTTTGGGTCGCTGCCAAAATAGCTGTTACCCCCGATAAGAATATAATTTATTGAACCTTTATCTTTTCCGGTATTAAGTTGATTTCCTGAAGGTCCATGGAATGGAAATTCTGTTCCCATACCGAGCCATCTGAGTTCAAAAGATTTATTTCTGGATGGAAAATATTCGAGGCCGGCACCGTATTGGAAAGCCTCATTTATGTATCCATAGGATGCATCAAAATTCACCTTGTCTTTGAAGTTATAACCACCATACAAGTTAAGTGATAATGATTTTGGTTCCTGTGCTTTTAAGCCAATTGCTAAAAAGAATACCGTGCTTAGAAAAATTAATCGTCTCATAATTTGTTTTAAGTTTAATAATTAATGTGAGATCAAAGGGACAGATCATATATGGCGAATGCCAGATAGGTTAAGAGACAAGGGTTTCGGTTGCGAGGCTGCTTATAAAATAAATAATTCGAACAGATCTGAATTTAAATTGGATCTGGCAGCTTGTTACGGGTTTTGTCCTGGCACCTTTGATTTATCCAGCTCACCAATAAAAGGAATTTCTTCCTGGATACTTAACCGGATACAAGTCTCAATATAATCTTCCAGTTGTATAAACTTTGCCGCCTGCAAGCCACCAATGATCGCAGAAAATTTTGTAAAATATGATTGCTGGAACTTAGTGTATTTATCTGCCCATGCAAGTTTCTTTGTTACCAGGTCAGTGGCTTTCTTGTTATCCAGGTTGTCGTAATTGGTAGCATAAGCTTCGATTAATTTGATCCTTTCCTGGCCAAGTTTTTTCCTGGCGGTTTCATAAGTATCATATAAAGCCCAAAACTTAGCACTCTGTGCTTCGGGGATGGTCATGTAGACCTGAACCAGTTCCTTTTTTTCTTTTCCGAATATGGATTGGATAAGGTCAACATCTTCTTTGTTGGATTGTGCAAACATGCTTGTTGAAAGCATAAATACGGCAAATAAAATGGATACTTTTTTCATGTCTTATGGTTTTTTTTGGTTTTTTTGATTTTTTATGTTGTCGAGGTTATTCCTGGTAGAATAACAAATCACTACCCGGTTTGACCTAGTGTTAATTTATAGTTTGTGTTATGTTCCGCACCAATCGTAAATAAAATCAAAGGATCTTCTCCTAAAATAAATGCCCCGCAATACTAATTTAATCATAGACACCAAGTAAGTGTTATACGGTTAAATAACGGTAAACTCTAACTCTTCAGTGGGTAGTCAAGTGGCCCGGAAAATTCGTTAAGAATACATAAGGTGAAGGATTAAAAGATATAGCTCAGTACGATAAAAACGGATACCGAAGATAAAGTTTTTACTTCATAACAACCAACTGTTATATGAATGAATTTATTTTAAAAATGAAATCCCGAACCAGGTATACCTAAACACGTATTTATCTAATTCCGCTATAGGCATTTATCACCAACATTCGTGCCTGCCTGCTTTTTTTAATCAGAGTCTGCTGTTTCATTGTTGCTCCAACTTAATTATTATTTTTAACGGGCGATTATTCCGACATCATCAACCAGCTGCTTTTTTTTCATGCACAAACCCTCATTAAAGATAAATGGATTGTTCTTCGCTTTACTTATCTCCGTAGTGGGATTGGCGCAAAAAACAGATAAGGTTTTATTGAGGAACGGTAACATGCTTACCGGTGAAATTAAAAATATGAAATTCGCCAAATTGAGCTACGATGTAGATGGCCCGGGAACCATTTCGATAAAATGGGAACATGTAGTGAGGATCTCCTCAGACAAAACTTTCCAGGTAACAATGCAGAATGGAGATGTATTAATAACGAAGCTGGATTCCTTTTTTTTCGATCAGCCTGCTATCACGCTGGACAGTATCATAGAGATCGTCAGGATCCAGGACAGATTCATCCAACGACTGGATGGAAGTATTAACCTCGGTTTTAATTACGCTAAATCAAACAGTGCCCTCCAATTCAACTTTAATAGTTCCATTACTTACCGGAAACCAAAAGCGGAACTTAATTTTAAATTAAACTCTGTCATTACAGATAATGCGACCGACAGCATGTCAAAAAAACAGGATGCCACCTTTGATTTTTATAGAAAGTTAGAACACAGTTTCTATCTGAATGTTCTTTTGGGATGGCAACAAAATACTGAATTGGGGTTGGAGAATCGTTTTATCCTTCCAGTGGTGGCTGGAAAGATTCTCATTAACAACAATCACCAGCGACTATTAACGGGAGCTGGACTTTCCGGTAATTTAGAGCAATCAAGTGGAAGCCCCGACTATTCGGGCAGCCTTGAAGGAATGCTGATAATCGCTTTCAAAGAATTTAAATATTCAACTCCTAAGATCTCGATTGATGCAAGGGTGGCTATTTTTCCCGGTATTACGGATTGGGGCCGTCTACGGATGGGCTTCAACCTGAGTTCAAAGATTGAGATCTTTAAAGATTTTAATGTTGGGCTTAATTTTTATGATGATTTTGATAACCGCCCGCCCGACGGCGCTTTATCCAAAAACGACTTTGGTATAAATTTTACAATCGGGTATGAATTTGGGAAATGATCATTTAAGATTCTGTACCAGGTTATTCAAACAGCTTCTTTGCTTTTACTGGTAAGATTTTAGCTGCCACATTCTTATAGCGTACTCCAGTTTAATGCTTATTAATATCCACTTGTATACTAAACTGAACACGGTTGGCCTTACCATCAGCATTATTAATGTTGGTCCTGCCACCATGTAAGTATTCAATACCGGCAAATGC
>DASUTO010000454.1:0-8120 GCA_036374555.1 Chitinophagaceae bacterium
AAAAGACTAATACCAATGTTTTCTGAATATCAATTAGCACTAATGGAGAGGGCATTTGAGGGTACTTATAACTCCTTTATTTTATCGACTGATGATATGGCTTTGGCTGATGCCATTTACTTTCATTACAAACGTCCACGAGCAAGGTTAATTGCAATCCTTGAGAACGCTATTTCAAACAAGGGAATATTCAAGCCTTAACCCCCTGACGTAACACTAACCTTTTATAAAACTATGCTAACTATTAAAGTAGAAGCACAACCAGGATCAGAGATTGAACAAACCTTTCAGCAAGCTATCGAATTATCTAAAAAGCTGGATTGTTGGATAGACTTTAATTTCAATGGTGTTCACTGTATGGCTAATCCGAATGGCAATCCAAAAACAGGAGCAGAAAATTACCACAAAGCAATTCGATCAAACCATAAATACGCACACTCATGAGAAGACTGTATTACATTTCCATTCCAGGCTCCCCTACTCAGTGGATAACAACTAGCTGTATAAAGGCTATGGAGTTCACCCACTCCTTTGGGACCATTGGGTTCAATCTCTTTTCCAAAGTGGAGAAGACAGAAGAAATAGATTACATTTTACCAGTATGATAGAATTCTCAATTATAATTAACGTGTTTTTTGGCGTTCTTAGTTTCTATAACGCATTAAATGCTAAAACAAAAAACGGAATAATACTTTGCTCCTTCGCTGCTGGATTTTCTATAGCAGTGGCTTTTGCTTTAACTGTAAAATTAATACTCAAATCATGAGCGACACACAAGCTACACAGGTAATAAAACAGGATTCGCTTATCCAACTTCAGAACTTCATTGAGAAGTTGAACCGTGAACCTGATCAATCCGAACTTGAACGGACTCCGGATGGAAAAGCAAAGACAGTTCCGATTTCATTTGTAGAAATGACTTTGGATGAATTGTTTTTAGGTCAATGGGGCACTGAAAATTTCAAGTGGTCAGCCTTTGCAAATGAGGTTCAGGGTTCTTTGGAGCTTGTATTAACGCATCCAATCACAGGCAAGGAAATAAGACGTACAGGAGCGGCAAGCATTATAGTAACTGTTGATGCCTTGACTGATGAAGAAAAGGCAGCAATGGGTAAACAGGCCCGAAACTTATATGCCATCAGTCCAGAGAATAAAAAGCCTAATGCGTTGGATCTTGGGTTTCCTAAACTTAAGGCTGAATGCACAAAGAATGCCGCGCAATCACTCGGTAAGGTATTCGGAAGAGACTTAAACAGGAAGAAAGCAGACAAGTTCCAGGCTCCTTTAAAGCCTATGTCTGACGGTGCATTTAAAGCATTACTCGAAAGGGTTGAGAAGGGAGATTTTCAAGCGCTGGCATTAGCGGAAACAAATTTCCTGATGTCAGATATTCAACAAACAATTTTATCAGGACTTAAGGAACCTCAAAAGCAACTCAATGGATCAGTTTGATATTGAATTAGCTGAAGCCTCGGAACAGCGTTCTCAGGTTTGGCGGGATGCCCGGTGCGGTAAATTTACCGCTTCGGAGATTTACAAACTAATGACCGACCCGCGAAGTAAGGCCGACAAAGAGGCTGGCAAATGGTCTGACGGTGCAATGACCTATATCAAAACAAAGGTGGCTGAAGAACTTACAAACCTGGTTCATCAGGAAAGCAACGCCTACCCGCTTGTGTACGGTCAGGATATGGAGATTAATGCGAAGGAATACCTACGCGAAGTAAAAGGTTATAACATTAAAGAAGTTGGTTTTGTGCCTTTCACAGACCACGCAGGAGGGAGTCCGGACGGGCACATAGGGGAAGATGAAGTGCTGGAGATAAAGTGCCCGTTCAATTCCGCTAACCATGTTGAGTACCTTACATGGACAAAACCAGAAGACATGTTTGATGTAAAGCCAGAGTACTACTATCAGATTCAATCTAACTTACTGTTTTCAAAAAGAACTATTGGACGGTTTGTTTCATTCGATCCGAGAATGCCAGAAGGTAAGCAGTGCTTTGAATTAATCATCCCGGCTCATCCTGGAATACAACACAACATCGCAACACGGTTAGAAAGAGCTATTGAAGAAAAACTAAAAATTCTTAACTTACTAAAGTGATATGCCACGAAAATACATTAAAACATTGATTAAAAACTACCTACTTTCGGGTAAATCAATAACAGGACTAGAAGCCTTGAAGCGTTACGGCACAATGCGTTTACCAGTCTATATCCAACGGTTACGCGATGACGGTTACAACATCCAAAAGGAAATGATAACTGAGAAAGGAAAAACTTTTGCACGATATTTTCATTCCTTATAATTATGGCAAAGAAGCAACGCAGTAGCACAAACTCCGAACGCCATCCATATTTAAAGCTTGGCTTCTGGGAAAATAAATCCAATCAATTTTGGAATAGTGAAACACATACAGAAGCAAGCCGGGACCATTTCAATAACTGGCTTGCAGAGTGGAGGAGTAAAGAACGATTATACGTAAGCTTATGAGATTCAAACCAGGACAACAGGTAGTTTGTATAAGACCTAACAATAAAAAATGGATTTATAATGGGATGTTATTTACTGGCCCTAAGTACAACGAAATAGTTACTATCAGTGGATACTACCATAATTGTGTCCATCTGTCGGAATACAATATTTGTGAAAATGGGTACTTTGGTATCAACTCATATTACGAATACAATTTCGCGCCTTTAATGGACATCACCGAGCTAACCGAGATACTTGAACAACAACCCGAACACGCATGAAACACCGCATAGAAATAATCTTTATCCTTGTCATCTTCGGAATAGGCTTAGTAACTTTTTTCGGGGAACAGATAGATAAGGTAATGCAGGAAGTAGCTAAATTTATTTTGTTCCTTCCTCCGATAATAGCAGTGCCTCTTTGTATAATAGGACTTGCTATAATAGGAACCTGGGCAGTGATAAGATCAAGTCGTAACCACTGGCCTAGTGATACAGAGTTTCAGAATGAAGATAAGTTGCCACACTCTGAAGATTGAAAATTATGAAAGGAGATTTCAAAGTAGAATGCAACAGATCAGTTTGTAAAAATAAAGAGGCAATTTTTTACAACCACAGCACCCGGAAATACTACTGCGCAGCATGCGCGAAACTGATCAATGATGCAAACCGGGCAGATGCTATGAGAATTTACGGTCACGAACTTTGCACAATTACACTATTTCCAATGTCATGAGAACGCGCCTATCCGTATACGCCTTCATAGTTGCTATTATTTTGAGCGCTGCGTTCTGGATGTGGATACTTTAAAATTGGTTTCTGGATATACGATAAATTGAAATGAATATGATTTACTTGATTATAACAATAGGAATAATAATTTTTATTGCTCTTATAGTGATTGCCTTTACTGGTAAATTCCTATTTAATAAACTGTCAGTTAATTTTTTTGAATTCAGGTCACCATTAATAGTTGAACGTGCTTATCGAGCTGTTGATCTCAGGTCACGAATTGAGTATACTGATCGTGACCACTATATGAATTATCCGCACTTGCATGTTCCTAATATTGGAGAAAGATTAATTCATGACGACGGACATCTGCAACGTGTTATAAATGAAAACATCATAGACCTAGCCAAAACAATGATACAAGATGGATTTGTAGAGATCAAAAATGAAACTGACCCATACAATCCATTTCGTCATATTGTTGAAATGAGGGTTAAAGTTTATAAACCAGAATCATGATCAACCCGAACTTTTAAAGACACTATAACAAAACACTTTTATGAACCTTAATCCGGAACCTAACTTCAAGCCGCTAACGGTAGACATTTTAAAAAAGTGCATGCCGTTCGCCAAGGAGGAAAACATACTGAAATTCGTAATGCCACTTAACAACGCTATGGAGCGATACGAAATAAACACTCCAAGGCGTGAGGCCGCTTTCCTGGCACAGATTGCACATGAATCTGGCAGCCTTAGATACGTTGAAGAAATAGCCACAGGCGAAGCATACGAAGGCCGCAAGGATCTCGGCAACACACAGCCGGGTGATGGCGTACGATTCAAAGGAAGGGGCTTAATTCAAATCACAGGACGTGAGAATTACGAACTACTAAGCCATGCACTGAACTACGACTTTATAAAGGACCCTGAATCACTCGAAAAACCTGGGGCCGCTTCTCTTTCCGCTGCTTGGTTCTGGCATGTGAAAGACCTTAACCGATTGGCTGACATCAATGCCTTTCAAAAGATAACACAAAAAGTCAACGGTGGTCTTAACGGATATGCAGACAGACTTAAGCATTGGGAAAGATGTAACAAGGCTTTGAATGTGACACTTTAATTTGAACCATTACTAGACGAGAAGAAAATTATTATATTTGAACCATGCTGTGCCGAGCTAACCAAAAAACTTTAAACTTCCCTCGGAGGTGATTTACCCGGCACGGTAATGATCTTTCGGGGGTTTGTTATTTTATGAAACAACAAAAACTATTTGAAGACAAAATTGAACTAATCAAGGTTGACAGCGTAATCGGATCAGGTTATGAAGAAGATGTTGCAAAGCTTGCCATCATTGACAAAATCGCCTATAGAGCTGCCAGAAAAAACATGCAGATACATTCTGCTATTATTCTGAAACTCAATAATGAGTTTGCCGGATTCTTTACGTTTCAAATAAACCATGATGCAAAAGAGTTCTGTCTACTACAGTCCGCTATGTTCCAGGATAAAAAAGACAAGGAAATCTACAGCATGATGGTGACTGAAATTATCAAATGCAACACGTTTGGTTACCCAATGGTTATGACTGTTAGCCGCAAACATGACTTAGAACGTCCTGACGTGTTTCATAAGATCGGATTTAAAACCTATTTGGTGAAATCTGATTTTGAGTACATGGTGTACGGTAAACTTGAGCAAATAAGAATGAAATTATTGGCTCACATTGCGCTTACAAACCTGTGGAATTCTACCTCTGGAGAATGGTTGAAGATTAAAAAGGAATGGAATCAGAAGATTGAAGACGCTGGGAAAAAATACAATATTCCAAATCCAAAATTTGCGTCACGAGAAGGATGTTGGCAGGGTTCAAGTGGTTTCGCTAACGTTGTTTTAACAAAAAGGACGGTCGAAGAAGATACGGTAGTTGTTAACTCTGAAAAAACACTGAACGGTAATGCCAGTGTATTAGATCCTACTGCATGTGAAATATTGGTTAGGATGTTCATGCGAAAAGATGGGTTTAAAGTTTATAATCCTTTTGGTGGCGGTGTTCAGTTTGGTTTTGTAGCTGGTGCTTCTGGTTATGAATACATGGCTACAGAAATCCGGCAAAATCAATGTGATGCAAACAACGCAATTTGTCAGGATTTCTACCGTACAAGATGGATACAGGCTAACTCATCAACTTACAAACCAAAGGACAAATATGATTTGGTTTTCAGTTGTCCTCCGTATTACAAGGTTGAAAAATACATTGACTATGATGGTAAAAGTCCTGACGGTGAATTGAATTCATTAAACACGTACGAGCAATTCCGTGATATGCTTTTTGAGGGCTACAAAAATGCTATCGAAGCAATGAACGACAATAGCTTCTTTTTGATAATGACAGGTGACAGCCGTGGTAAGGATGGTGGCTACTACGGTTGTGAGGCTGAGCATGAATTGTTTTTCAAACAACAAGGGCTATTAATATACAATCGCATCGTTTACCTGGAATCTGAATTTACCAGAAGGGCACAGGCAAAGAAAACTTTAAACGCACGGAAATACCCTAAATGTGAACAAAAGATTTATGCTTTCTACAAAGGTGATCCATCTAAGATTAAAGAATTATATCCTTTGATTGGGCGCCTGTGAGAAATTACTCAAATACCATAACGCTATCAAAAAACGCAAGGGGTATTTATAGTATCGATACCGTACTTGGATGTTCAAGCGGAACTGCAATTAACAAAAATGGATGTTACAATGATTGCTACGCCGCTAGAATATCCAGGGCTTACGGTTATGACTTCACAAAGAGTACTGTACGGTATTTTAAAAATGAAAATCATAAACATTTGATCGCTTCAGCGGCACAAAGAGTACCCTTACCCTTTGTAAGGATAGGTACTATGGGAGATCCATCCGAAGCATGGGGTCATACCGTATCTGTCTGTGAGGCCATATCTAGTGTAGCACAGCTAAAAATATTCCATGAACCTCCAAAGGAAATTGTAATCATTACAAAGCACTGGAAAAAGTTAACCGATGAACAATTAATGAGATTGGGTAAAATAAACGTGTGCATAAATACTTCTGTTTCTGCTTTGGATGAGCTAGGTAATATTTCAGAAATGCTTTATGAATACGAACGAATTAAGCCATACTGTAAATCAGTTCTAAGGGTAGTATCGTGTGACTTCAATATCGACAATGAAACTGGCCACAATCTTCATAAAATACAAGCTGAACTATTTAAACATTCGAATACATTGGATACCGTTTTTAGACCGTCAAAGAACAACCCATTTGTTACATCCGGTGTTATAAACGTTAAGAAAGAGGTTTTTAATGGCAAAAAACAGCTAGCAAGTAAATTCAACCGCAAAACATATATGGGGAAGTGTTCAACCTGCTCTGAAATGTGTGGTGCTAACTTTAAAAAACCATGACCCAAAAGCGTAAATCCCACATAGCCCTATGACTGGACAAACAAGATGTAGAATGATCCTACAACAGTTGAAGGATGCATTGAAGACAGAAAAGCGTGCAGCTATACGCGATAAGATAGCTTCCTACGGTCTTGAATTCAATGACTTGCTTATGAGCAGGGCAGACCTCAGCACCGTTGAATCTAAAGTAAATGAGATATTCGGGCTCACAAAAGTTTGTAGTAAGTGCCGAAAGAAACGATCTATTTCAGACTTTGGAACTGTTACCTCAACGGTAAACGGAAGGAAGTATTATGCTACCAGGGGGCAATGTAAATGCTGTATATCAGAACAACAACGCGGGTATCAAAAAAAATACGACCGCAAAATAAAAGATAGATTTACAGCGTATTGATAAAATATTTCCCCGGCATGACTTTTATCTGTCGAGGATTTTTAGTTAGTTCGTCTTGTCAAATCGACAACCCCATATTTTCAACAACCTGAGCAGGTGAGGATATGGGTTCTAACAAACTCTAAAAGGCCGGTCTTTTCTCTTGCTCAGGAAGGCCGGCACTTTTTATTTTATGGCCTATTCCGATTTACTGAAAGATCCACGATGGCAAAAGAAACGACTAGAAATACTCTCTTCGGATCTGTGGAGATGTCGTGAGTGCGAGAGTAAAGACAAAACATTAAACGTACATCACCTTTATTATATAAAAGGGAATGCCCCGTGGGATTATCCTAACAATGCGTTAATTACGTTATGCGAAAATTGTCACCAAGAAGCTCATAAAATCAACTGGCAACAAGCTTTTTTGGATTTGAATGTAACCCCAAAAAGGCTACTCGATATGGCTCTTTGTTTCCATTTTCAAATGGCCAAATATGACTTCTTAACTCAAGAAATTAACACTAAATACAAATGCCGTCCTAATCATGACCATGGTATAAATACTGAATTGGATGTGACAGCTACCGAGTCTGAGCTTAATGAGTTATATGATTTTTTTCAATCTGAAAGAAAAAAATACATCAATGGCTAAACGATTTACCGATACACTGATTTGGGAAAAGGAATGGTTCATGAAACTATCCCCAAAACATAAATGCCTTATCCGCTATTTGTTTGATCGTTGTGATTCCTCCGGAGTATGGGAGCCAAACTGGACCCTTGCCAGTATATACATTGGGGAAAAATGCGACTCCAGCGACCTAATGGTAATCAACGATCACATTCAAATTTTGCCCTCTAAAAAAATTTTGATAACCGATTTTATTTCATTCCAGTACGGTAAACTTTCTGAAAAATGCGCTGGCCATATACCTGTCTTTAAAGCAATTGAAAAAAATAAGCTTACATTAGATAGGGTATCTAATAGGGTATCATCAACCCTACAGGAAAAGGAAATAGATAAGGAAGAGGAAAAGGAAGAAGAAAAGGAAAAGGAAACGGAGAAGAATACCAAACCGCTTTCAAAGATTGAA
>DASUTO010000455.1:0-6828 GCA_036374555.1 Chitinophagaceae bacterium
AGATCCGTTATGCAGGCAATCTAACATCACGTCTTAGCGGTGTTGCAGGTGTATTTTTGATTGGGCAGGATCTCAAAACAGATCCTGTGCACACAGAGGAATCTGGTGCTGATCAATGGAGGTTTTCGCAAAGCACAACAAGTAATGCATGGAAAACGCCGGGTCTTTTAGATGGATATGGTATCCATACAACATCAAGATTAAGAACTTTCGGTGCTGCTGTATTTGGCCAACTTGATTGGGCAATTACAGATCGTCTTCACCTGTTACCAGGCATTCGTTATAACTACGATAAAAAGGATGTTGATTTTGACAGAAAGACTTATGGTGGATTAGAAACCAATGACCCTGCACTACTGGCCATAAAGCGTTCAGTCTATACCGACCAGGCTTTTACTGCGACTGTTGATGAAGGCAATTTTTCAGGACAACTGACATTATCTTTCAAAGCCCGTCCAAACATAAATGCTTATGCTACCTATTCCATCAGCTATAAACCCGTTGGTGTTAATCTTGGCGGACTTCCAACTCAAAATGGACGGGTGATGCTGGAGTTGGCTACGATCAAACCTGAAGATGTAAATCATTTCGAGATTGGAATGAAAACCAGTCCAACCAATAATTCAACGCTGAACATAACATTCCACAATACTATCATAAAAGACTATCAAACGCAGGTACAAACAGCTGAAGTAGGCGTAAACCGAGGCTACCTGGCAAATGCGGAGAAGGTAAGAGTGCGGGGTGCTGAACTGGATGGAGCTGTAAAGATCAACAAACATTTATCCATCTATGGTAATCTTGCATATACCGACGGACAGTATATCACATTTACCAATGCTCCATTGCCACTTGAGGAAACCGGCGCATCTCAATCTTATAAAAATGTTTCTGATGGCGAACTGCCTGGTATATCAGACTGGGCTGGTTCTATAGGTGGAGAATTACTCTCCGGCACAAAAAAGATTTTCGGACACAGCGCTAATTTCTTTTTTGCAATGGATGGCTACTATCGGGCCTCATTTTCTTCCAGTCCATCACCCTCCCAATATCTGAATATTAATGGATATGCCTTATTGAATGCAAGAGCAGGTTTCAGGGCTCCCCTGGGTCTTACTCTTTTTGTATGGAGCCGTAACCTGTTGAATAAAAATTATTTTGAACAACTGCTTCCTGCAGCTGGTAATGCTGGTCATTATGCAGGTGTTCTCGGCGATCCAAGAACGTATGGCATAACACTTCGTTATGCATTTAAAAATCAATGATAAAAGAAATAGTAGTAGTTTTTTTCATATGGCATGGCAAGAGTTTTTTACTTTCATAATCCTGACTTAAGAAAAAAATAATTATGGCAAGAATACAACCGCTTGTAACCAAAGAAATTTCAGCAGATGTGAAAATGGCTTTTGAACGCCATGTGCAGGAGTATGGTGGTCGCATCACAAATATGAAAGCGACGCTTGGTCATTCGCTCATCGCATTTGAGGCGTATATGCAATGGTATCCTTTATATACAGAAGTGGAAAAAATATTGGGTAAGCGAATGGCTTCTCTATATGCCCATTCAATCTCATGTGCCGCCGATTGTCCATTATGCTCAACATTTTTCAGAAAAATAATTATAGATTCAGGGGAAACACCAGAAAAGTTAGAATTGAGCGAAACAGAAAAGGATGTCTTGAATTTTGGCAGTGGCATTGCAAAGCATAAAGGAAATATTGCCGATCATCTATATAATAAAGTTGCTGTTAAGTACAAGAAAAGCGAAATGGTTATTTTGGTTGCTTTTGCAGGAATCATGATCGCAACAAATATTTTTAATAATGTGATCGAGACTGAGATTGACGAATATTTGTCTGGTTACAGATCAAACATGAAATATTGCTGAAACAATGAGTAACGATTTAAAAGATAAAGTGGCATTTATTACAGGTGCTGCACACGGCCAGGGCAGGGCAACGGCGATTGCTTTGGCCAAAGAAGGAGTTCATATTGCTGCATTTGATATTGCACAGACACTGCAATATCCCGGCTATGAACTCGGGTCGGAAAATGAACTTCAATCATTGAAGAAGGAATGCGAGTCACATGGAGTAAGATGTCATGTTTTTACAGGCGATGTAAGAGTTGATGACGATATTAATAATGCTGTTACCAAAACAGTCGAACAACTTAAAAAGATCGATATACTTTTTAATAATGCCGGAATATGTGCCTATGGGCTTGCGCATGAGTTGACGGAAAAGGAATGGGATGCCATGCTTGATATCAATTTAAAGGGTGCATGGTTAGTGGCCCGTCGCATTATTCCGGTAATGATGAAACAACAATCGGGAGTTATCATCAATAATTCTTCTATTGCCGGTCTGCGTGGCATGAATCGATTGAGCCATTATGCTGCTTCCAAATGGGGATTAACAGGATTGACAAAATCATGGGCAATTGAATTAGCCCCATATAATATAAGAGTGATCTCTATCCACCCAACGGGAGTGAATACACCTATGAATGATGGACTTGCGGAACTGGAAGGATCAACACCAAAAGAAATAGCGGAACGAAGTGCGGGGAACCTGATCAATGTACCCTGGGTGGAAACTGAAGATGTGGCCAATGCCGTAATTTTTTTAGCATCTGATAAATCAAGATTTATTACAGGTTCGCAATTTGTGTTGGATGCGGGTTTATTAACCAGGTAATTTTAAAATAATGAGTATGAAAAAGATATTAGCGATCAAAAGTTTTTGTCTTGCTGCATTTATTCTGGCAGTCAGTTTGATCTATGCACAGGATAAGAAGGATCATTTCACTATAGAGAATTATTATAAAGTAAAATGGGGCTTTGCTGATGAGTTCATCAGTCTCTGGAAAGTGAATCATTATCCATTGTTAAAAAAGGCAATTGATAAAGGTGATATCATCAGTGTAGAAGCAGAAAAGCCCAAGCTTCACAGCGGTGAAGACACTCGTTTTGATTTCAAAGTGACCATCGTTTTCAAGAATGAAAAACTTGCATTCGATCCTAATCTTACAAAGCAATACGAAAAACAATTATATCCTGATCTTGAAAAATTAAAGAAGGATGAGCAACATCGGTTTGAATTATTAATTGCTCATTGGGATGTAATGATCGAGAAGATCGAATTGCAATGATGGAAGCTTTTATGGAGGAGGAAAAAAATTATATTGGGTTAGATAGAAGGTCTTTTTTAGCAGGATTATCAGAAGATATTTGGGCTGTACTTATTGGTGGATTGCTGATCGTAATTATTCTTGCCGGAGTTTTCTATTTAGATCTTCAATTCACTACACCGGCATACGAGTGGGAAAATGGAAACGACTTACTATCAAAGGTGTTGACAGGGAATAACCTGCGACTGCTTGTTGTCATTGGTATTGTATTTCTTTTTCTTTCTTCATTTGCGGTTGCTGCTTCGGGAAATAGTATTAAAAAATATATAACCGGATTTGCTGTCATCTTTATCCTTGCAATCCTTTCATTGATCATTGCGGGTAATAAGTCGATCAGTTATTATGGAATAGAATATGTTGTGTTTGCGTTGCTGATCGGTTTATTGCTAAACAATCTTTTTAGTTTGCCAGCATGGCTGAAAGAAGCAGCACGATCTGAGTTTTTTATAAAAACGGGATTGATCATTCTTGGTACTTCAATTCTATTTACGGATATCATTAATGCCGGTTGGCCTGGATTGCTTCAATCAGTTTTGGTTGTCGCTGCAGTTTGGTTTTTTGCACTTTGGTTATGCCGGCGCCTAAAAGTAGATGATGAATTCGGGGTGATCCTGGCATCGGCTGTTTCTATCTGCGGTGTTTCTGCAGCGATTGTTGCCAGCGGAGCGATCAAAGGAGATAAAAAGAAATTATCCTATGTAACCACATTGGTATTATTAGTTGCAATTCCCATGTTGATCATCTTACCTTGGATAATTAAGAAATTCGGTATCCCTGAAATAGTAGGAGGTGCATGGCTTGGAGGAACCCTTGATACAACTGCATCGGTGACTGCTGCGGCCGAATTAGTAGGTCCAGCAGCAACTAAAGCAGGTGTCATTGTCAAGTTTTCGCAGAATGTATTGATTGGGTTTGCTGCATTTTTAATTGCTGCCTGGTGGGTATTAAGGAAAACAGCAGCAACGGGCAACAAAGAAAAACCTTCCTTAAAACTTGTATGGGAAAGATTTCCAAAGTTTGTTCTTGGTTTCATAGCAGCATCATTAGTTTTTTCTTTTCTGATCCCGGCCGATACAGGCAAACAAGTAAGCGGAATTCTTAATAGTTTGCGCACAATATGGTTTGCCCTTGCATTTGTATCGATTGGATTAGAGGCACGATTTTTAGACCTGTTTAAAGTACAGGAGGGGAGACCGGCGCTGGCTTTTATCGGCGCACAGATCTTTAATATAATTTGGACATTGTTGTGGGCTTATCTATTATTCGGTGGTGTTTTATTTTCTCCGCCGGACATAAAATAATTTTAAGATCATTTTTATAATTTAAAAATTACCATGGAAAAGATTTATTTAAGTGATTCAGGACCGAAAGTATCACCTGCCGTTTATGGCTTTTACAGGTGGAGCGGCAGCTACGTAAATGAAGACAAGATGGAAAAGATCATGAATCTATGTCTTGAACTTGATATTAATACATTTGATCATGGTGATACTTATGGCGATTACACTTGTGAAGAAATATTTGGTAATGTTTTTAAAAGAAGTGGCATTAAAAGAGAAAGCATTGTGCTGTTTACAAAATGCGGTATCAATATCCCGCATCCCGCCCGACCAGATTATCGTGTAAAACATTATGATACTTCAAGAGAGCATATTACTAATAGTGTAGAGAATTCCTTACGCAATCTCCGAACCGATTATATAGATGTGTTTCTACTAAACCAGCTTGACCCGTTATCAAACCTGGAAGAGACGGCTCTAACGTTGGAGAAATTGAAAGATTCAGGTAAAATAAAAAATGTCGGCGTAGTTAATTTTTCTGTATTTCAACATCAACTGTTAAGTTCGTATTTGCGAATACCGATCGTTACCAATCATATTGAACTGAATTTACTGAACACTTCTGCTTTTGACAATGGCCAGGTTGATTATATCAAACAAAAATATATGCGCCCATTAGCTACATCACCGTTGGCAGAAGGAAAGATCGCTAATAGCAATGAAAAAATCCCTTTACGTATAAGAGGAAAACTGGAAGAATTTGCAGGTAAATACAACTCACATTTCGAATCAGTTGCTATTGCATGGCTGGTTAAGCTCGGCGCTTTGCCCCTTATCGGTACAACGGATGAAAATCGCATAAAAAATATAGCTGAAGCTTTTAAAATTAATCTTGACCGGCAGGATTGGTATGAATTGTATGCTGTTTCAAGAGGCGATTTATAAAAAGGATTTATTTCCTCTTTCTTAATTGCTGCAGCAATGCTCTTAAATCTTTTGGTACAGGGGCTTCCAGCTTTATTTTTTCCCCGTTTGTATTTATAAATTGCAAACTCAATGCATGTAAAGCAAGCCTGTTGAGGATCGGTCTTTCTTCTAGTTCATTTTTTGAAAGCTTGAATTTATGTTTGAGTGAAGAAAGCAGAACAGGTTTTCCATCCCCATATAATTCATCACATACCACCGGGTGGCCAATATATTTAGCATGTACTCTTATTTGATGTGTTCTGCCAGTATGAATTTGAAATTGAACCCACGAAAAGATTTTAAAATCTTCCAGCACCTCATAATCTGTTAGCGATTCTTTACCTTTTTTATATACAGTCATCAATCCTTTTTTCACGGGATGTTCAGAGATGAGCGTATTAATGCTACCCTTTTTTTCTGCAAGTGAACCAAGAACAAGCCCGAGATAAATTTTTTCGGTTTGTCTTTCTTCAAACTGTTGTGAAAGAAGTTTGTGAGTCGTTTCATTTTTCGCAAACACAATTAAACCGCTTGTGTCTTTATCAAGACGATGAACAGTAAATATGTTGCCATATTTTTCGATCAATAGTTTTTTAAGTGAAATATCTTTTCCTTCACGATCAGGAATGGAGAGTAAGCCAGATGGTTTATTTAATGCAATTAGATCCGGCGTATCAAGAATAGTGTAATCTGATATTTTTATGTAAGCTTTTTCTGTATTCATCCGTGTAATCTGTGAGCTATTTTCCTTTTCCAAAGTATTTAAGTTCACGAACTTCTTTTTCATTTAGAAAACGCCATTTACCTCTTTCAATATTTTTCTTTGTCAAACCGGCAAACATTACACGATCAAGATTTTTTACATCATATCCAAGATGTTCAAAAATACGGCGGACAATGCGGTTGCGACCGCTATGTATTTCCACGCCAAGCTGTGTCCTGTCTTTTGTATCTGCATAAGCAAGCTTGTCAACAGATGCAGGACCATCTTCCAATACAACTCCTTTTAATATCTGGTCGAAATCTTTTTTATCAAGAGGTTTGTCAAGAGTGACAGCGTATATTTTTTTTATCTCATTGCTCGGGTGAGTAAGTTTTTGTGAAAGCTCGCCATCGTTGGTAAGCAATAGAAGCCCTGATGTATTCCTGTCTAATCTGCCAACGGGATAAACCCTTTCATCTGTGGCCCGGCGAATAAGATCAAGCACTGTCTTTCTTCCCTGTGGATCATCGGTAGTCGTAATAAAATCCTTTGGTTTATTGAGTAAGATGTAAACAAGATTTTTTGACAAAAATATTTTTTTGCCATTAACAACTACTTCATCTTTTGGAGAGATCTTATGCCCCGGTTCTGTGATCACTTTTCCATTCACTTTTACAATGCCTTTTT
>DASUTO010000456.1:0-11267 GCA_036374555.1 Chitinophagaceae bacterium
GAAATGATGTATGAGTCCTTTTGAGCCAACAGCAAGCACAGGCACATTGGTTTTCTTCGCAAGCTTATTAACGGATGTAGAGGAAGTCATTCGGTGAAATAGATTGCCCGATAAGCCCATTATCACCATATCCATTTCAAAATCCCTGATATATTCAACCAGCTTATTTGTAGTATTACCTTCAAGTAAGCTAATCTCTATCTTTCCGTTACCACAAAGCTGGCTGGAATATGATACTGCCAGGTCTTTAAGCTGATCATAACTGTTCAACCTGTCAACATTCGACTCATAAGGAGTAATTGAACTGAATAATTTTGGCTGAACAATATTTACCAAATGAAGATTGCAATTCATTTGATTTGCCATTTCAATCCCTTTATTTATTGCCCACTTATTTTTATTAGTGAAATCGACAGGTACCAGTATATTGCAAAGTTTGTTTCGCATAGGTTTCCAATTTAGTACCCCATAGAATAAATCATGCCATTAATAAAAATGGTTGAAAACTTTTTCATTGATACCCATTTTTGCGATCTAATTAATGTTTCATCATTATAACAAAGGCCCATTATTGTCTTGTTATCTTACCAGGGAGGACTGACAATACAGATCTTAATTGTAACATTGTTTTTCCCCCTGATGATAAATAAAAGAGCCGCCTTAAGGGCGGCTCCGTGATTTAGACAATCACTTTTAATCACAAAACTACACAAAGTTGTAAATCGAAATTTCCATAGAAGCGAAGGAATTTTATAAAGTAAAAATCAGTATCATTAAACTTCAATCTTAAGATATCTAACTAAAGGTAAAATGGCATTAACACCCGAGTAAAAAGGGATTAAAATTCCGGTGAAGAGAGTAAAAATGTCCTTTATAGTATGGCAACGGGTTATTGCTTGTTCATTGTTATTACCGGAATTTGGGAACCATACGTCAGTAATTTATTTGTGAATCTATTCCACCAACCTGGCAAATTGAATTCCCTGAGCGGATTGATCATAATGAGATCTGCATTTATCTTTTTGGAATAATCGAGTGTGGTTTTTGCAAGATTTTTTCCTTCAAGAATGATGCCTTGTACCGGTATAGTAGAAATGCTTTGCACCATTTGCAACGCGTCATTAATGATTTTCTCCGCTGCATTGTTTTCTCTACGCAACGTTATCATATAGATAGTTGATTTAAATGTGCGTGCAAGCATGGTAGCCATTTTAATTCTTCGCATCGATACGTCATCATGTAATGGCAAAATGATCTTTTTAAAATGACGGATAAGTCCACTTGGCCCAACTGCCAGCACGGGTACATTGGTTTTCCGTGCAAGACTGCTTATCGGGATGGAGGAAGCAATGCGTTGGGCAAGGTTGAATTTTGAAAGACCAATAATTACCATATCCATTTCAAAATCCCTGATGTATTCCGTTAATCTTTTCTCAGGGTTTCCTTCCAGAACGCTGACTTCTATTTTGCCATTACAGCATAACTCATTGGAGTACCTCGAAGCCAGATCTTTTAATCGGTCATAGTTATTCAATCTGTCAGCATGCGATTCATAAGGTGTGAAAATACTTGCTTCCACAGGCAAAATGGGGACAATATGGTGATGTACAATGCTTACAAAATGAATGTTACAGTCAAAACTATTTGCAATTTCAATTGCCTTGGCTATTGCCCATTTATTTTTCCCGGTAAAGTTTATAGGGACAAGTATATTGTAGAGTTTATTTGGCATAATTATTTTTTTTAAATGGTTTAAAATAATAACCCTGTCAGGCCATCGCTATGAGTGATTCAAAACTTTTTTCTGTGATCGATCTGGTAGCCACTTTTTCAAGAAACTCATCATTTGTACAAAATGCAACTCCTTTCCCGGCATGGCCAACCATACACCGGTCGTCACTGCTGTCTCCTACAACTATACAGTTTTTCAAAAGCACATTGTATTTTTCACAGGCATATTGTAATGCATTTGTTTTGCAAAAGGAATGTCCGCAGATGCTTTCGGGTGAGCCGAAAAAATAATAAGGGGGATTTACTTCTCCTGTAGTTTTCCCTTCAAAGAACTCCAGGTTATTCGCCAATGAGAAATCAGCACCGATCTTTTGCCTGATATAGTTTGTTATCAGCGAATAACTGTTGCTTATAATTCCTACCTGGTATTTTTTTTCTTTCAATTCTTTTATCACTTTTTTTATGTCATCTATTATCTCCATATCATCAACCACATTCAAAAGATCATCAATTGTTTTTCCTCTAAGCATTAACCCGATCCTTTTGGTTAAAATGATGGGGTCTTTTTCTTTGGCGCGGAGATCTTGCAGGGAAGGAAGGAATCCAAACTTTTTTGCACACTCATCAATAAACCGGCCTTTTAATATAGTATCATCCATATCAAAAACGATCATTTTACGGAAAGCCGCCAATTCTTCCTTTAAGACCTTGTTCATTTCACGGTTGATGGTCTCCAGTGAGACGACCTCCTCTTCAGTAAGCGGAATAGTATGCTGTCCATGGGCTTTATAAATAATGGCTCTTGAAACTTCTTTACTCATTTTTCCCAACGCTTCCCACGGTTTGCTTTTATTTTCTATGTACCCGATGTTCACCTCTGTCACCCTTGCTTTCATTAAATACATATCGATCAGTAATCCGATATCTACTCCATAATCATTAAAAAAATCTACTTTTTTAAGAAAACTTTTTTTCCCCGCGATCATTCCACTCAGTGGCTGGGAAAAATGATTAAGCCCCGGAAATAAAATATTCAACAACGGTTTTGCTACGAGTTCGGTCACTCTACCGGCATTTCTGGCAAAAGCACCCTTTACAAAGTCGGCCTTACCGTCCAAAATTGGATTAACAAGATTTCTGATCGTTTTTTCAGGATAAGGATCAATATCACCATCAAGAAAAACAACAAGTTCATTATAAGCTTGTAAGATTCCATCTCTCATTGAAATACCCTTACCCCTTTTATCACTCAAAATAACCTTTGCGCCGCTTTTGAATGCTACCTGTGCCGTGTTGTCCGTGGATTTATCGTCAACAACGATCACTTCTGCTACCAATCGGTCCGCCAGGCAAAATTTTACAACGTTGCCAATTGTTTTTTCTTCATTCAATGCCGGAATAATTACTGATATCATCGCCGTCTTTATTTCTGGTTATTATCTTAATTGTTTTGTTCTTAACAAAAGAAGAGCCGCCTCAGCAGCGGCCCTTTGTGAACACTTACTGCTTGTATTCACCTGCACATACGAATGGAACCATTAACCATTATACCACCAAAATCTTTTATCATTGACACCTGATTGATAAATCCTCTATGCACGGTATTGCCTGCTCATTTTTTTATGATTTATAGCATGAACACTCAAGACCGGGATCGATGAATGATTCACAATATTTCCACCCCACCTGCGGAACATAGAGCCTTTAAAAAGAGATTCGGACCCGGCATTCACTAATATCAGATCAGCCCCGATATCTTCTGCGTATTGAATTGTTGCCTGTGCCAGGTTATTTCCGGGCACTGTTTTGCACGCGATAGGGATATTAGTAATGTCTTTCAGATATTGATACGAGGCCATCAGAATTTTTGTGTCCTCGTGGCTCAGGGTGCGTCCATTTTTGGTTAATGAAATCATGTGGACGTTAGCTGTAAACTTTTTTGCCAATTCATAGGCCAGTTTTATCTTTCTTTTGGGAATGTATTTTCCGATCGGTAACACAATTTTTTTCAGCTTGTTTGAATTTGATTCCGGATAAACGCATAACACTTCGCTGTTAACTGACCTGATGATATCTTTTGCTTTACTTTCAAACAAAAACTCTTTAAACCAACTTTCTTTTTTTGCACCAAGAACTACAAGATCGATGCGGAGAGTATCAACATATTTATTTACGGTTTCACATAACTTCCCTTCGGTTTCGTGGCATTCGATGGTAAGCCCAAAACGTTTTTCCAGGTCTATTTTTATTTTATCTAAAAGGACGTTACCATTTTGATTTTCTTCAGGCGCCAATAACCATGATAATCCCGAATTTGAGGAAACATGCAGAAGATGTAGTTCGCTGTTGAATTTTGTTGCGATCATGGCAGCTTCTTCCACAGCCTGAAATGAAGCCCCGGAAAAGTCTATCAATACCAGTATCCTCTTAAAACCTTCCTCCATACTTTCATTTTGGTAAAAGTATCTCCCTGCAATTAAAATGAAATTAAGATGGGATTAAAAAGCAATTAAAATATCAAATGGAAGGCAGGATAATAGTAAAAGTGCTTCCTTTATCCGGTTCGGACTCAATGGTGATCTCTCCTTTGTGGAGGCGAATGATTCCAGACGACAGGGATAAACCCAAACCATGACCATCAGAAATGTTTTCAACCATTTGGGATCGGAAAAAAGGTTCGAAGATCTTTTGCTTTTCATCCTCCTTTATGCCGATACCTTCATCCTTTATTCTTATAATTTTTTTACCAGGTTTGATCGTGATGGAAACCCAGGCTTTGTGTGAAGGAGAATATTTACAGGCGTTTTCGATTATATTCTTAAATGCGATGAAAAGCAGTTCTTCATTTCCATAGATGTAGCAAAGTGCTTCATCTTCCGGCATTTCATCAAAGGAAAAATAAATATGATAGTTGTTATGTAACTTATTTACTTCTTCAACTGCGTTTAACATGATCTCGTCTATTCTAACCGGCTCAAGACTGATCCCTTTACCTGCGCCGGCTTTTGCAAGCTCAAGCAATTTCCTTACGAGATTATTCAGCAGTATCACGTCTTCCTGCACCGAAGCCAGCACCTTTTTGTATTCCTGTTCATTCCGATTTTGAAGTAACGCCACTTCTAACTGACTTGATATGGCAGCAAGTGGCGTTGATAATTCATGTGAAGCATTGGCAATAAAACTTTTCTG
Organism: Chitinophagaceae bacterium; assembly: GCA_036374555.1. Classification (GTDB taxonomy): domain Bacteria; phylum Bacteroidota; class Bacteroidia; order Chitinophagales; family Chitinophagaceae; genus VBAS01. The sequence goes on from DASUTO010000456.1 coordinate 4,921, forward strand.
ATTATTAAACGACCCTTCCAGTCTCTCCAGCAAACTGTTGAAAGTTTTGGCAAGCTCGTTCAGTTCATCTTTTGTTTTGTTGGTTGCTATGCGGCGGGAAATATTCTGAAAACTGATCTCGTTCATTTCATTAATGATACTTGCAAGCGGACGAAGCAGATTGATAGAAAAGAAATATCCAATCAGCATTGTGATAACTATTCCAGCCAATCCGCTGAGGAGTAATATTCGTTTTAATTGTTCAAGGGCATTTTTTCCGGTTTTGTCAATGGCAGTCGCCACTACAACATAGTTGCCGGCTGTTTCATTGTAAATGGTACCAACACCTTCATATTCTCCCACAGAAAAACGGTATTCTTTGTCTTTGCGGATCTTTTCAAGCATAGCAGTGGTGGGTCTTACAGGATCGGCTATCGATGAACGGTTACTGTAAAAAAGTTCATTTTTATCAGTATAAAGAGAAATGCTTTCTTCAAAAAGAAGATTCATTGTAAGCGAATCAATTTTTTTAAGAAGTGGTTTGTTTATTTCTTCCAGCTCAGTCAGCAATCGGGAAGTAGTGAGAGCCCTGTTGCGCAATCGTTGAGCGAACTCGCTTTTTCGATTCAGGGATGATAAATAATATACAGTGGTGCCCAGCAACAGAAAAATCAATGTTACCAGCAATGTAAATAACAATGCTATTTTAAATTTTATTTTCATTGCTATTATCCTTCTTTCATAATGTATCCCATGCCAATATGCGTATGAATAAGCTTCACAGTATAGTCCTTATCTATTTTCTTTCGAAGAAAATTAATATAAACGTCGATCACGTTTGTTCCTGTATCAAAGCCGATGTCCCAAACTCTTCCGGCAATGTCTGCACGACTTACAACCCTGTTTTTATTTCTTACCAGGTACTCGAGTAATTGAAATTCTTTTGCCGTAAGTGAAATTTTGTTTCCTGCCCTGAACACTTCTTTGCTATCAAGATTAATTTCAAGATCAGCTATACGAAGAAAATGACCGCTGGGTAATCCGTGTATAGATCTCCGTAACAAGGATTTTATTCGCGCAATTAATTCTTTAAATGCAAAAGGTTTTACCAGGTAATCGTCCGCTCCCGCTTCAAATCCTTCCACTTTATCTTCAACGGACCCCAGGGCGGTCAGCATTAAAATAGGAATGTCGCGGCTCTTTTGCCTTATCAGGCGGCTTAAGGCGTATCCATTAATATCCGGAAGGTTAATATCAAGAATTACAAGGTCAAAATCATAGTTGTTGAATAGTTTTTCACCCATTGCCCCATCATAAGCCAGCTCTACATGGAAGCCTTGTTCTTCCATGCCTGTTTTCAATGCATGGGCAATTTTCTTTTCGTCTTCAACAAATAAAATTCTTATTTCATCCATGGTTGAACTATTGTGCTAGGATAGAAATAATAACATTAAGACTGCTGTAGTGACTCTGCTAATTAAAGTTAAAAGTGCATATAAAAAATAAAAGTCTGCAGTATTATTATATTTTAATCACTTTTTAATTTCATAAACTTGTTTGCCATTGATAATGGTCCGGACAACTTTAACATCTTTGATTTTTTCAGGGGCAATTTCAAAAATATTTTCATCCAATACAACAAAATCAGCAAGCATTCCTTTCTTTAGGATGCCTAATTTATTTTCCTGGAAACCGGCATAAGCATTATTAGCGGTATAACATTTCAAGGCTTGTTCAACAGAAATTTTCTGCCCGGGGTACCATCCCTGTAGATTTTTATCATCAAGCGTTCTTCGGGTTACTGCTGCATAAATTCCCTCTAATGGTTTTAATGGTGCCACCATCCAATCAGAGCCAAAGGTTAGGTTCGCATTTGCATCGAGTAGACTTTTAAACGCATAAGTTCCCTTCAGTCTTGCATCATCCAGTCGTTTATAAGCCCAGCGTCCATCATCAATCGCATGGTAAGGTTGCATGGAGGGAATGACTTTTAATTGGGCAAAACGGGGAATTGCAGGTTGGGTTAAGTGTTGCGCATGTTCAACGCGAAAGCGATGATCTTTTGAGTTTTTCTTTTCTGCTTCTTCAAAAACATTTAAAATAAAATCGTTAGCCCTGTCACCAATAGCATGTACAGCTATATGCAAACCGGCAGAGTCAGCAGACAACACCCATTTACGTATGGCCATAGTATCAGTTACAGTCAGGCCAGAAGTTTTCGGATCGTCCAAATAAGGATCATAGAACCAGGCGGTCGTTGATCCAAGTGAACCATCCATAAATCCTTTGAGCCCTCCCCAACTCAGCATGTCACCACCTTTTCCTTCTTTCTTGCAGAATGAATCAAGTTTAGCCCAATTACTTAATGGAATAAATGAATAGATCCTTAGGTCAAGTTTTTTAAGGTTCCTTCGATAGGTAGCAAGATCAACCCAACCGCCATACCAACCCATATCATGCACTTGTGTGACACCATTTTCAAATGCATGTTGTACGGCAGCTTGTAAATATTCATCCAATTCTTTTTCGGTTGGGTCTGGAACTACTTTATTTACCAATGCCATTGCTTCGTCTTTCAATAATCCGGTATATTCTCCCATTGTATTCTTTTTCATCTCGCCACCTTCAGGAACTTTTGTGTCTTTATTTATACCGGCAATTTCCAGGGCTTTTGAATTTGCCAAAGCCATATGTCCATCGTAGCGGTTAAGAAATACCGGGTGATTGCCAGTTACAGAATCTATCCAGTCGCGTGATGGAAGTTCACCACCCCATACTTCGTGATCCCAGTTACCACCCAATATCCAGCGATCATCATTATATTTTAAACAAAACTCTCTTAGTATCACAATAAATTCATTTGGAGTCTTTGCCTGGCGCAGATCAACACCGGAAAGTGTATAACCTCCGAAAAGGAAATGTGTATGGTTATCAATAAGACCCGGCGTCATTAATTTACCACCGAGATCTATCATTTCAGTATTAGCTCCTTTGAATGATTGATAATCTTTACCGGCATAAACGATCCCGGTTCCTCTTATTGCAATTGCATCCGCCCATGCATTTGCAGGATCACCCGTCCAGATCTTTGCATTGAAATAAATTGTATCAGCGGTTTCTTTTACTCTTTGATTACAAGAGAAAAAAAGAATAACTGTTGCAATGCAAAAAAGAATTTTTCTCATAGTTAGTTTTTTAAGCTCCGCCTCAGGCGGATATGGGGTTTATGGTATCTCATGCCCTTTGCTTGCCCTCCAAAGCATGAACCATTCTTCTCTTTCAAGATTTATTTTAGTAGCATCGTAAGCGGATGTTAACCGTTCGATTTTAGTTGAGCCGATCACCGGGATTATTTTTGATGGATGTTTAAAAAGAAAGGCTAATAATATTTGATCAGCTGAACAATTATATTTTTCGGAGAGCATATTGGCAACCGCTAATATCCTGGTATTCCTTTCATCAATTTCATCCGTATAAAGTTTTCCGCTTCCCAATGGCCCCCATGCCATGGGCCGGATGTTATGCTGTATACATTTGTCAAGTGAACCGTCATGAAAAGGATCCAGGTGTAAAATAGAAATTTCTAATTGGTTATACTGAACTTTAAAAGCGGTCATCATCATATCCATTTGCGAGGGAGTAAAATTTGACACACCAAAATGCAAAACCTTACCTTCTTGTTGTAATTGTGAAAAAGCTTCAGCAATTTCCTGTGGGTTCATTAATGGGTCCGGGCGATGAATAAATAACAGGTCGATGAAATCAGTGTTTAAGTTTTTTAATGATCTTTCGGCAGACGTGATAATATGTAACCTGCTGGTATCATAAGAATGAATTTTATGATCAGGCCTGTTTGGTGTAAATCTTCTGATGCCGCACTTCGTGATCAATTGCATTTGCTGGCGCAAATGTGGTTTGAGCTTTAATGCATTTCCAAATTCTTCTTCTACTGTATAATCGCCATAGATATCTGCATGATCAAATGAAGTGATCTTATTGACAATGCAATCTTCAATGAGCTGCAGGTATTGGTCAGTGGAATATTTTACACCCCATTGTCCCCATTTCATGCAGCCCGCGATAACCGGAGAAAGTTCTAGCATTTTAATTTTAGTTGAAAATAAAAAAGTCTGCCCTCGTTGCAAAACGAAACCAGACTTTAAAGACAGTGAATATTTATTAGATATTAATAGTCGCTGTTGTAACCACCACGGTCGCGATAGCCACCGCTACCTCCACCTTTGTTGTAGCCGCCTTTTTTGAAACCGCCGCCACCGCCACCGCCGCCGAAGCTGCGTTTTTTGAAGCCGCCACCGCCGCCACTGCCACCTTCCTGTTTAGGACGGCTTTCGTTTACAACGATGTTACGACCATCAACTTCAGTACCATTCAATGCAGTGATTGCTGCATTTGCCTGGTCGTCGTTTGGCATTTCAACAAAACCGAAGCCTTTGCTGCGGCCTGTGAATTTGTCGGTAACAATTTTTGCTGAGCTTACTTCACCATGTGTGGCGAAAAGATTTTGGAGATCCTGATCTTTCAGGTTCCAGCTGAGATTTCCTGCGTAAATGTTCATTTTTTTGAGAAATTTTTAAAAACAAATAAGTGTCAACAGTAACCAATAACCAATGAACATTTACCAAAAAATCGAAACGTTCATGAACTTGTGAAACTGTAAAGAGCACCGAATACAATACAAAATAACGGTTTTTACGTGATAATATTGCAAATTTTTCCCTGCTGAAATGGTAGAGTTTAATTCAGGTAAGGGCCAACCAGTTAGGCAAAAAAAATCCTCTCGCCTTAGGCGAGAGGATCACTATAAATAGTTTGATTAAGATCATTTATTCACCCACAACTTCAAAGTCAACATCAGCATTTTTGCCATTGCCAAAATCAATATGAGCTTTATAAGTACCGATCTCTTTCACTTCATCAGTGATGCTGATCTTCTTACGATCGATCTCATATCCCTTTTGTTCACGGATAGCACGGCTAAGCTGTAAAGCTGTTACACTTCCAAAGATCTTTCCGCTTGTTCCGGTCTTTGCACCAATTTTCAAAGGAGCTTCCTGCAGCTTAGCAATTACACTGTTGACCTCAGCAAGCATTTTATCTTCTTTCTTTTTTGCCTGCTTCATTTTTTCTTCCATCTGCTTCACATTGCTTGGGCTTGCTTCCACTGCCAGCTTGCGGGGAATAAGAAAATTACGGGCATAGCCATTTCTTACTTTCACCAATTCATTGGCGCCGCCGAGATTATCTACATCTTGAATTAATATTACTTCCATGATTCTAGTTTTTATCCCAATGAATTACCGGCTTCATTGTCTCTCCCGCCTCAGGCGGGAGATTAGGGATGTGCCTATTTCAATAAGTCAGTTACATAAGGTAACAAAGCCATTTGACGGGCTTTCTTCACTGCATCACTTACTTTGCGCTGGTACTTCAATGAATTACCACTTAAGCGACGCGGAAGAAGTTTACCTTGTTCATTTAAAAACTTTTTCAAAAACTCTACATCTTTATAATCGATGTAGCGGATGCCATATTTTTTAAAGCGGCAGAATTTTTTTACAACCTTATCGCTTTTAATGGCGGTCAAATATTTTATTTCATTTGCTTTTGCCATGGTATTAAGCCTCCACTGTTTTTTGAGTCTTTTCAGGTTTTTCAGTTCCTGTTGCTACGCCACTTCTCTTTTTAGCATTGTACTCGACGGCGTATTTATCGAGTTTGGTTACAAGGTGACGAAGTACTGATTCGTCACGGAGAAGCTGGATCTTCATCTTCTCGTTGAAGTCGGATGGCGCAGTGAATTCCATTACCCAGTAAAGACCCGTTGTCTTTTTCTGGATAGGATACGCCAGTGATTTCAGGCCCCAGGCATTTTCATGTATCACTTCACCTTTTACGGATTTAACCAGTGAAGCATACTTTTTCTGAGCGGCTTTAAATTCTTCATCGCTCAATACCGGGGTAAAAATCACCATCAATTCGTAGTTGTTCATTTACCCTTTTGTTTTTTATCCGCCGCAGGCGGATTAGTTAATAAATCGGTTTACCCATTGGACATTCCATCCCGATAGCTATCGGGGCGGAAAGAATCTGACGATAACAGATTTGGGGTCGCAAAGGTAAGGGAATGAGTGCAGAAGATAGAGCACGGGGGAAAGATTTTTATGAGGTCGGCTGGATCAACTCCGGTTGAGCTTTGCTTGCGACGCTCCGTTCATCGTTCGATCCCTGATTCCGCAATTTAAAGCCTGATTCTCAATCATAACGCTGCCCAACCAGTTGTTTGAAAAACGTAATGGCTGCCTTTAACTTCGTTAGATAAAATTTCTTCAAGGGTTGTTTTACAAAAG
>DASUTO010000457.1:0-25394 GCA_036374555.1 Chitinophagaceae bacterium
AAGGATGTGCAATAATATCCAGTATCAGCGGATGATCGATCGTAATAAAACCATACACAGGATCATTGATTATCTTTCTGACACTTGACATGCCGCTAAGCTACAAAACGGCTCATGATTTACTTTGAGATTATTTTTTCAGCTTTTGTGAGGAAACTTTTTGACATTCCTGTATGAACTGCTCGTATAATTCCGGCCGGGTCAATTATCATAAGTGTAGGATAATGACCCCCGGTGTATTTTTTTGCAGCCTCTTTGGCCTGCTTGCCCAATACAATAGCGTAATTAATGTTTCTTTTTTCGATTTCAGCCTTCATGGATATTTCTGAGTCTGCCGGGTTAATGCCAATTAAAATAATTTTTGAACTGTCAACAGAAGGTAGCCAATCAAGGATATACTTTGTCATTTTATGGCAAGGCAGGCAAGCCTGATAAAAGAAGTCAACAATTACATATTTGCCATTCATAAAAGTATTCAAAGGCCCTTTGTTGAATGAAACAATATCTTTAAATGCAAATGGTTTTCCTTCGAAGTTTTCAGAAGGGATCTGTTTTTTTTCCAACTCTTTGAAGGTTGTCACAGGAAAATCTTTTGCAGAACTAGTTAGAATTTTTATTTGTTCTTTGATCGTTCTTTCAATTGAATCCGGTAATTGTATATAAAGGAATTCATCGTATTGGTGATATTCCTTTTTATAAGGAATGGTTTGAGTAACTTTTGTTATTCTGAAAGTTGATGTATCTGTTTCAATATATCCGTTCCGGGTTTTAGCATAATATTTATTGTATTTTAATGTAACTGAATTCGAAAGGCTATACCTTGTTACAAGTTTTAAAAATGTGCTTGCCTGTTTTGCAGGAATTTCATCCAGACGGGAATAGATGGTTCCATTCAATTCATTTTTCTTTATGCGGATTTTTTGGGGCGAATTTGCCTGTAATTGATAATTATCATCAGATGAAAGCAATCCACTTGTTATCGAAAACGTACTATCAAAAGTAAAAATGAAAAACTCCTGCTGGTTTAGTGCGAGATAACCGAAATAGGAAACTGTTGTATCATACCTAAAAACATTTTTATGAATATGCCGGACAATCTCTAGTTCGTAAGGATTTTGCTGATAGTAATTCGCTATTTTTTTATAGAGTTCATTTGGCCCGGGAGTTTGGGCAAGTAGTACCCCAAAATATAGAATGCCGATGAGTATAGTGATAATTCTCATAAGCAAGTATTAAGGCAATAAGTTACTGAATTCCCCCGTTTCAGCTTTGTTAAAAACTTTATAACAGGACGGAATACTATAATAGCTGGACTTATTAAACTAAATTTGAACCCCTTCTTGAATGCCGAAGAGAATTGTTGTCGTACAAGTGTGCGACGCAACAAAAGTCAAATAATAGCACAAAAGTTGGGTACATAATAATATATTAAACAGATTGCTTCGTCTCGCCTTAGGCTAGACCCGCAACAAGACCAAAAACCAAAAACAAACTAAGAATGGCATTAGCAAAAATTCTCTGGGTGGATGATGAAATAGAAAGTCTGCAATCCCAAAAACTTTTTCTTGAAGGCAAAGGATACGAAGTACATACGCTGACGAATGGATTTGATGCCATCGATTACGTAAAAGAAAATCCAGTTGATGTTGTATTGATCGATGAAACGATGCCGGGTATTACCGGGCTGGAGACACTTGCAAAGATCAAAGAGGTGAGCCAGCAAATACCGATCGTGCTGATAACGAAAAATGAAACGGAGAACCTGATGAATGACGCCATCGGTTCGCAGATCAGCGATTATCTGATAAAACCGGTGAACCCAAACCAGGTGTTACTGAGCCTGAAAAAAATTCTTGATAATAAAAGATTGGTTGCTGAAAAAACCACGACGGCTTACCAGCAACAGTTCCGTAATCTTTTTATGGCGCTGAACAGCAGCCCTGATTACAACGAATGGATGGAGATCTATAAAAAGCTTGTGTATTGGGAGTTGGAGATGGAAAAAAGTGATAGTCCTGAAATGCAGGAAGTGCTGCAGAGCCAAAAGAGTGAAGCAAATACCGAGTTCTTCAAATTTATTTCCCGCAACTATGCATCATGGGTGAAACCGAAAAGTGGCGATGGACCGGTGATGTCACATACATTGATGCAGTTTAAAGTGCTGCCTCATCTGGAAAAAGGAACACCATTGTTTTTTATTTTAGTTGATAACCTTCGTTTTGATCAGTGGAAAGCAATACAGCCCATGTTTGCTGAAAGCTTTCGCATATTGGAAGAGGATAGTTTTTACAGTATTCTTCCAACAGCTACGCAATATTGCCGTAATGCCGTTTTTGCGGGCATGCTGCCGGTTGATATTGAAAAACAATTTCCGGTACAATGGAAAAATGATGACGAACAGGGCGGGAAAAATTTGCATGAAGAAGAATTTTTCAGATCTCAATTAAAAAGGCTGGGTAAAGGAGATCTGAAAGTTTCTTATACAAAAGTGGTGAACAACCAGGCAGGACTTGATCTCCAAAATAATATTCACAACCTTCTGAATAATGACCTGAATGTGATCGTGTACAATTTTGTTGACATGCTAAGCCATGCAAGAACGGAAATGGAAGTGCTGAAAGAACTGGCAAGCGATGAGATGAGTTATCGCAGTCTTACCCGCAGTTGGTTTGAGCATTCACCACTTCACCAGGCATTAAAAAAGATCGCTGATAAGAATATAAAGATCGTTTTAGCTACCGATCATGGCAGTGTGAAGGTAAAGACGGCTTACAAAGTTGTAGGGGATAAGCAAACCACTACAAACCTTCGCTATAAACATGGCCGTAATTTGAATTATGAGCCGAAAGAAGTGCTTTCTTTCCGTGATCCAAGAGAGGCGGGATTGCCGGTTCCGACTGTTAACTCTTCATTCATATTTGCGAAAGAAGACGGGTTCTTGTGTTATCCCAATAACTATAACTACTACGTGAATTATTACCGAAATACTTTTCAGCATGGCGGTGTGAGTATGGAAGAAATGATCGTGCCGGTGATCAAGATGCAGAGTAAAACCCCCTGACCTCCGCCTGAGGCGGAGAACTTGAATCGAAATGTTCCCATACTGTGGAAAAGAATTAAATCTGAAAGTGGCATATAATGTAGTTTCGCAATGAAAAGAATTTATAATCATAAGTTTGAGGTTTATGAAATACACACAAACCACTCTTGATAAATTAGAAGCTGTTGTTGAAGAAGCTGGCTATGTACTGCGTTATGAAAGAGGTACGTTCCAAAGCGGTTATTGCATATTGGAAGAAAGAAAGGTAGTGGTGTTGAATAAATTTCTTCAACTGGAGGGACGCATCAATACAATGTTGGACCTGATCCCTCAACTGGAAATTAATACTGATCTACTCTCTGAAGAATCCAAGAAGCTTCACAAAGAAGTCATGTTGAAAGTAACTGAGGGGAATGTGAAATAAAGAATAAGAAATCATTAATGAGGAATGAGAAAGTAAAAGTCATATTCAACCTTTCTTATTCCTTATTTTTTCGTTCCTCATTTCTTATTTTTACTATGTGTCTTATCCTCCACTTAAAATAACTTTTCTTGGTTCCGGTACCAGCGCAGGTGTGCCGATGATAGCCTGCGACTGCGAGGTATGTACTTCTCCCGATAAAAAAGATACCAGACTTCGACCGAGTATAATGGTGCAATCACCAACAACGACTATTGTTGTTGATACAACGCCTGATTTCCGTTATCAGATGTTGCGGGAGAATGTCAGGAAACTCGATGCGGTTCTTTTTACTCATTCGCATAAAGATCATATAGCAGGGCTTGATGATGTGCGGGCATTTAATTTTTTCTATAAACCGGTAATGGAAATCTATTCTACTTCAACGACCGAAGAAGCGATCAAAAGGGAGTTTCCCTATGTTTTTACTGAAGAAAAATATCCTGGGGTTCCGGTAATAAATTTAAATACGATCACCAGTGAGCCATTTATGATCGGTGATATTCCTGTTCAGCCCATAATAGTATGGCACCTGAAAATGCAGGTGTTTGGTTTTCGTTTTGGAAAGTTTGTATACATTACAGATGCAAATCGAATTGATGAAAATGAAAAGGAAAAAATTAAAGGGAGCGAGGTGCTTGTCTTAAATGCCCTTCGTAAGCACCACCATATTTCTCATTTTACTTTAGCGGAAGCAATTGATATTGTACAGGAATTAAAAATTCCAAGAGCTTATTTCACTCATATTTCCCATCAACTTGGCCGGCATGTAGAAATTGAAACTGAATTGCCGGAGGGCATACATCTCGCCTATGATGGGCTTGTGTTGGAGTTCTCATGAATTAAATTAGTTACCAGGTATTAAGCTAACAGATGTTAGTTCTTCGGAATTTCTACTTACTTTGCAGCGCAAATTATTCGAACAGGTCTTTATAAAAGAAAGGAGCAATATGGATTTTCAGACAAGCGAGATAACAGAACATGCTGCGCAAACAGCAAGAGATTTTGCCAATCGATACATCAGGCCACATGTAATGGAATGGGATGAAGCGCAGGAATTCCCGGTTCAATGTTTCAGAGAAATGGGTAAGCTCGGAATGATGGGAGTTTTGGTGCCGGAGAAATATGGAGGTGCCGGGTTAAGTTATTTTGAATATAAAATTATCATAGAAGAAATATCAAAAGTTTGTGGTTCTATTGGTTTAAGCCTGGCGGCACATAATTCACTTTGTACCGGGCATATTTTAAGTTTTGCAAATGAGGAGCAGAAGAAAAAATATCTACCAAAGCTGGCAACTGCAGAATGGATAGGAGCGTGGGGTTTAACTGAGCCCGGCACCGGTAGCGATGCAGGCAATATGAAATGTACTGCTGTAAAAGATGGAAATGATTGGGTGATCAATGGAACAAAGAATTGGATCACTCACGGCAAGAGTGGCGATATAGCTGTTGTGATCTGCAGAACAGGCGAACCCAGGGCAAAAAATAATGCAACGGCATTTATTGTTGAGAAAGGTACCCCAGGTTTTAGCGGGGGAAAAAAGGAAAACAAATTAGGAATGAGGGCAAGCGAGACTGCAGAAATGATCTTTGATAATTGCAGAATTCCTGATGCTAACCGGATGGGTGAGGTAGGAGATGGATTCAAACAATCATTAAAAGTATTGGACGGTGGAAGAATATCCATAGCGGCACTGGCATTGGGTATCGCAAAAGGGGCTTATGAGGCTGCGTTAAAATATTCACAGGAACGGTATCAATTCGATCAGCCGATATCGAATTTCCAGGGAGTGTCTTTTAAGCTGGCTGATATGGCAACTGAAATTACCGCTGCAGAATTGCTGATATTACATGCATGTGATCTGAAGAATCGTGGACAACAAATGACAAAGGAATCAGCAATGGCAAAGTATTATGCAAGCGAAGTGTCTGTGAAAGTGGCGACCGATGCGGTCCAGATATTTGGCGGTTATGGCTACACAAAAGATTTTCCTGTAGAAAAATTTTACCGGGATTCTAAACTCTGTACTATCGGCGAAGGGACAAGTGAAATACAGAAGATCGTTATTTCAAGAGAGGTGTTGAAGGGTTAAAATGCTAATCTTTGAATTCCTTTAGTATTAATTTGAAAAGCGAAAGGAACAGATTCATTAAGGATACTTTCTTTTAGTTCTTCCCATTTATTAATAAATGATTTAACAATGTCCCAATAGCTCAATTTTCCTTTCGATGACCTGAATATAATAACACCTGTTTTGTACATTTTGTATAAAGCAAAATAATGTTTCATATGTCTGAAATCTTTATCCATTGTGATAATGATTTCATTATTCTTTCCCGCAGCTTCTATTATTTCCTCATCAGTCTTACCTTCTAAGCCTAAAAATTTTACATGTGTTATTTCAGCTTGCGCTTTGCTCTTAAAATTTCCTTGTTCAATCAGATTTAAACCCTGGGCTAAACGATGTGAGAAATTTTCGTCAAAAATATATTTCATTAAGCCCTTATTTGTTTATAATACAATAATGCATCAGAAACTTGTTTAGAGGAGATGTCATATAGAAAGCATATACTTTTTTTATTTTCGCCACCTTTGTGCAATTTAAAAATTGTATCAGCTTTTAAGTTAGTTCCTGGAATAGTAGGTTGGCCGAATTGATGTTTTGGATCTATCACTACGCTATGTGTTTTGCCCAGTGGATAATATCTTTCTGCCTGAAAATTCTTATCAAAATCAATCTTTTCTAGAAAGGGTCCAATTATTTCTTTCATATTGATTTGTATTGTACCATCTGCGTTTATGATTTCTTCCAAGTGCTCATACCATATTTTATTTCCGTCTGTTGAAACTTTTGTGGTTGCAAACGGATACTTAGTATTTATGCTTTTTGCAATATTATGATGCGCCGTTTGTATTTTTTGTGAACTCACCCCTTTTTTTCTAAGTTGGTAAAAAGTATAGAATTCGATAAGTGTTAAAAAGTCGATCGCTTTATTTCCTTTATCACCAAAAGTATATTTTTCATTGGAGTTTTTACTAAAACGGCCATCCCAAAACTCAAACATCCAATAACGTACACTTGAATAAGGAAGGTGCAATATTTCTGATACATCTTTGGGTAAAAAGATTCCACCCGAGACGTACGATTTTTTTTCAATATTTGTGAGTACCCTTTTCACAAGTCTAAATTATGATATTTAGGTAAAAAAGTAACCTCAATTTTTTTAACTCGTAGTTCGATATCTTACGAAGGCATTTATTTAGAATTTTATCCCAATTTATAATGCTACCGATATTTATCAGTAATTGTATAACAAATGCGATCAGTGATCTTATAAAACACCTGCCCTTTTATTTTCCGAACTTGTTTTGTACGCCTGCTATCCAATAGTCTTCCTTTCTCATCAAAAAATTGTGGAGTTCTGAAATAGGTCAATGCAATGTATTTTGGCGGAGAAAAAATATAACGTATGGTGACAGGCTTTATACTTAGAATTATTAGTTGCTGGGGCTGGTCATTTACATAATAATCAAAACTATTGATCCATGTTACTTTTGTTTCCTGCATTTTCCTTATCAGGTAATAGATCCCTGCCGTATCATAACTATATTCCAGCAATGTATCAGCCAGTCTTTGTTCATTTACATTAAACTCATAGATCCTTGTCAGGGTATCCGTGATCATCTCAACTGAAACAATAGTGAATTTTTTATCAGTAAAGGCAAGACTGAAATGATTTCTCGGGTTTAATTTTTCATAGCGGCGCTCAATATTGTCAAGATTTTCCTTTTGTTCCTGGTAATAATTAGTTGAAATGATCTTTGTGCTGCACGAAGCTGCAATTAATGAAATAGTAATTAAAATAAGTGACAGGTGGCGGCTCATTTATCAATGGTTATGATTCCAAATATTATTTTTTTGAGAGTGCGGCTGGTGATCTGCATCTGCGTTTCCCCTCCATAATCCCAATAACGAAGTGTGACGATGTTACCTTCTTTTCTTATTTGCCGAAGAATGATAAAATGTGTCGGTATCGAAAATCTTATTTTATCATGATTCTTTTTATGAATGATCCGGTTATTGATATAAAGGCTGACGATATTGCTGTCGATCCTTTTTTCCAAATAACTGTAAACATCCTTTACCCACGGTTTTATGAGATCACTGCCAACGGCTTTGACATGAACGCCGCACATTTTATTAACCATACGATCGAACTTGGATAAGTTAGTAGCGGCCCAAAAAGTGTTTTCATCACCTTCATGAAATTTTTTATTAAAAAAATTGAGATAACCTTTGAATTTATCTGCCAATACCAAAAACCACATTTGTTCTGCATGTCTTATATCGAGCACTCCTTTGAACTTTAATGTGCCTGCGGCATTCATCACTTCTTTTGACGGATTGAAGCGATTATTATTAAAAGTTGCTTCACCTTTATCGTATAGTTCATTCATGAACTTTACATAACCCAATGGGTCTTTTTCCATTACCAGGTAGGAGAGAGCGCCATATGAACAAAAATTTGTGCTTCGGCCAGGGTAAAAACTCATTGGATTCTCCAAATTCAACCTTAAATTATCATAAAACAACGTTGGTTTTACATTTGGCCATTGCTCACTGGTTTTTGTTTGATCTATCTTATTAATAAATGATAAAGCCTCTTCTTTAGTTGAATTTGTTTTTGAGAAAATATCAGAAGCAATACTTTTCCCAAGACTAAAAAATGATAGCAGGAAAAGAATAAGTATGGACTTGTAAAGCAGGTGCAAAATTTTACGTGATTGGTGAAGCAAATATCCAAACCTTTGGCAAATACAATGCCGATAGTAATTGAAAAGAAAAGTAAAACCCCGATTCGAACCGGGGTTTATTGATCAGAAAGGTCGTGCTTGTTGCTGCGATGGTTGCCAGAATTGTTCCGGCATTGGCTTCTTTAATAAATACTGGTAGTAAAAGCTATAGGCCTCTGTTCTGTTATGTTCTCCTTTAGCCCTGTTATTTCCCCCGATCCCGTGTCTTTCACCCGGATACAGCATGAATTCAAAATGCTTTTTAAGATCCTGTAACTTGTTTACAAGCACCAGGCTGTTTTGCATATGCACATTATCATCAGATGTGCCATGAACGATACGTAACATGCCTTTTAATTTATCTGCATAAGTCATTACTGATGTCGCTTTATATCCTTCAGGGTTCTCGTTTGGTGTATCCATATAACGTTCGGTGTAATGAGTATCATAAAACTGCCAGTCAGTGACGGAAGCATTTGCCACACCATGTGTAAAAACATCAGCACCATAAGTGAGTGCCATACAAGTCATGTAACCGCCAAAACTTCCGCCGGTGATCGCAATGCGATCGTCATCAACAAAAGATTGATCTTTCAGCCATTTACCGCATTGCATATAATCTTCAATTTCATATTTACCCAACTGGCGATGGATATAGTTCATTCCTTTTTTACCAAAATGCCCGCTGCTGCGATTATCAAACACTACTTGTATCATTCCTTCCTGTGCCCACCAGATCTCAGTTGCACTGCTTCCCCACGTATCCATGATGCGACCTGCATTAGGCCCTCCATAAATACTTACAAGCACGGGGTATTTCTTGTTAGCGTCAAAGCCGATAGGATAGGTGATCGTAACCGGCAGATCAAATAATCCATCAGCAGATCTTACACGACGTAATTCTTTTTTTGGTAATTCATAATTTGCGAATTCATCTCCTTTTACAGTAGCAATTTCTCGTACTATTTTACCCTTCATATCTACAATAGCAACTGTTGTTGGTGTTGAAATACTAGAATAAGCAGTAACAAAATATTTGTTGTTTGGTGAAATGTTCATGCCTGTAAAAGAATATTCGCCAAAAGAAAGCCGGTTTATTTTCTTTCCATCAAATGAGGTTGAGTAAAGATCCCATCTTGTGGAGTTTTCTTTCCTGGCACCAAAGTAAATCGTCTTTGCTTTTTCATCTATTTTATAAATAGTGCCAACTGTAAAATCTCCGTTTGTGACCTGGTTGATCAACTTTCCTTTCATATCAAATAAGTAATAATGTTCCCATCCACTTTTATCACTGCGCATGATAAAACCTGTATTGCCGGGTAAAAATTGAATGCGGTTACCGCGATCAAGATCTATCCAGGTAGTTTGTTTTTCATCATATAGTTCAGTTTTTGCTCCACTGTTCAGATCAATATTGTAGATCTTCAAATTGTCCTGTCCACGATTCATCCAAACAGCCCAAAGCTGGCCGGTTGGGGTCCATACCGGTGCGCCGAAATACTGATCATCTTTTTCATTGAAATCAGCCCAGGTTGTTTTTTGTGAACCAATATCAACAACACCAAATCTCACTTCAGGATTTTTATCACCGGGTTTTGGGTAGTGTTCATTCTCCAAATAACCCCGCTGATCCTTGATAACATAAATCGGGAACGTGGGAACTTCTGTATCATCAAACCGCATGTAACAGATCTTTTTGCTGTCGGGGCTCCACCAGAAAGCACGGTAGCGGGTGCCGCGCCCAAGTATTTCTTCCATGTACACCCATGAGGCATAACCATTTTTTATGGTCTCGCTTCCATCTGTTGTTAACTGAATATCCTTATCAGTCTCAGCATTACGAATAAAAAGATTATTATTAATGTCAGTATAAGCTACCCATTTTTCATCAGGACTCCAGGTTACATTCCTGGCATCTTTGATCAAGGCTGCGTAATCTTTTTTCATTTTAGCCGGTTCTTTCTTTTCTTCATAAGGAACGGCTTCACCGGTTTTTATATTTACGGAAAACATTTTCATTTTCCCGTCTGATTCTCTTCTTGATTCCACATAGTTGTCATCATCGATCCACTTGGTTATTTGGGGAACTTGTTTGGTGATGTTGGTAGGCTTGTTGGCGAAAGCCTGTTCGTAGCTAACTTGTTTTTTCTGTGCGCCGGTAAATAAAAAAAATGTAACTGTAAATGCTGTGAGCAGTAAAAGCTTTCTCATTTGCTTGTGGGTTGATGAGTTGGAAAGTTACGGAGTAACAGAGTTTTTTTAAAGTATTAAAAATAAAACTTGATGGGTGGCGATCTGGATGTAATTTTGCAAATGCATGAAAGAGATTAAATATATACTTCATGCTTCCCTTCTCTTATTGACAGGTAGTATCATAATTATTTGCCTGAAAGCTGTTTCGATTCCGCCGCAAAGTCAGACTTCAAGTTTAGTTTTTATTGATAATGTGAAAAGCATTCCGGAAGTTCCAGCCAGCGGAAAGCAGTTATTTATGGCAAATTGTGCCTCCTGCCACATAATAAGTAAAAATTTTGTGGGTCCGTCATTATGTGGATTTGAAGAACGAGGTCCCTGGGGAGAACGGGAGAATGTTTATCAATGGATAAAAAATCCGCAGCAGTTTATGAACAAAAACGAGTATGCTAAAGAATTAAGGGAAATCTATTCGGGAAATATGATGATGAGTTTTCCGAATCTTACTAATGAAGAAATAAACGAGATTATAAATTATATCAATATTGCTTGCCTTCCTCGGCAGCAACAAGTGATAGCAGAAAACTAACCTATCTAACTTCCTGCATCTCCACCAGTTTTTTATAAAAACCATTTTGAGAAAGTAACTGATCATGTGTACCACGTTCTACAATTTTTCCTTTTTGCAGAACAATGATCTCATCTGCATGGCGGATAGTACTGAGACGGTGAGCAATAACAATGCTTGTTCTGTTCTGCATCATATTATTAATCGCATCCTGCACCAATCTTTCACTTTCTGTATCGAGAGAAGAGGTGGCTTCGTCCAGAATAAGAATTGGAGGGTTTTTTATTACCGCTCTTGCAATTGTTAGTCTTTGTCTTTCCCCGCCGCTAAGTTTGCTGCCGCGGTCCCCGATATTTGTTGCGTAACCAATTTCTTTATGAGCAATAAAATTATGTGCATTGGCAACTTTAGCCGCCTGCATGATTTCATCTTCAGTTGCGCCCGGTTTTCCCAGGCTTATATTATTTGCGATCGTATCATTAAAAAGAATTGGCTCCTGGGTTACGATACTCATTAAACTTCTAACTGAATGCAGAGAATAATCTTTGATGTTTACTCCATCGATCAGTACTTCGCCACCGGTTACATCATGAAATCTGGGAACAAGATCGGCCAATGTTGATTTACCGGCGCCTGATGAACCAACTAATGCAATTGTTTTTCCTTTTTCTATTGTAAGATTAATATTATCAAGTATCACTGCATCCTCATAGGCAAATCGTACATTTCTGAATTCAATTTTGGTATTGAATGTTTGAAGTTGTTTGCCATTCACATTGTCATCAACTGTTATAGGAGTCTTTAAAACTTCTTCAATCCTTGCAATGGCAGCGCTGCCTTTTTGCATATTGCTGAAAGATGTGGAAAGTGTTTTGGCAGGATTGATGATATTATAAAACAAAGCGAGATAAGCGAGAAAAACCGATGGCTCCAGCAATTCCTTTTTTAATACTAATTGTCCCCCGAACCATAAAATGCCGCAAAAGATAACTACTCCCATAAATTCAGATAAAGGAGAAGCAAGGTCTCTTCGGTAGCCAATATGATTTTTTGCGTTCAGTAATTCAGTATTGATTGAAAAGAAACGGTTCTTCAATAAAGTCTCAATGTTAAAAGCTTTAATAACCCGTAGGCCACTCAGGGTTTCATCCAATGCTGAAACAGATTCACCGTGTTTTATCGCCACTTCGTTGGATTGTTTTTTAAGTGAACGGGTAATTCGTCCTAATACAACGCCGATAACGGGAATAGAGAGTATAATAAAAAAAGTAAGCTGCGGGCTGATATAAAAAAGTACCGTAAAGTTGATGATGATCGTGAGTGGATCTCTTACCCAACCTTCCAGTGTACTGACAACTGAACCTTCTACTTCATTCACATCATTAGTAATACGGCTGATCAGGTCGCCTTTTCTTTTTTCTGTAAAATAACCAATGGGTAGATGGAGGATTTTATTATATAATTCCAGTCGCAGACTATTAACAACTTTATTCTTTAAAGGGTTTAGAATATAATAAGACAGGTAGAGAAAAAGATTTTTTAGCAGAATAGAAATAATAATAACAATACATATCAATCCTAAGATCCCCAGCGGACCGCTGAAAACCCCCGTTGAATCCCGCAGTTGTATCATCCATTCCTTTAATGACTGAATTAAGGCATTATCTGCCTGTGTTTGCGTATTGACGTTATTTTGTTTAAAGATAAGATCGAAGAAAGGAGCCAACATGCCAAGAGAAACAATAGAAAAAACAACAGAAAGTATGATAAAAAGAAAATAAAGAAGAATTTGTCCTTTATACTGCCCGAGATATTTAAAAATCCGTGAATATTTTTTCATTGTATAATAACTACTCCAAAGAAGCAGCAAAAGTAGCTAATTTTACCCCGAACTAAAGAAGGAGGTTGTATGGAAGAAGGTAAAAGACAAAAGCAAATCGCCGGCTTGTTAAACGAGGAATTGAATACCATTTTTCAAAAGCTCAGTTTAAGTATGATTGATGGGGGGATGGTGTCTATTTCATCAATAAAAATAACACCTGACCTGCTGGAAGCAAGGATCTATTTAAGTTTTTTCCAGGTAAAGGATGCCAAAGCCGCGTTGAAAAAAATTGAAGATCGTCATCATGATATAAAAAAAGAGTTGGCGGCAAAAGTGCGGCACCAGTTGCGTAATATACCTGTCCTGAAATTTTACCAGGATGATACGTTGGATCATGTCTTTAAAATGGAAGAGATATTTAAAAAGATAAGTGAAGAAAAACCCCCGGCCCCTAAAGGGGAGTCATAAACTTTTAATTCGGTCAGTCTATAATATTTCAATGATCAGATTATATCAACATAATAAGTATGGCGAAACTAAGTTCCCCCTTTAAGGGGACGGGGGGTACCTTTCTCTTTGCCTGGAGATATTTTAAAGCAAAAAAATCTACCAATGCGATCAACATCATTGCATGGATCAGTATTGTTGCAATGACATTTGGCACTACGGCATTGATACTTGTATTAAGTGTATTCAATGGTTTTGAGGGAATGGTGAAATCATTATACACTACTTTTTATACAGACCTGAAAATTTTTCCATCACAAGGCAAGGTGTTAAACTTGACAGCAGAACAGATAAAACAAATCCGTGGAGTTACCGGTGTTAAAAATCTATCATTGATAGCAGAGGAAAAAGGATTACTTCAAAACTCAGGATTTGATCGTGATAGCTCCGAATATAACTTTCAACGCACAGTTACTATAAAAGGTGTGGATGAAAATTATAAAGATGTGTCTGGGGTGCCGGGCAGCATAGTAAGAGGGGAATTTAGTACCGGCAATGATGAAACGCCATATATAGTACTGGGGGTTGGCGTTGAAGATGCCTTACATGTAGAAGCGGAAAAAAACTTATCGCCATTAATGGCTTATCTCCCAAAAAAAGATTCGTCCACTTCAAATGATCCGCTTCAGAATGTAAGCGCCGATCCTGTACATACTTCCGGCGTTTTTGTTATTCAACAGGAGTTTGATTTTAATTATGCAATTACGAATCTCGGGTTCGTAAAAAAATTACTTGGCTATAAGGAAAATGAATACACAAGTGTAGAGATTGCGGTCAATCCAGAAAGTAATGCTGATGATGTAAAAGAAAATATCCAAAAACAACTTGGAAAAAATTATTTGGTACAAACCCGGTATGAACAGAACCGTGGATTATATTCAATAATGACAGCGGAGAAATGGGTTGTATATGCTGTGCTGGTGCTTATCATGTTCATATTTTCATTTACTATTGTTAGCTCCCTAACGATGCTTGTTTTGGAAAAACAAAAAGATATCAGCATACTTCATGCACTTGGTGGCAATAATAATTTTATTCAAAAAA
The DNA here is from genome assembly GCA_036374555.1 of Chitinophagaceae bacterium. GTDB lineage: Bacteria > Bacteroidota > Bacteroidia > Chitinophagales > Chitinophagaceae > VBAS01. The sequence goes on from DASUTO010000457.1 coordinate 14,430, forward strand.
TATTTTTAAGCGAAGGATTGCTGATCGGAATTTTTGGCGGCATTGCCGGGATCATTCTTGCATTGATCATTGCATGGTTGCAGGTAAATTATAAACTAATTCCGCTGCAGGGCGGTTCTTTTTTAATAGACTATTACCCGGTAAAATTAAATTGGCCTGACTTTGTATTAGTAGCCGCAACAGTTTTATTTATTGCTTTACTTGCTTCGTGGATACCTGCCAGGAAGGCCGCGAAGCAGGAGTTTTCTTTGAGATCAGAGTAAAACCGAATCCCCTGTCCCCCTAAAGAGGGAACTTAGATTTAAATAGTCATTTTATTCAGATCAGATCTCAAGATGAATCTCAAAAAACTTTCCTTCCCGACCTAAGTCTCTCCGCCTTCGGCGGAGGACAGGGGGTCAATAATCCCCCAACGTTTCAGGTAATTGCGCCAATGCTTTCGCAAGCTGCTCATCATTCGGAGCCACGCCATGCCAGTTATGATCGTTTTCCATAAAGTCAACTCCTTTACTCATTATTGTATGCATCATGATAGCGATCGGCTTGCCTTTTCCCACGAATGTCTTTGCTTTTTCAAGAGTTAAAACGACCTCATCCATATTATTTCCATTCATTTCGAGTGTGGTCCAACCAAACACTTCAAACTTCTGCCTGATATTCCCAAGTCCCATTACTTTATCGGTAGGGCCATCAATTTGCTGACCATTCCAATCGATCGTTGAAATAAGATTATCTACCTTATGATGCGCTGCAAACATAATTGCTTCCCAAACCTGGCCCTCATCTAACTCACCATCGCCATGTAATGAATAAACGATCGTATCTTCCTGATTTAATTTTTTTGTAAGTGCAGCGCCAATCGCTACACTCATACCCTGGCCAAGCGATCCAGAGGCAACCCGTATGCCTGGTAAATGCTCATGAGTAGCCGGATGACCCTGCAACCTCGAATTAATTTTTCGAAAGGTTGCTAACTCACTTTTATCGAAATACCCACTTCTTGCAAGTGTGCTATAATAAACCGGAGAAATGTGCCCATTAGACAGTAGAAAAATATCCTCATCTTTCGCATCCATAGAAAAGTTCTTACTGTGTTTCATTACTTTAAAAAATAACGCTGCAAAATAATCTGCACAGCCTAATGAGCCACCAGGATGTCCGCTATTAGCACCGTGAACCATTCTTAAAATATCTCTGCGTATCTGTGTCGCTGTATTTTTTAAATCACTCATAATAAAATAGTAGGGCTTATTAAACTTGTTTTCAATTCATGATTCCAAAGCCACTGGCCGGCCTGAAAAAAGTCGTGGCAAAAGTGCAATCTTTTTTAATACTAACCCAAACATCATTTTAATAAAATATGAAATGATAAATCACCAGGAATCCCGGCTCGAAGATTGCCAACAAAAAACGGACTTTAAAATGGAAACATTGAATTTTCACACTATTTTTGCACACACTTCCGGGACTATGACCAAACAATACCACCATTAAACCTAACAATTGTTCTTATGAGTATTTTTTTGATCATATATTTTTTTATTGCAACAGCTTTATCTCTTGCAATTAATTACCTGCTTCTCAAATTCTCCTTCAATCTTGGATCAAGAGATAATCTTGCATTTAAGCAGGTTCGCTGGACAGCTCATGTAAAACCATCTATTGGCGGTATTTCGTTCTTTATAATTTTCCTTTTATCATGGGGTATCTATGGGTTTATTTCACAGGAAAAAGGCATTGTTCCTGATAAACAAATTATCGGCATTGTAGCCGCCACCAGCCTGGGTTTCCTCGCCGGTCTTTATGACGATGCGTTTAACACAAACCCCTTACTCAAATTCATACTTCAGCTTTCATGTGGCCTGATACTCGTGGCCTTCAATGTGAAGATCAATATTTCAAATGTTGAATTTATCAATATCCTCTTTACGCTGGTTTGGGTAATTGGTTTGATGAACTCAATAAATATGCTGGACAATATGGATGGGGTGACAGCTTCGATCTCTGCTTTTATAATTGCGGGTATAATAGGAGTACTGGCAATTACAGGCCATGCAGCGTTTGAATTCTACATGTTGATTCTTATCGGTGTGCTGGGAGCATTAATAGGTTTCCTGAGATTTAACTGGAGCCCGTCCAAAATATTTATGGGTGATACAGGCAGCCAGTTTCTCGGCGTTTTTCTGGCTTCAACAAGTATGCTATTCTTATGGCAATTCAATGAAGGTAACCAGGGATTGTTACAGGTAAAGCCTTTCGTTCTGCCAGCTTTATTCTTCATAATTCCAATTATTGACACCACAACTGTAACGGTGAGAAGATTATTGCGTGGCCAATCCCCCTTTGTTGGCGGTAAAGATCATATCACTCACCACTTTGCATATCTTGGATTGAAAGAAAAGAATATTGTCCTCTTACTCCTGGCAACTACGCTTTTCTCTTTTCCCATCGCATTAATGCTAATTACAAATCCTTTGTTCTGGGATTTCTATGTTTCATTTGGAATGCTGGCTTACGTAGTGGCGCTGTTTTTTGTGTTCCAGTATTTTTATAAAAAAGGTGAATTGGAACAGAAGAAAAAACGCCAGGATCAACGGCCAATTCCAAAAATTACAAAAGAATCATTAGCAGCATTCAATGAAAAGATGCAGGTGAATAATTGATCTGTTTTTTTCGAAATTATTTGTGATTTACAAGTGATGCTGTTTTATTAGTTTTGCTATCCGCAAAATAAACGTTATGAATCCAGATGATATCAAGTCCATTCAACAGCATGCTGAAGAACTCATGAAGAAAGCTATTGACCATCTCGAAGTAGAATTGGTGAAGGTCCGTGCCGGAAAGGCAAATCCCCAAATGGTTGATGGGATCACAGTAGATTACTATGGATCTCCAATGCCTCTAAACCAGGTATCAAATATCAGCGTAATGGATGCCCGTACGCTTTCTATACAACCCTGGGAAAAAAATATGCTGCAGCCTATCGAAAGGGCAATTATTGCTGCTAATATTGGTATTCATCCGCAGAACGATGGCAATATCATCCGCTTGTTTTTGCCCCCTCTTACAGAAGAAAGAAGGAAGGAACTGGTAAAAAAATGTCATGCGGAAGGGGAACATTCCAAAATAGCCATCAGGAATATTCGAAGGGATGCGATCGAGCATATCAAAAAACTTCAGAAAAATGGTTTAAGCGAAGATGCTACAAAAGATGCTGAAGCGACCGTTCAGGGTGTTACTGATAAATTTATTGCTACAGTGGACAAGCATCTTGCTTCAAAAGAAAAAGAAATAATGGTCGTGTAGTTGTACTTAAGCTTTACTTTCAACTTCAAACCCAGAGTTAGCAGAAGTCTCTTTTTTCTGGGGCATGTTTGCAAGATAAACGCCGAACAAAATAATTCCGAGACAGGCTATCTGCAGGAGTGTAATATTCTCTCCAAAAATAAATCCCCATGTTAAGGCTATAAATGGAATGCCATAAGTAACGAGTGACGCAAAAAGTCCGCCTGCTCTTTTTACCAATACATAAAATAATGCTGTGGCAATAGCGGTGCCGGCAACACCAAGCATTACTGAATTTATAACCGCCAATAAGGTGTCATCGTTGTCAAATGGCAGGCTTAGAAAATTTTGTTGCCATAAAACAATTCCCGTTGGGATCAGCATCCATGTGACCGAAACAACTGCAAGATGTATCGGGTTAATGTCTTTAAGATAATGATCGACTATATTGACATTAAATCCATACAAAATAGTCGCCAGCAATATCCAAAGAGTATATTCAACGTTCTCAAAGCTGATCCCCTTTTTAGCTGCAAGAGTGAGTAATGTTAAGCCTCCAAACCCGATTATAACGCCGATAATTCTTCTTCCTTCAATTTTTGATCTGAAAAACAGAAGGCCGGTAACAACGACACAAATGGGAGTTAACGAATTTAAAATACCCGCCAGGCTGCTATCAATATTTTTTGCAATAGCGCCGGCAAAAAGATAGGCAGGTAACAGGTTACCGCAGATCGCTGATAAAATGACCAGCAACATTTTATTTTTAGGAATCTTTGAAAAATAGAAAAAAGCAAAAGGAAGCATAACAGCTCCGGCCGAAAAAATTCTGAGTGAAGCGATCTGTGCCCAGGTCAGTTCATCTTTACTTGCCTTCATCAGGATGAAAGAGCTACCCCAGATAATACATAGTACAATAAAAATTCCCCAGCTTACGAACCGATCATTTTTCATAATGATGCGCAAAGGTCAGCAATCAGCCCCGGAACGAAGCAATTTTTTTATATTGTGTGTCATTCAAATTACAGATATGGGGAAAATTTCATTAAAAGATATAAGTACAAAAGCGCCTGAAGATCTTGACAAGGATAAAACAAAGAAAAAAACAGACGAGATCTTAAATCAACTTGATGATCTCCAGAATTTACTTTTTGCTGAAGGCAAACATTCTATACTTATAGTGATGCAGGGAATGGATGCAAGCGGTAAGGATGGGGTAATAAGAAATGTTTTTGGGAAGCTGAATCCTCAGGGTGTAACAGTAAGATCTTATAAAGCTCCCACATCCGAAGAACTCGCCCATGATTTTCTTTGGCGTATACATCATGCCGCACCTGCAAAAGGTGTCATCCAGATTTTCAACCGAAGTCATTATGAAGATATTTTGATCACCCGTGTGCATGGCTGGATTGATGATAAAACAGCAAAAAAAAGAATGAATGCCATCAATGATTTTGAAAAGTTATTACAAGATCATAACAGTACACATATTCTCAAATTTTATCTTCATATTTCGCCGGAAGAGCAACATGAACGGCTACAGGAACGTCTGAATGACCCGGCCAAGATGTGGAAGTATAACGAAAAGGATATTGACGAATCAAAACGCTGGGACGATTATCAAAAAGTATACGAAGATTGTTTTGAACATTGCAGCAAAATACCATGGACGATCGTTCCTGCCGATCAGAACTGGTATAAGGAATTTATTATGGCTTCAGCTTTATATGAATTATTGAAAGGCCTTGATATGAAGTTTCCCGGGTTGAAAAAATAGTATGACTGTTTAGTATATTTTGCCTACTTTACGAATACCATTTTTCACCAAAACTTTTTATATGGGAATGCTAAAAGAGTTCAAAGAGTTTGCCATGAAAGGCAATCTTGTAGACATTGCCGTTGCATTTGTTATGGGTGCAGCATTTAACAGAGTTGTTACTTCTTTTACGGGAGGCCTGGTATCTCCCTTAGTTGGACTGTTAACCGGTAAAGATCTTTCACAAAATAAATGGGTGATAAAAGAACAAATAAAGGATGCTGCCGGAACTGTAACGCAGCCAGAAGTTGCATTGATGTGGGGCGCTTTTCTGACGGCAATAATTGATTTTATAATAGTAGCATTTGTGATGTTTCTTATCATTAAAGCAATAAATACTTTAAAGAAGAAAGAACCTGAAGCTCCACCACCTCCAACCCCCGAAGATGTTATCTTGTTACGTGAAATAAGAGATGCGTTGAAGAAATAATAGCATAATATTTGTAAAGCAAAAAGGTAAGAATGAAAACACAGTTCACTCTTACTTTTTTTTTAAAAAATTGCGTATGAGAAAATTAATTTTATACCTGGCAGTTACCGTCGTCTTTATACAAATAAAAGCACAGGATCCCACCGTTAAACAGCTACAGGCTGAATCTGCAAAAGCAATAAAAAGTATTGACAGTAACGGCTGGAAAAGAAGCGGCACTTTTATCCTCAACCTGAGCCAGGGCGCATTAAGTAATTGGGCGGCTGGGGGCGAAAACAACACGTTTGGCATTAATGGACTTTTCAACTATTCTATTAACTTAAGAAGTGGAAGACACACCTGGGATAATTATTTTGACATGGCATTGGGTGTTCAAAATGCGACCAGTTTTGATAAGTACAGAAAAGTTGATGATCGGCTTGATATCACCAGTAAATATGGCTACCAGCTAACTGAGCATTGGTACGCAAGCTTGTTGTTTAATTTCAATTCACAGTTCCTGGAAGGCTATGATTATTCAACGACGCCCATCACTAAAATATCAAACTTTCTAACGCCTGGTAAGATCATATTATCACCTGGTATGAATTATAAAACAGCCAACAGGTTTTCATTTTTTATATCGCCGGTAGCTTCACGTTGGGTTTTGAAGGTCGATCCTGATTTTTATAATGTGGCAAAATTTGGAGTTGACTCTGCTAAGAAATCAAATATGGAGTTTGGTGCTTATGTAACCGCAACGTACAAAGCTGATATTAGTAAATGGGCAACATATACCGGTCGGATCGATCTGTTCAGTAATTATAAGAGAAATCCGCAAAATGTAGATGTGCTGATGAATAACCTGCTAACAATGAGATTCAATAAAATACTTGCCACTAACATTAGTTTTGATCTTATCTACGATGATGATGTAATAAAGAGATTGCAATTAAAAGAGGTTTTGGGTATTGGACTTACCGTGAAGCTATAGATCGCAAAAGATCTTACAAATCATCTCAACAATTTTAACCAATAAGGTTAATCATACGTTTGCGCAAATAAACTTTCTGATAATTTTATGAAAAGGCAGTGGAAATTTTTCACTGTAGTTTTTATTTTGCAATCAAATGAACAAAACCACCGCTCTTATTTTTTGTATTGCATTTTTTAATTATAGTTATTCTCAGGACCGCACCATTAGAGAATTATTGATCGTTAGCACAAGACCCATTCAAAGCCTTGACAGCAATGGTTGGAAATTGAATGGGACATTCATTCTGAACATGAACCAGGGTGCGTTGAGCAATTGGGCATCAGGTGGTGAAGAGAATGTTTTGGGAGTGAATAGCATTTTTAAATATGCTGTTCATTTCAGGCATAATAAGCATACGTGGGATAACTATGCAGACCTTGCACTCGGATTCCAAAATGCCACCAGCTTTGGAAAGTTCAGGAAAATTGATGATAGGATCGATGTGACAACCAAGTACGGTTATCGTGTAAATCAACATTGGTACCTTGGATTGCTAACAAATTTCAATTCACAAGCATTGGCCGGTTATGATTATTCGGTTGAGTCGGAGCAAAAGGTTTCGAGCATTCTCACTCCCGGTAAAATAATATTGTCCCCCGGTTTGGATTACAAAACTGCTGCCCGGTTTTCTCTATTCATTTCACCGGTGACAGTGCGTTGGAACTTAAAACATGATCCTGATTTTTTAAACGTCGGGAAATTTGGTGTAGACTCTGCCCGAAAAGTGAACACTGAATTTGGTGCATTCGTAACGGCCAAATTCAGTGCATCATTTACAAAATGGGCAACTTATCACAGTCGTATTGATCTATTCAGCAATTATAAAAAGAACCCTGAGAATATAGATGTGCTGATGAATAACCTGCTAACAATGAGGTTTACTAAAATTTTTGCAACCAATTTAAGTTTTGACCTGATCTATGATGATGATGTAAAAAAGAGATTGCAGATAAAAGAGGTCCTGGGAATCGGACTTACCGTGAAGATATAAGCTACAAAAAATCAAATTTTATAAATCAAAAACTTGCCAAAAAGAAAATTCAAATTTGAATTTAAAAATCACTTATTGAAAATTGAAATATACTTTTTGAAACTTCATTTTTTCTTATTTATTCCCTTAGTTACCCGGTTCTTATGTGGGTTTTTTTCGGCTAATAATTCTGTTTAAAAATTGATTTAAACTATTATCTTTGAATGCACCGTCACCAAAACGGCCAGATTTTTAAACCCATAACTGACTGGTATGAGAAAACTCATCTTTACACTTTTTACTATTATTCTCACCTATTCTCTTTTTGCACAAAACACTACGCCGGCCAACAACAAAAAACGCTTATGGACAACAGAAGGTCTTTTCAGTTTTAATGTGGGACAAGGCGGCAGTCGTAATTGGGCAGCAGGTTCTCAAAAATTCACTATTCAGGCAGCTGCTTATTTAAATTTACAAGCAACCCGTAAATGGAGAAACAATATCTGGGAAAACAATCTTGATCTTGCTTATGCATTTATCAATACCAATGAAACAGGTTTTAGAAAATCGGATGACAAAATAGATTTTGTTTCTAAGTTCCGGCATCGGATCACAAAAAAGGATGACGTGGTTGGTTTGGGGGCCTGGTTTAATCTTCGTACTCAATTTCATGATGGCCACGATTATGATGAAGAACCGGCGAAAAGGATATCAGGAATAATGGCGCCAGGTTATCTTACATTGGGTCCGGGTTTTGATATCCGTAAAAAGAATGCAAGTCTTTTTGTTTCACCGTTCGCACCACGGATGATCGTTTTTACTAATCGTCCGTATAGCTTCGCTTACCAGGGTGGCATCGAACCGGATGGCACACAGGAAATTCCTCTATCATGGCATTACAATGTTGATCCTGTCAGAAAAGTTCGTTTTGAACTTGGGGCATTGGTTTCTGTTAAATATAAGAGCGAGATTGCCAAGAATGTTACTTACTCCACCCGTGCAGATTTCTTTTCAAACTATCTGGACGATCCGCAAAACATTGACGTGTTCTGGACCAACATTTTTCATTTAAAGGTGAACAATTGGCTCATTGTGAATTATAATTTTGACCTGATCTATGATGATGATGTAAAACTTTTTGGTGAGCATAATAATAAAGCAGCTACTCAGCTACATTCGCAGCTGGGAGTAGGTTTTGCTGCCAGGTTCAAATAGAACAGATAATATTTTTATAGTAAGCTAAAGTCCCGTTATTTTGTAACGGGATTTTATTTTTTCCGGGGTAGACCCCGGTGCACCACTAAATTTACAGGAGTTGAATAACGCTTCGTACCAGATAAAGTTGCCGCAGTTTGAAGGTCCTTTTGACCTCCTTCTTTTCTTTATTGAGAGAGACGAGTTGGATATTTATAATATCCCGATCACCAAGATCACTAATGAGTTTCTTGAATATATACATGGCCAGGAGTCACTGAACATTGAGCTATCAAGTGAGTTCATTTTATTTATATCCACTTTAATGCGGATCAAAGCAAAAATGCTTTTACCAAGAAAAGAGTTGGATGCACAAGGGAATGAGATCGATCCAAGACAGGAATTGGTAAATAAGATACTCGAGTATAAAAAATTCAAAGAAGCTTCAGCACAAATGGCCGAGATGGAGGCCAACAGGATGCTGATGGTAAAAAGGGGAAACCTGCAAAAAGAGTTGTCCAAAATAGGAGAGGAAGCGGCAGAAGGTACGGAAATACAAACGGTCACTATGTTCAGGCTGATGCGTGCATTTGAAAGAGTGATGCAGCGTTATCATGATACAAAGAATAAACCTGTTCATACCGTTATCCGGTATGAATATACCATGGAAGGCAGCCGGGATTTTATGCTTTCAACGGCGCAGGAGGAAAAAACTCTTTCATTTGAAAAAATATTTGGCAATTGCGATAATAGAGTGCATGCGATTTTTCTTTTCCTGAGTTTACTGGAATTAGTGCAGCAAAAATTTCTAAAGATCGTAATGGGGGAAGGGAAGAATAATTTTATAATTGAATATAATGAGCCGGAAAACCGGCTGGCTGAGATGGAAGATCTTATTCAGCCACAATAATATTTTCACCGTGCAATTCCTGGTTGGTTCAGGAAATTTGCATGTATTATTAATTACAAACCTAAAAATTTACACATGAAAAGATCAGCAACTGCCAACTGGAAAGGCTCCGGTAAAGAAGGAAGTGGTAAACTGCTTACACAGTCCGGGGTAATAAAAAATAAATCTTATGATTACAGCAGCCGTTTTGAGAATGGCAGTTTAACAAATCCTGAAGAATTAATTGCCGCTGCACATGCCGGGTGCTATTCAATGAAATTAAGTTTTGTTTTAGGTGCTGCAGGATTTACTCCGAGCCGCATTGAAACAAAATGTACGGTAACCCTTGAAGGTGGTGTGATCACCGAAAGTCATCTTGAAGTAAGGGCCAAAGTACCAAAGCTAAAAGCAAAGGATTTTCCGCAGTATGCTGAGGATGCAAGAGTAAATTGCCCGGTAAGCAAGGCGCTGGGTGCAATATCAATTACCATGGATGCACAACAAGTGAAAACTTTCAAACCCAAACCAGAAGAGCCTTCTTAAGCAAGGTCGAAATAGATCCAAATGCTACTCTTTATGGGTAGCATTTTTTTAGTCAAATATCCAAAGCAGTATTGGCTTTGGTGAATGATCGATGACCGGTTTTAATTTTTGCAGGAATTGCGGAGACACAGTGGGACAACCGTCGCTCTGGCATATATCATCCGTTACTTCATTTTCAGGAACACATTCGTGTGAATGCAAAACGACAAAACGTTTGAAGGCGTTGTTGTTTGTTTTGTCTAATCCATAAAGTTTATAAGCAAGCCCAAACTTCCCATAATAGGAGTTACCAATTCTGTATTTGCCCAAAGAGCTGCATCCGCAGCCGGGTTCATTGGAATATTTTCTTCCTTCCAGCCACAATTGATTGCACCGGCCATGAGTAACAAGCCCGGATCTTTGAATGCTGTCCTTTGCGACATCATATACGAAAAATCTGTTTTGACCAGACGGCAATGTCATATCTATGAAAAAGCAGATCGATTCATTGTATCCGTATTTTTTAATGTATGAAATGGCTTCAGTTGATTTCTTTTTCAGTTTTTCAACTTCAGCATTTACCGGATGGTACTCCGTTTCGGTGTAAATAGAATTATTTGCTTTAATTCTTTTCCAAAATCCGGAAGAGGTAAACCAGGAAACAGATAAGATAAGAACAAAAAGAATGATGAGGTTGCGTGGTCTCCGCATATAAGTTGGTTAAGTAAAAGGTGAGATGCTTAAAAAATGAGAATCCACAAAACAGACTTTAGTGCATTTGTTAAAAAAAGTTTAATCAAGTGGAGTATTGTTATTGCCTGTTTCGGATGCGGGAAGGAGCAAG
>DASUTO010000458.1:0-2333 GCA_036374555.1 Chitinophagaceae bacterium
TTGACCCGTTGCATGATTCAATGCAATATCCATGATCACAGCTATTCCTTTTGAATGACATGAATCGATGAATTCTTTCAGACTATTCTTTGTTCCATAATATTTATCAGGTGCCAGAAAGAAATCAGGATTATAACCCCAGCTATTATTTCCTCCAAATTCATTGAAAGGCATTATCTCAATTGCATTTATTCCCATTCGTTTGAAATAGCTCAATGTATCTCTTAATGTTTTCCAATCATGCGCCTGTAAAAAGTCTCTTAATAATAATTCGTAAATGATCAATCCTCTTTTATCCGGCCTTGAAAAATTTGGAACCTGCCATGTATAAGCCGGGGCATTTGTTTGTAACACACTTACTATACCCGTTGTTTGTGATGGATAAGGCATAATATTGGGGTAAGTGCTTGCAGGTATGTTGGCATCATTAAAAGGATCAAGGATTTTTTCTGAATAAGGATCGGCGATCTTTAATTGACCATCCACCAGGTATTGAAATGCATATTCTGTTCCCGGTGTAAGTCCGGTGATCCGTGTCCACCAGGTATTATTATCCGGGGTTTTGTTCATTTGATTTGCTATTTGTTCTGTCCAGCTACCACCGGGAAAAGAACCGATCACTGATACACGATTTTTACCTGGTGCGTATAAAACCAAAACAACCGAAGTGTTTCCTGCTTCATAATTAATTCCATCTCGTACCCCGGCTGGTAACGCAGCAACTGTTGGAGCATTGGCTACAAAGAAATTTATTGTTTCTGTTTTTGTAACAGCACCAACTACTGCTTCCGCAACCAATGTTTGATTACCGGCAACAGTCAAGGTTGGATTAGCGCTGATAGAGGTAACATTATTTGCAGTTTGAATAACATTGCCATTTAATAATAACCGCATATTGGAAATGCCGTTTGCAACCGCGGTAATATTGATGTTTTCTCCGACCATTTTATTGATCGGTTCAGGAATAGGATTATACAATGGCTGCATCAGGGGAACACTCAATCGGACTGCAAGATTGTTATCATATACGGGCACATACATATCACTTCCCTCAGCATTTCGCTGTGCCTGGCAATTAGTGCAATTCCCTTCCCGAAACAGGATAGCAATTTTCAAAATTGTTTCACCAGCAGGCACCCCAAAAAATGTCCGGATATTATTAATTGTATAAGACCATTTATTTGTGCCGGCAGGAGTAGCCTGGGCGGCTGCGTCAGTTGAGCCCCAGGCAAATTTTGAATAACGCCAATTGCCTGGATCTGTACTTAAATTCGTTATTAATCCTATATGTACATACACATTTCCTGCAAAACCTAATAAGCCTTGATTACCTTTTGTAGCATCGACTGTGATCGTTACATTATCATTGTCTTTCGGAAATTCTGGCGTCCAACTAAGTAGTTGTGAATGGCAAAAATTTGCAAACAGAAACCCATAAAGCAGCAGAAATATTTTTTTCATTGGCAAGTTTTGGGACCTTAAAGATAAGGTTTGTGTACAAATTACACGATGCCGGTCCTTTCCCTTTTTTGAACTGATTTCTTTAGTCAAAAAATTATTTTTACTGTCTTAACTTTCAGCAATGTATAGCAAAGACCAAACGAAGAAATTACAGGCAGAAACGACTGCCTTAATTAAGAAAAAGGATATCGGTACAAAAGACCTTGAATCTCTCCGCGATGTTTTACGTTTTCATGAACATCGTTATTATATATTAAATGACCCGCTCGTTTCTGATTTTGAATATGACCAGCTTTATAAAGCATTGGAAAAAATTGAAGCAGAAAATCCAAAATTGATAACTGCAGATTCACCAACACAACGGGTTGCCAAAGGATTGACAAAAGATTTCCCAACAGTTCAGCATTTGGTGCCGATGCTTTCTTTGAGTAATTCTTACAATACTGACGATCTTATTGACTTTGACAGGAAGGCGAAAGAGTTAACAGGCGAAAATAAAATTGAATACTGTGTTGAACCAAAGTTTGACGGCGCCAGCATTTCACTTATTTATGAAGATGATCTTTTAGTTCGTGGCGCTACCCGGGGGGATGGCGTTGAGGGAGATGAGATCACAACCAATATTAAGCAAATCAAAAGCATTCCTCTTTCTGCAAAATTTTCCGGATATGGTTTGCAAGTAGTGGAAATAAGAGGAGAGGTGCTTATCAATAAAAATAATTTTAAAAAGTATAATGAGCAGTTGATGGAACAAGGACTACCTCCTTTGGCTAATCCAAGAAATGCCGCGGCAGGGACATTACGAATAAAAGATCCTAAAGAGGTTGGAAAGAGAACGCTCGAGGCTTTTGTTTATAATATTAGCTACTACT
>DASUTO010000459.1:0-2343 GCA_036374555.1 Chitinophagaceae bacterium
ATTTGAAGCCGTGAGACAAGATAATGTTTCATGGTTAAAGTCTTTGAACTTAACTGATGCAGATCTTGATAAAAAAGGAATGCATCCAAAACTTGGAGAAGTGACATTAAGAAATCTATTGGCCACATGGGTGGTGCATGATCTGACACACATAGCACAGGTAACAAGAGTGATGGCGAAACAATATAAAGAGGAGATGGGACCATGGCCTGAATTTTTCCGTATTTTAAGTTTTTAAAAAATTAACCTTATGCAATCAAAAGCAACAACACCTGATGCCTATTTGGCTGAAATTCCTGAGGAAAGGCAAAAAGCTTTTACGAAACTTCGTTCCGTTATTAAAAAAAATCTTCCCAAAGGTTTTTCTGAAACGATGGGCTATGGTATGATGGGTTGGGTTGTACCTCATTCAAAGTACCCGGCAGGCTATCATTGCAATCCAAAGGATCCATTGCCTTTTCTTGGGATCGCTTCACAAAAGAATTTTATAGCTGTATACCATATGGGAATCTATGCCGATCCTTCGTTACAAAAATGGTTTGTGACACAACATGCGAAGGCTTCTCCAAAAAAATTAGACATGGGTAAGAGTTGTATCCGGTACAAAAGACCAGATGACATTCCGTTTGATCTGATCGGTGAGCTGGCATCGAAGATGACCGCGGATGAATGGATAGCGTTATATGAATCAAAATTAAAGAGATAAGGTTCTCACCGATTTCATACATGCCTGCTGGCAGGGATTGTCAGCGCCATCTTATTAGTCGGTGCAATCTGTGAAAAAAAATAAAACGTAAAACAATGAAAAAACTTTTTTTAGTCTTCGCTTGCTTTATAACAATACAGCTCGTCGCACAAAATGATACAAAAGATAAAAAAGCATGGTTGGGTGTGTTAACGTTGCCCGAAAAATTCCAGGACGAAAAGAACTGGACGGCTGGTGACCAGGCAATTGTTGGCGAACATTTTCATAGACTGGTTAAAAAGAAAGAAGAGGGAGTGGTGGTGCTGGCCGGCCGCACAGAACTTCCATTAAACAATCCTGAAATGGTGGGATTGGTGATATTTTATGCAAAGGATGAAAAAGAAGCTTTACAGTTCATGCTGGATGATCCCGCTGTAAAGGCTAAGATCATGCAAGCCAAAGTACATCCTTACGGACTGGCAATAAGTAAATGTCAATAATATATAAATGATCTATCGTTTATATAAACCCGGCTTTCCTTTGTCGCAATTCATCGATTTCTTTTTTTACTATGAGGAATTTCATGCAGCGCATTGCATGGAAAAACTATTACCCGATGGTTCCATTGACCTGTTGATCGATCTTACCGAATCCCCCAAAAAGCTATATAACGATGATGCAGGAACCTCTTATTCTACGTTTAAAAAGAGCTGGATCTCGGGAATGAAAACCAATTATATTTTGATCGATGCTTCCGTTTCAAATATGATCGGTGTTCATTTTAAGCCAGGCGGTTGTTATCCCTTTGTTGATTTTCCTATGCTTGAATTAAATGATCTTACAATTGAACTCGACAGTATTTGGGGTAATGAAGCAAACAGTATTCGCGAGGCAATTTTACATGAACCAAACATTGACAAACGATTTTTCATTCTTGAGAATTATTTTTTGCAAAAAGGAAAAAATAAAATGGAGAATCATGCGCTGGTTCATTTTTCAGTAAATCAGTTGGCACAATCACCGCAAATGTGGACGATCAAAGATCTTTCAGATAAAACCGGCGTCACGCAAAAACATTTGATCACACTTTTCAAAAAATATGTTGGTCTTTCTCCAAAAATGTTTTCCCGCATTAATAAGTTTCAGAAAGTGATCCAGCTGATCGGGCAGCAGAAAAAGATTGACTGGTCGATGCTTGCTTATGAATGTGGTTATTTCGACCAGGCACATTTTATAAAAGAGTTCCAGGCTTTTTCAGGCATCAACCCTGCCGCTTATCTCGAAAAACGGGGCCCTTATCTGAATTATATTCCCATAAACTGACAGGTTAATTTTTTACAATGCGGGTTGACTTGTTTTTTATAATTTGCCCGTAACAAAAACTATTTTATGAGTGAATCATTAGACAAGGCCTATGCCACCCAGATCGCTAACATTGAAAAAAGCACAGGGAAAAAATTAAATGACTGGATCACCATTGTGAATAAATCCGGTTTTGCAAAACATGGTGAGCTGGTTAATTTCTTAAAAGAGAAACATGGCTTTACACATGGCAATGCAAATATGGTGGTGCATTATGCAAAACAAAGTCATGCAGGCGCTGCAGAAAATGATACAGACTGGATCGCCGAGCAATACAAAGGGAAAGAAAACCTGAA
>DASUTO010000460.1:0-17861 GCA_036374555.1 Chitinophagaceae bacterium
GGGCTGTTCAGCATGATCGCTTTTGTTTTTGGAGAAATTTTTTTTCTCACTTTATCCCAATCGATCTTGTATTCGGGAAATTTCAGGTCGATCAGCACAGGAATTGCTCCGTTTATCTCAACATTTGGTATATAGCTGTCATAACCCGGCTCAAAGATTATTACTTCATCTCCGGGTTGCAGTATCGTTGTTAACGCTGTATAGATAGCATAAGTTCCGCCAGGAGTAATGGTGATCTGTGTATCGGGACTAATTTTTGTTTTATATAAATATTCAACCTTTTCAGCAATGGATTCTCTTAGTGGCGTATAACCCTGCATCGGCACATATTGGTTCCATCCTTTCTGCATTACTTCACTCACCTTGTTCATCAACTCTTCGTTCATGTGATAATCAGGAAAACCCTGGCCAAGGTTGATGGCGCTGTGTTGATTTGCCAGGCCGCTCATTACGGTAAAAATGGTGGTGCCAACATTCGGGAGCTTGGAATTAATAACAGGACTGCTCATGCAGCGAAGTTATTCACTGATGATCGCAGTTGCTTCAATCTCGATTAAATATTCCGGAGCGATCAACCCTTTCACTTCGATCATACTTGTGCAGGGTTTAATGTCTTTGAAGAATTCACCATGAGCCCTTCCAAATTCTTCCCAGCGGGAAATATCGGTGACAAACATTCTTGTGCGTACCACATCTTTTAATGATGCACCCGCTTTTTGTAAGATTTTTTCTATTTTCTGAATGATGAACTTTGTTTGTTCGTATGCATCATTGCCACCAACAAGGCTGCTGTTATCATCAACCGCTACTGTTCCGGTTACTTCGATTGCATTGCCAATTTTTACTGCACGGCTGTAGCCGAC
The DNA here is from genome assembly GCA_036374555.1 of Chitinophagaceae bacterium. GTDB lineage: Bacteria > Bacteroidota > Bacteroidia > Chitinophagales > Chitinophagaceae > VBAS01. Next base: position 864 of record DASUTO010000460.1, read on the forward strand.
AATGTCTTCCCATTTTGCGCCAGAGGAATAATTTATTCTTTGCATAGGCAGTTTCGCCGGAGCGAGGTTTATTTGAAACGAAAGGTAGGAATTTACAAGGTGCCTTTACAAAGCAGGCACATCGACTACTTTATAGAAGTCCCGGTCAAATATCTTAAAATAGACCCAATGCGGATACCAGTTGTAGTAAGGGGTAATTTTTGTTTAAAAGAGTTTTGCTCGGTAGTGTAAGCTTGCATCACCTGTTTCTTTTCTTTTGAATGCTCGCCGAGCTCAACCTGTACATCGGGTAGTGGCATTCCTTCACATTGATATACTTTTTTTGCTTCATTATATACGGGCATCTTGGTCAACACCCGATCGGATTGCGACGGCGGAAATACTGGGTGATAAATTTTCTTAACAGAAAATCCGGAATCATTTTTATGCTGACGACAGTAATCCATTACCCGCTGACTTATCATGACATGATCAGGGTGCCCATAACCACCCATCACGCTATCCAGTGTGAAGATCACCGACGGTTTATACTTTTCAATATATGCTGCGATAAGCTTAGTGAGGGAATCGAGTTTATAGTTTGTAGCAAATTGTGAGTAGCGCATCGGCATATATGATTTTTCAGTTTCCATATCATTCCTGAAATTAAAATCAACCGGGTCCGCACCCTGCAAGCCCTGGAGAATTACAGCCTGTCGCAACGATTTTTTACGAATCGGATTTTTTGCACTGTCCTTTTTAAAATATAATCCGCCCTGTTGATAGAAACACATCTCCCGTATCTGCCAGCCGTTTTTGCATAAAAGAGTTATGGTCCCGGCGCTGGTGGCCATATCATCATCATGTGCCACTATTATCAATGCTTTCTTATCGGTTTCACTTAGCAAATAAGTATCGGCAGGATACTTTTCTGATGGGGCTAATGTAGATATATAATAAATATGTCCAGCGATTACAATTATGAAGATGAGAAGTGCAATGAGAATAAAGCGACGGAATTTTTTCATGTTGGTGGTTTGGATAGCCAAACGATAACATGCAAAGAATAGTACAACGAACTAATTAAAGTCCTGTTAATGCAAAACAAGAAATGGTTATTAAAGGAGAATCGGGCTTATTAATTTCCGTATTGACCTAAGAACTTTATTCGCATGAGCTTCAATTGCTCCCAGGTAAAATTATGTTCAGATAATTCTTCCTGTGCTACCTGTAGCGATGATGTTTCGCAACCTTTAAAATATTCAATGATCTCTTCCTGGTCATATTCATCGAGCAATTGAGAGAGAGCATAATCAAGATTGAGCTTGGTCCCGCTGCCTGCGATCGTTTCCATTTCTTCCAGCAGCTCTTCCATTTTCATTCCCTTATTTTTTGCAATGGTGTCCAGCGGGATCTTTTTATCTATGTTCTGAATGATAAAAACTTTGTTACCGCTTTTATTCACCACACTCTTCATTACAAAATCATCGGGGCGTTCAATATTATTTTCTTCTACATATTTTGCGATCAAATCGATAAAGGGTTTGCCATATCGCAACGCCTTCCCTTTGCTTACACCCTGGCATTTTTCCAGATCTGTCAGTGTAATAGGATAAAGAGTTGCCATATCCTGCAATGATGATTCAAGGAACAGCACAAAAGGCGGCAGGTTTTTCTTCTTTGCCTCTTTTTGGCGAAGCTCCTTCAGCATTTCAAATAATTTCTCGTCTGCTGCTGCGCCTTCTGCAGATTCTACGCCCTCGTCATCATCAGCATTTGCCTCTTCATATGTGTTGTTAAGAACGATCTTGAAAGACTTTGGCTTCTTCAGGAAGTCAATTCCTTTCTTCGTGAATTTTAGCACACCATATTCTTCAATATCTTTTTGAAGTAAACCCTCCAACAACATTTGACGGATCAATGAATTCCAGAAGTGCGGTTCTTTATCATTCCCGCTGGCAAAAACATCAAGCCCTTCATGGCGGTACATGGTTATCTGCGGCGTTAGTCTTCCGGTTATCATATTTACCACATATTCCATGGCAAACCGTTCATCAAGCGCCTTGATAGCTTTCATCGCACACACCACCTCGTCTTTTGCTTCAATTTTTTCTTTCGGATGAAGACAGTTATCACAATTGCCACATTTATCTTTTTCGTATTCTTCTCCGAAATAGCTTAATAAAATTTTTCTACGGCAAACACCGCTTTCCGCAAAGGCAACCGTTTCGCTGATCAGTTGATTTCCCACTTCCCTTTCGCTAAGTGGTTTATCACGCATCAAATGTTCCAGCTTTGCTACATCTTTATGAGAATAATAAAGAATGCATTTTCCCTCCATCCCATCGCGACCCGCCCGACCTGTTTCCTGGTAATAGTTTTCTATGCTCTTGGGAATATTATAATGAATTACATATCGAATATCCGGTTTATCAATTCCCATTCCGAATGCAATCGTGGCAACGATCACCTGCACATCTTCATTCATAAATTGATCCTGCCTGTCCGATCTTAACTTGCTATCAAACCCTGCATGATAGGCGACAGCCTTGATGCCATTCGCCACCAGCATATCCGCAAGCTCTTCCGTCGTTTTTCTATTAGTAGTATAAATAATGCCGCTTTTGCCTTTGTTCTGTACTATGAACTTTGCCATACTCTTCAGCGTATCATCTTTATTGATCTTTGGTATTATTTCATAATAAAGATTTGGGCGGTTAAATGAAGAAATAAAAACCTTTGGATCCCGGAGATCAAGGTTTTCAACTATATCGCTTTGAACTTTTGGTGTAGCCGTTGCTGTCAGAGCGATCATTGGAATGTCGGGGTTTATCTGTATCATCATTTCCCTTAAGCGACGATATTCGGGACGAAAATCATGACCCCATTCAGAAATACAGTGTGCCTCATCAACCGCGAAGAATGAAATTTTAAGATCACTGAAGAACTCAAGATTCTCTTGTTTGGTCAGCGTTTCAGGCGCAACGTATAACATCTTAGTTCTGCCCGTAAGCAGGTCATCATGTACTTCTTTTATTTCTTTTTTGGTGAGAGTAGAATTTAAAAAATGTGCGACAGAGTCTATGTTGCTGTAGCTGCGGACAAGATCCACCTGGTTCTTCATTAATGCAATAAGGGGAGAAACAATAATTGCCACCCCTTCACTTACCAATGCAGGTAACTGATAACACAAACTTTTTCCTCCACCGGTAGGTTTGATGACAAAAGTGTCCTTCCCCGCAAGCAAAGACTCAATGATCTTTTCCTGGTTGCCCTTGAATTTATCAAACCCAAAATGTTCCTGGAGCGCTTCGTGAAGGTCAAATTTCTTTTTGGTGGCAGTTTTGCCATTGGTTGCCTTAACCGTTTTTTTTGCTGATGCTGTAGCCATTACTAAATCTTTTCGTCGTCTTTTAAAAAGGATAGTTGATTAAGATACAGAAAATACCGTTGTTACGTGGCGGTTTTTTTACACAAATGACAGCTTCTGTACGATTTAAATGGACTGGCGGGACTTATTAGCGGAGAAGGTATAATTGATTATTCTTTCCATTCATCCCGGTAATCGCTTCTTTCACAGATACCCTCAACAGACGATCCGTGCGAATTTACTAAAAATGTTTGCTTGTTATTTATTAAAATGGGAAAGCCCAAACTATAAACGTTTGTATTGTTATGGTTTCATATCAAATCCTATAATTTTGCCCACTCAAATGACATTCTCACTAAAACAGATTGCGCTAAGGACTATTGAATTAGAGTCCCAATCCATCAGTGGATTATCTCAATATATAAATGAAGACTTTGAAAGAGCAATAAATGCAATTGCCAAAAATAAGGGCCGGCTGGTGATCAGCGGAATCGGAAAAAGTGCAGTTATTGCTCAAAAAATAGTTGCTACCCTTAATTCGACAGGCACTCCTTCAATTTTTATGCATGCTGGTGATGCTATTCATGGTGATCTGGGAATAGTGCAGCAAGACGATGTAGTAATGATCATCAGCAAAAGCGGCGAAAGCCCGGAAATAAAAGTGCTGGTACCGCTAATCAAGAATTTCAAAAATATCCTTATTGGGATGGTCGGAAGCACCGAATCTTATTTAGCCTGCCAAGCTGATATCATATTAAACACAACTGTAGCCCAGGAAGCATGTCCGAATAATTTGGCGCCAACCACGAGCACAACCGCTCAACTGGTAATGGGTGATGCATTGGCAATTTGCCTGATGGAAATGAAAGGATTCAATAGTGACGATTTTGCAAAGTTTCATCCGGGCGGAACACTTGGGAAAAAACTTTATTTAAGGGTCGCAGATCTTTATATAAGTAATGAAAAACCAAAATTGGCAAAAGAGAGATCATTAAAAGAAGTTATTGTTGAAATTTCATCAAAAAGATTGGGCGCAACAGCAGTCGTGGACAAGAATGATAATCTTTTGGGAATAATTACAGATGGAGACCTTAGAAGAATGCTGGAAAAGAATATTTCTTTGGACGGAGTGACTGCAGCAGATATAATGACGACAACACCCAAATCCATCGGCGCAGATGAATTAGCGGTTGATGCGCTGGACCTGATGAGAAAAAGATCGATCACACAACTAGTGGTGGTTGAAGACGGAAAATATCTTGGATTTATACATTTGCATGACCTGATCCGTGAAGGATTGATTTAAAATACATGAGCAGCAAACATAATTATGTAGCGATTATGGCCGGTGGTATCGGCAGTCGTTTCTGGCCAATGAGCCGCACAGCATATCCTAAACAATTTCTTGATATACTGAATTCTGGTAAAACGTTGATTCAGCAAACCTATGATCGGTATAAAAAACTGGTACCAGAGGAAAATATTTTTATAATAACATCAGCAGAGTATGTGCCAATAGTGAAAGAGCAGCTGCCAAATGTTAAAGATGAAAATATCCTTGGCGAACCATCAAGAAAAAATACAGCACCTTGTGTTGCTTATATTTCTTTTAAGCTTTTGAAAAAAGACCCCAATGCAAATCTTATTGTTGCGCCAGCAGATCATTTGATAACAGAACCATCAGAGTTTATTAAAACATCGAAGAAAGCGCTTGATTTTGTAAATCATGTTAATGCATTTGTAACACTTGGGATAAAACCAACATATCCTAATACCGGGTATGGATATATCCAACACGATACGACAGCTGCAGCACCGGACATCTATAAAGTGAAAACGTTTACCGAAAAGCCGAACGCTGAATTAGCGCAAACATTTATCGCAAGCGGGGATTTTCTTTGGAATGCAGGTATTTTTATATGGAAAGTAAAAAATATTGTTACTGCATTCGAGAAATATCTTCCTGAGATGTATGAGGTTTTCGCTGCCGAAAAAGAAAAATTTAATACTGATGAAGAGAAAGAGGCAATAGAACAGATCTATCCGCAGTGTACTAATATCTCCATTGATTTTGGCATCATGGAAAAAGCTGACAATGTTTATATCATTCCCTCTTCTTTTGGCTGGAGTGATCTTGGTACATGGAACAGTGCTTGGGATAATATGGAAAGAGATTATTTGGGAAATGCAGTTGCAGGAAAGAATGTAATGATCATGGATGCGACAAAATGTATGGTCCATGCAGAGAATCGTAAGCTTGTGGTCCTACAGGGCCTTGATGATTTTATTGTTGTAGATACAAAGGACGCCTTACTGATTTGCAGAAAAGATAAGGAACAGGAGATAAAAGAATTTGTTGCTGAAGTAAAACGAAATAAAGGAGATAAGTACCTATAATGTGGTATCTGTAGTTCGGCCCGGGTTTAATATTTTAGTTAGAAATTATGGCTGTTCCCACCAACAATATTTTATTCCTCGACATTGAAACTGTTCCTCAATATGCGGACTACAATTCTTTACCCAAAGACTGGAAAGAATTGTGGGATACAAAAGCAACTTCCCTTTTGAAATACCACGAAGAAGAAACAAAAGAAACGATCTATCACCGGGCAGGGATTTACGCAGAGTTTGGAAAAATAGTTTGCATCAGCTGTGGATTTATACAGGGAAATGGTGGAGGAAAAAAAGTCATTCTCAAATCTTTTTACGGAGAAAATGAAGCGGTGTTACTTGTTGAATTTTGTGATATGTTGAATAAGTGGACCAATAGTGATGAACCAAAATTTTTGTGTGCCCACAATGGAAAGGAATTTGATTTTCCATATTTGTGTCGGAGGCTTATTATAAATAATCTTCAGATCCCTGCGATCTTAAATGCCAGCGGGAAGAAACCATGGGAAGTCTGTCATCTTGATACACTTGAGTTATGGAAGTTTGGAGATTTTAAAAGCTTTACCTCTTTAAATCTTTTGGCGCATACACTCGGTATCCCTACCCCAAAGGATGATATTGACGGAAGTAAGGTTTGGAGTGTGTATTGGAATGACAAAGATTTGAAACGGATCGTCAATTATTGCCAAAAGGATGTCGTCACTGTTGTGCAGATACTTTTGAAAATGCAGGGAGATTCGGGGGTAAAGCAGGAAAACATTGAAATAAAGGGATAAGACCGGGAAATTTCAGCATTGTTTTTTCAGCCTTTGGCTCAGAACAATTATTTTTGCTGCCCCAATAAAGGATTCCCGAACCCAATTCGGGATTAAAAGGTGCGGTAGCTCAGTCGGTAGAGCAAAGGACTGAAAATCCTTGTGTCGGCGGTTCGATCCCGCCCCACACCACTGAAGAAGGCTCTGGTTAATTACCGGGGCTTTTTTTATTTAATTTGTTAACCATCAGCATGGACTATGATTTTAATAATGAAATGTTTCGCCTGGCTTCCGAGCTTGTGAATCAAAGCTCAAGGAATATTTTTCTAACCGGCAAAGCGGGTACAGGCAAAACGACCTTTCTTAAGTACATAAGAGAAAATTGCCCCAAACAAATTGCAGTAGTGGCGCCAACGGGTGTAGCGGCGATCAACGCCGGCGGGGTAACCATGCATTCTTTTTTTCAATTACCATTTTCACCATTTATTCCAGATGATAGTGGGTCTGATAAACAAAACGAAGAGATAACCAATAAGAATAGTCTTCTTAGTAAGCTGCGCATGACGTTAGAAAAGAAAAAGATCTTACAAGAGCTCGAGCTTCTTATTATAGACGAAATAAGTATGGTTCGTTGTGATATGCTTGACGGCGTTGATGCTGTATTACGCCATATTCGTCGCGGGCACAATGAACGGTTTGGTGGGGTACAAGTTTTGTTGATTGGAGATATGTTTCAGCTGCCGCCTGTAGTAAAAGAACACGAGTGGCGATTATTAAAAGATTTTTACAACAGCCCCTATTTCTTTGATAGTGTTGTAATAAGAGAAGAACCGCCTGTTTATATTGAATTTGATAAAATATATCGGCAAAGCGAGGAAAGGTTTATTAATGTTTTAAACCAGGTACGGAATAATGAACTTGATGAGGATGGAAAAAATTTATTAGAGAAAAGATTTTCTCCTGATTTCAGAAGAACAAAGGATGATGGGTATATTGTTCTTACCACACACAATGATAGGGCAAGAAATAAAAATGAAACAGAATTAAATGGTCTTGGCAATAAATTATTTTCCTACAGAGCAGAGATCGAAGGCGATTTTCCAGAGTCGGCTTATCCTGCAGAAGAGCAACTGTTACTGAAGGCCGGATCTCAGGTTATGTTTATAAAAAATGATACAGAGAGGATCAAAAGATATTTCAATGGAAAAATAGGAATAGTAACAGAACTTGCTGAGGATAGAATTCTTGTTCAGTGTAAAGATGAAACTGAAGAAATAGAAATAAAAAAAGAGAAATGGGAAAACATTCGTTATACTGTTGATAAAAAAAGTCGCCAGCTAAACGATGAAGTTATAGGCACATTTACTCAATATCCACTTCGACTGGCATGGGCGATAACCATTCATAAAAGCCAGGGATTAACTTTTGATAAAGTAATTATTGATGCCGGTGAAGCATTTGCCCCCGGGCAGGTGTATGTTGCTTTAAGTCGCTGCACCACATTAGATGGGATTGTGTTACAAAGTCATATCCGGCCAACTAAAATGTTTTCTGATGAAAGGATTGTTCAATTTTCTAATACTAACTCTTCTAAAAATATACTGGAACAGGAATTACAAAAATCGAAAAGGAACTATCAACTCAATATACTTTTATCTCTTTTTGATTACAAACAAATTATTGCCGAAGCAGAAACGCTGAATCAATATTTGTTAGAGAATAAGTCTTCTTTTAATCAGGAGGCAGAAAAGTGGATTGATGGAGTTTTAAATGAAATAATAAAACTACAGGCAACAGCGGATAAGTTTCAAAATCAGCTGCGGTCAATTTTTAATCGGGATGAGAATCCAACTACAAATGAATTGCTAAAAGAAAGGATGAATGCAGGTGCCGGGTACTTTCTAAAGGAACAAGGCAAACTTAGCGAGACAGTGATTAGTTGTCCTGCAATTACAGATAGCCGTCTTCATGCAAAGGAAGTAAACGAAACATTAAAAGAAGTTTTCAGCAGGCTTTCAGTGAAAAAATATTTAATGGAAGGTCTTACCGGGGCGATCGATATAGAAAAATATCATAAAAGAAAGAAAGATTTTATCCTGCCGGCATTCGGCGTGAATGTATATGCAGGAGAGGCAAAGCAAAGAACGGAGAGCCCTCACCCCGTGCTCCATCAGCGGCTACGAAAGCTCAGAGATACTATTTGTTCAAAAGCGGATATTCCAATCTACATTGTTGCAGGAACTAACACACTGGATGAAATGGCTCGTTATCTACCGGTGAACTTAACCGACCTTAGAAAGATAAGCGGTTTTGGAGAAGCAAAAACGGAAAAATATGGACAACAATTTTTAGACATTATAATCGAATATTGCCATGAAAAAAATCTTTCATCCTTGATTCATGAAAAGATTCCCAAACGAGAGAGAAAGACAGCTGAATCTGAAAAGAAGAATAAGATTGATACAAAAGCCGAGTCGTTTCGATTATATAAAGAAGGAAAAGGTGTCGAGGAAATTGCGAAAGAAAGAAATCTTACGCAACAGACAATTGAGGGCCATCTTGCACATTATGTTTCTATTGGAGAGATAGATATTAGTGAACTAGTCAGCAGGGAAAAGGTCTTATTAATTGAACCAATTGCAAAAACTTTTTCAGGCAAATCGTTAACTCCGATAAAAGAAAAACTTGGAAGAGAGATAAGTTTTGGAGAAATAAAGTTGGTTATTGCCTGGCTGGGATTCAAAGAAAATCAGCGACCCATATAGACCATCAGTATTTGAACATCGCTTGGATTAATTCCGGAAATACGGCTTGCTTGTCCTAAAGTTGAAGGCTTTATTTTCAAAAGCTTTTCTCTCGCTTCATTACCCAGCGAAGTAATTTTTTTATAATCAAAAGTTTCAGGAATTATTAAATTTTCAAGTTGACTCATTCTTTCAACAAGCTCTTTTTCTTTTTCAATATAAACATCATATTTAATCTGTATGGAAGCTTGCTCAAGAGCATCAGTTGAAAAACCATCTAACTCCTTTTTCAGGACAGGCAGGCAATCAATCAAATCTTTTAATTCAAGTCCGGGGCGCAATAATAATTTAGAAGCTTTTTGCTTTTCTGTTATTAAGGCAGAGGAGATTTTTTCAAAGAATGGATTGATCTCATCGGGAGAAACAGAAAGGGTGTTTAGCGTATTTTTTATTTTTTCGACACCATCTCTTTTCGCTTTTACCTTTTCCATTCTTTCTTGTGAAGCAAGACCCAGCCTATAACTTAATTCAGTAAGACGGAGATCTGCGTTATCTTGTCTCAGAAGGGTCCTGAACTCTGCCCTTGAAGTGAACATCCGATAGGGCTCATTTGTGCCCTTGCTGATTAAATCATCAACCAACACGCCAATATAGGCATCACTCCTTTTCAGAATTAGCGGCTCAAGATCTTTTGTTTTTTGATGTGCATTTATGCCGGCCATCAATCCCTGGCAAGCGGCTTCTTCATACCCTGTGGTTCCATTTATTTGGCCTGCAAAAAATAAACCTTCAATAAGTTTTGTTTCAAGCGAATGCTTCAATTGAGTTGGAGGAAAATAATCATATTCTATTGCATAACCGGGACGAAACATCTTTGCATTTTCGAACCCTAAAATACTACGAAGTGCTTCGTATTGAACTTCTTCGGGTAACGAGGTAGAGAATCCATTAATATAAACTTCAACCGTATTCCATCCTTCGGGTTCAACAAAGAGCTGGTGTCTTTCCCTTTCCGCAAATCGGTTTATTTTATCTTCTATGGATGGGCAATAGCGAGGTCCAATCCCTTCTATCCTGCCACTGAACATCGGACTTCTATCAAAGCCTGTTTTTAAAATATCATGAACCTTTTTATCAGTATAGGCAATCCAGCAGCTCAGTTGCTTTTTAGGTTTTTCTGTATCAAGAAACGAAAACCCAATTATCTGATCATCTCCTGGCTGCTCATCCATTTTACCATAGTCCAGGCTTCTACCGTCGACTCTTGGAGGCGTACCCGTCTTTAAACGATCACTTTCAAAGCCAAGTAAGACCAATTGTTCAGTGATTCCAAAGGCAGCTTTTTCTGATATTCGGCCCCCTCCAAAATTCTTATCTCCAATATGTACTTTTCCATTGAGAAAGGTTCCGTTTGTTAAGACTACTGAGTCAGAAAATATATCGTGACCCAAACCAGTTCTTACCCCAGTAACTCTGTTTTCCTTAACTAATAGGCCCACAACCATATCTTGATAAAAATCCAAATTGATAGTTTTTTCAAGCATTTCTCTCCATCTCGCAGAAAAAAGCATTCTATCGTTTTGAGCTCTTGGGCTCCACATTGCAGGCCCCTTAGATCTATTTAACATCCGAAACTGAATCATAGATTGATCAGTCACAATGCCAGAATACCCACCTAAGGCGTCAATTTCTTTAACGATTTGTCCCTTTGCGATGCCGCCCATGGCTGGATTACAACTCATTTGGGCAATAGTCTGCATATTCATGGTAACCAAAAGTGTCTTTGAACCAAGATTTGCGGCAGCGGCTGCCGCTTCACATCCGGCATGGCCAGCCCCAACAACTATCACATCATATTTTTGGAACATGGGATGCAAAGGTAAGCTGATTTGATAACCGCTTTAAGCACAACTAAGACTGAGGGCTTTATTTCACGTGGAACAACTGGAAATGTTCCCCGTGAAACTCACTTAGCACTAAAATACTTGGCGAGGAGTATGTCTTCTTTCTTTCTCATTACCTCTATATCCTTTTTCATTTTGTCATTGTAGCCGCATAGATGGAGTACGGCATGAAATAGGACCCGATGGAGCTCCGATCTTATAGAGACCCCCAAACTTTTTGCATTATCTCTAACCCGCTCAAGACTTATGTACACTTCAGCAGTTATGATTGCATTATTTGGAGATAAGTTAAACGTGATCACATCGGTATAAAAATCGTGATTGAGGTATTTTTTATTAATCTCCAGAAGGGTTTTGTCACTGCAGAATATATAGCTTATCGAACTAAGCCTTCGTTGTTCCTTCCTAAAAATTGACTCAATAAATAGTTTCAGACTACCTGTATCTCTTAAGCTTGAACGAATTTCTGGGGAAAAGAAATGAACCTTTGTTTTTTTTTGAATACCCATTATTTCAGAATTCGTAAGCAAATGTAACTCAGTGAATTTAGCTTTGTAATCATTCTTAAATATGAAATTATCAGATCTAAAGCCAGGACAGGAAGCGATCATTAGCGAGTTTGATAACAATGATATCTTCTTAAAACTCATGGAAATGGGATGTGTCCCCGGTGAGAGGATATTTCTTGAACAAATAGCCCCCCTGGGAGACCCGATTTCTGTAAAAATATCTGGCTATTCTCTCAGCCTTAGGCTTAACGAAGCCGAACACATCAAAGTCGAATTAATTAATTGATTATCAATTATTTGAATGAATATTGGTTTATATTTTGGTTCATTTAATCCCATTCATATAGGCCACCTCATCATTGCTAATCATGTGTTGAATGAAACATCGATAAATAAAATCTGGTTTGTTGTTTCACCTCAGAACCCTCTTAAGGAAAGCAAGACATTACTAAACGAATTTGACCGTTTGCACCTGGTACGACTTGCAACTCAGGATGACAATCGAATTAAATGTTCAGATATAGAATTCAACCTTCCCAAACCATCCTATACGTCAAATACATTGATATTTCTCGCTGAGAAATATCCCGAACATCAATTTTCATTAATAATGGGGAGTGATAGTTACCAAAACCTTGATAAATGGAAAAATTATGAAGCAATAATTAATAATTATTCGATCTATGTTTACAAAAGAGAAGGATATGATATTAGAAGAGCTTTAGGAAATGCTCCTTTAATTTTGAATGCACCTATAATTCAAATATCGGCATCACAAATAAGGGAGTATATACGATCTGGAAAATCGATACGATATCTGGTTCCCGAAAATGTCAGGGAAGAAATTGAAACCCGAAAGTTTTACAAACAAAAGGTTTAAAAAATATATCCAAGGAGCAAACAGGCAATCACGATAAATGGAGGCGGTATTTTGGTGTACTGCAATAAAGTAAATGTTCCGGCTATAACAACTGCATTGATCAAACTTCCGAGTCTTACATCTAAAAGTGAAATGTCTTTCATTAAATAAAATGTAGAAGCAATCATTATTCCGACAACAACTGCATTGATACCCTCAAGCGAACGATAAACGGCAGCATATTTTCTCAAATTATGCCAAATTGGAAAAAAGAATAAAACCAATAAGGCGCTTGGTAAAAAAATGGCCACGGTTCCAATTACACATCCTAACAATTGCATAATGCCTCTTTCCTCCGGCGTTTTACCATAATCTTTCAACGCCATTCCTCCTGTGAAAGATGCGATTGAAAACACTGGACCAGGTAAAGCTCTCACGATCCCCATACCGGTATACATATCATCCTTGTCTATTTTCACTTTTTCAGAATCTTTTTCTTTGACCGCATCCGGACGAACACAAAATTGTTCATACATCATTGGCATCAATACCTGCCCACCTCCAAATACGAGACTGCCCATGCGGTATGTGTTTTCAAAAAGATTAATAGGTGTTCGATTTGGCCAATTATCTTTCCTGGCCACCTCACTAAAAAATCCTGCAGTTATAAAAATTATTCCAAACAGCCAGAAGTTCCACCATTTGATCTTTCTTGGCTTTTGTTCGATTTGAGGGATACGTTTGCGACTAAGATTAGTGGTTATTCCTCCCAAGACAATAAGTAATGGAAATATCCAGGGTTGCTTAAATAAAAGAAAGGTGGCGATAGCGCATACACTCATTATGATCCATGTAACTGTATTTTTTATAGAAATATTAAATGCCATAACAGTGGCATAAACAAGAAAACCAACAGCCATTGGGGGAATGAATTTGAAAATATCAACATTCAATGCTTTCTTATCAATATAATGCAAAAGAAAGGAGAGAGCACCCATCAAAATGCTTGCGGGCAATATCCAAATTATTAATGTAAGAACCGCCAGTATCACACCGCCTCTTTTATAACCAATTAAAGTAAGCGTTTGAGTAGAGGATGCGCCAGGGAGGAGCTGGCAAAAAGCCGTATACTCCATTAACTCTTGTTCAGTGACATATGGCCTGCGATGAACAAATGTTTTTAGCATCATTCCAATGTGTGCTTGCGGGCCACCAAAAGCAGTAAGACTATGGATAAAAACAGCTTTTAAAAATGGAATATGACGCAGCAGAAGCATGGGTGACTAAAAATAAAAAATTATATCACGTGATTCAGAAGATCAAATGAAAAATTATTTCCGGTAAATTCATGAAATTTTTGCATCATGAAACTACTCCTTTTGTTCTTATTAATTGCTCCTTCTTTTCTTTTTCTATCCGCACAGAAAAAAACTAATAATGATCAGATAGATAAGATCAATTTGGCGGCAGATAAAATCGAAGCAAAATGTATTGCATGGCGGAGAGATATCCATGAGCATCCGGAATTGGGAAATAATGAATACAGAACTGCCAGGTTAATTGCCGATCATCTTCGTTCTCTTGGAATAGAAGTAAAAGAAGGGGTGGGAAAAACTGGAGTTGTCGGAATTCTTAAAGGAGCCAAAGCGGGTCCCTGTATTGCATTGAGAGCAGATATGGATGCTTTACCAATTGTGGAGAAATCTAATCTTCCGTATGCTTCAAAGGTTAGGTCGAATTACAATGGACAGGACGTAGGGGTGATGCATGCTTGTGGTCATGACACTCATGTTGCGATGTTGATGAGTGTTGCCGAAGTATTGACAGGAATGAAAAGTGATATCAAGGGCACGATCAAATTTATATTTCAACCAGCGGAAGAAGGACCGCCGGATGGAGAGGAGGGCGGCGCTCCCCTGATGGTTAAAGAAGGCGTGATGGACAATCCCAAGGTAGACGTCATATTTGGATTGCATATCGAATCTTTTATTGAAGCAGGACAAATTCATTATAAACCGGGTGCGTTTATGGCCTCATCAGATTGGTTCACTATAAAAGTTAAGGGAAAAGGCAGCCATGGCTCACAACCCTGGCTTGGAGTAGATCCCATTTCCATCGCGGCGCAAATTACCGAAGCGCTTCAGACAATTGTTGGTCGGCAAATGGAACTTGTTAAAGCACCTGTTATAATCACTATTGGAAAAATTCATGGAGGTATAAGAAATAATATTATTCCCGACGATTGCATAATGGAGGGAACCATTCGTGCACTCGACAGCAAAATGCAGCAGGATGTACAACAAAGGATAAGAACAACAGCCACTAAAATTGCAGAGGCGTGGGGAGCAACTGCCGAAGTGAGTTTCGATGCAAAAACATTGGTAACGTATAATCCCCCGGACCTGGTGAAAAGAATGCTTCCTTCATTGCAATCAGCTGCAGGCGCCGATAAGGTGATTGAAAGAAACTGGGTAACGGGATCTGAAGACTTTTCTTTTTATGGGACCAGGGCTCCATCATTCTATTTTTATCTGGGCGGAATGCCAAAAGGAAATGACCCCGAAAAAGCTCCGCCACATCATACAGCTCAATTTTTTGTGGATGATGCCGGAATGAAAACGGGCATCAAAGCGTTCTGTCATCTGGTTTTTGATTATATGAACATGAAATAATAAACATGAAGAATTTTTTTTTGTTGGCGCTTTTTATTTGTTCTTTTTTATTTGGCCGTACACAAAAAACGGATAAAAAACTTGAAACAAAATTAAAGGAGGCGATCGCTGGTTTCAACGGGGACATTGGCATTTATGTAAAAGATCTTCGTACGGGGAAAACAATTTCAATAAATGCCGATACTATTTTCCCAACGGCCAGTATTGTAAAAGTTCCGATTCTTATCGGGGTTATGGATAAAATTCAAAGAGGCGAATTAGCTTATGATTCAACGTTGGTTTACAAGGATTCGTTGTTATACGAAGGACAAGACATTCTTGGCTCCTTAAAAAATGATGAAAAGATCTTGTTGAAAAAAGTCATGATGCTGATGCTTACAACAAGCGATAACACAGCAAGCCTGTGGTTGCAAAGCCTTGCAGGAAAAGGGACACGAATTAATGAGATACTTGATAGCCTGGGACTGGTTTATACAAGAGTAAATTCAAGAACTCCCGGAAGAGAGAATAACAGAACACAATACGGGTGGGGACAAACCACTCCAAAAGAAATGGGAGCCATCTTTGAAAAAATCTATCGCAACGAAATCTTTTCTGTTGCTGCCTGCGATCGTATGATGAGAAGCCTTGGACGGAATTATTGGGATCTGAATGAAGCCATTTCTCAAATACCACCGTATATAGAAGTGTTCAGCAAGAACGGATGCGTAAATGCAAGCCGTAGCGAAGTATTATTGGTAAATGCCCCTCATAACCCATATATCTTTTGCATTTTTACAAAAAACAATAAAGACACGCAATGGACTCATAATAATGAAGCCTGGGCAATGGCAAGAAAAATTTCATTTATGTTGTGGAATTATTTTGAACCAAAAGACAAGTGGGAACCGCCGGCAAAATAGCTTACTTGAATAGCTGGAAAACAATTAAACTCATCACATAAGCCAACCCTGTCATATAAATAAGCTGAATGATGGGCCATTTCCAGGTTTTTGTTTCACGCTTCACTACGGCTAATGTGCTCATGCATTGCATGGCAAATACATAGAATATCATTAATGATAAACCAGATGCAAGTGTATAAACCGGCGTACCATCTTCTTTTTTTGCAGCTTTCATTTTGTCACGCAATCGCAGCTCATTTTCATCCTGGTCGCCAACGCTATAAAGCGTCGCCATAGTGCCAACAAAAACTTCTCTTGCAGCAAATGATGTAATAAGGGCAATCCCAATTTTCCAATCATATCCCAACGGAGCAATTACCGGTTCAATTGACTTCCCCAGGATACCGGCAAAAGAGTTTTCCAGCCTGGCTGTAGCAAATTCCTTGTCTAATTGCTCTGTATTTGCATTGGGCTGTTGTTTTAGCTGCTCATATTGTTGCGTCACATTTTTCATTCTGTTTCCCGGACCAAACGAACTCATTGCCCAAAGGATTAAACTTATTATCATGATTACCTTACCCGCATCAAACACAAAGATCTTCGCCTTATTGATCATTGTTTGTACTACGTTTCCCCAGCGGGGTGCCCGGTAAGTTGGTAATTCAAGTATAAAAAAACTTCTTTCTTTTATATTGATAAACCAACGGGCAACGAAAGCAACCACTAATGCCATCAATAATCCAAGCAGATAAAGTCCCATCATCACCAAACCCTGAACACTCAGGAAACCCAGCAAATAATTATTGGGAATAACCAGTCCGATCAAAATTGTGAACACGGGCAACCTTGCAGAGCAGCTCATTAGTGGTGTGATCAGGATCGTCAGCAATCTTTCTTTCCTGTTCTCAATACTTCTTGCACTCATAATGGC
>DASUTO010000461.1:0-3107 GCA_036374555.1 Chitinophagaceae bacterium
CCATGGGGCATAAAAGATCCAAAAGGAAATTTAAGAACGATGACTCAACTGTTGGATCTGGCTGTATTCCCCGGATCACAAGGCGGCCCGCTCGAACATGTGATCGCTGCAAAAGCTGTTGGCTTTGGTGAAAACCTATCGGAAGATTTTAAATCGTATGGTCAGCAGATCATCAGCAATGCCCAGGCAATGGCAAGATCTTTTGTAAACCGTGGCTATAATCTGATCAGCGGCGGCACCGATAATCATTTAATGCTGATCGATCTTCGGAATAAAAATTTGACCGGTAAAAAAGCACAGGAGACTTTAGATAAAGCACATATCACGCTAAATAAAAATGCCGTGCCGTTTGATGATAAATCTCCATTTGTCACTTCAGGTATTCGTGTTGGCGTGCCTGCTGTTACTACCAGAGGCATGAAAGAACCCCACATGGAAACAGTTGTTGAAATGATCGACAAAATATTGATGAATGCAGAAGATGAAAAGATGATCGCATCCGTAAGAGCCGATGTAAAAGATTTCATGAAGCAGTTTCCATTATATCCTGAATTGGGGTGATCAATAAGGAACGTTGGTTTTTCTACAATAATTATTACAACAGCTTTGGAAAGTAAAATATTCCAAAGCTGTTTTAGTTTCAGGTATTTAAAAATCTCTTACCTTAGGAGACTACCCCAATAATTCGCAATCTTCTTTCACCAGTTAAAAAAATTGAAATGAAAACCGAACTCCAACATTTGAAAATTAAGGGAACCGTATTACGAGCCGGCGATGCGGAATACGATAATGCAAGAAAAGTCTGGAATGGAATGATCGACAAAAAACCTGCACTCATTGCTCAATGCACAAATGCCGATGATATTAGTGAATGTGTAAAATATGCAAGAAAAAATAATCTTGTTGTTTCAGTAAGAGGTGGCGGACATAATGTTGCCGGCAATGCGGTTTGTGATGGCGGCCTGATGATCGATCTCTCAAAAATGAAAGCGATTAAAGTCGATGTTGCAAATAAGAGAGCAACAGCCGAACCTGGCGTTATCCTCAGAGAATTTGATGCAGCCACAATCCAACACGGACTAGCAACAACAGGCGGTACAGTATCAGATACAGGCTTAGCCGGATTAACGTTGGGCGGTGGTCTTGGCTGGCTGATGGGTAAATATGGAATTACAGCAGATAATCTTTTGTCTGCTGAAATGGTTTTGGCCAATGGTGAAAAGGTAAAAGTTGATAAAGACAATCATCCTGATCTGTATTGGGCGATCCGCGGTGGCGGCGGAAATTTTGGTATCGTTTCAAAATTTGAATACCAGTTACATTCATTTGGACCCAATGTGGTTGCAGGGATGATATTGTATCCAATGGAACAGGCAAAAGCAGTAATGCAATTCTATAGAGATTATGCACGCAGCATGCCTGATGAGCTAATGGCTTACTCGGGTTTTATTGTTTCTCCTGATGGATTACCGGTAACATTTGTATTGCCTGCATGGCTGGGCAATATCGAGGATGCAGAAAAACATTTGGCGCCGATCCGCGCATTTGGAACTCCCATTGCTGATATGATCGCTGAAATACCTTACACTTCATTGCAATCAATCCTTGATGCGGCGGCGCCGGCTGGCATCCGTCGTTACTGGAAGTCTGGCTACTTTACCGAGTTATCAGATGAATTACTGGATATCGTTTTAAAATTTGTAGCAACCCGTCCATCGCCAATGTCACCCGTTTTATTTTTCCATATGCGTGGGGTAGCTGCAAAAACAGCTACTGAAGTGACTGCCTTTGGTAATCGTCGCGATCAATGGGATAGCGACATCATCAGTCAATGGCTGGATCCAGCAGATGATGAAAAGAATATCAGTTGGACCAGGAGTTTCTGGAAAGAGATAGAACCGTTGACCAATGGCGTTTATGTAAACCATCTTGGCAGTGATGACGATACAAGAGTCGCTAATGCCTATGGTGCAAACTTTGAAAGATTAAAAGCCATCAAGAAAAAATATGATCCTGATAATTTCTTCCGGCTCAATAATAATATTAAGCCGGCTACATAAACTGGTTACCTTATTTTTGAAAAAAGTTTCACCATGATCCAACGTATTCAGACTGTTTGGCTTTTTTTAGCAGCTCTTTTTGCGGCGCTTACTTACAAGTTTCCATTTTATTCAGGAAATATTATTAACAAAGAAAAGGTGCAGGTTTTTGAAAAGCTGCTGGCTTCTTCCAACTTTCTTGTTTTGATTTTTACTACCGGGTTAGTTGCGGGAACGATCATTATTATATTTATGTATAAAAACAGGAAGCAGCAGATGTGGCTTACAGCCGCAGCCGCAGGACTTTCAATTATAAATATTATTCTTTATTTCACAGAGTTGAAAAAATTTGTAAGTGGCAACATGTCATTGACCGCTGTATTTGCATTAGCGGTCCCCGTTTTTCTTTTATTGGCAATAAATGGGATCTGGAAAGATGAAAAATTGGTGAAGAGTCTTGATCGCCTGCGATGAATTACCTGCCTAGTTCAAATTCGTAAGCGGTAAGCGGTTTATTCCCTTTCGCAGTTTTCACTGTTATTTTATTGGTGATCGTGTAAGTCTCTTTTTTATAAATAAAATTATTGGCAGTGCTGCTGAATAATTGATAGCCGTTTGCAAGCAATTGGTTTTTTAAATCCTCCTCTTCCTTCTCATCATAAGTCCTGTATAAGATCAATCTTGAAGTATCAGTATCGTTATAAACATCCATAAAACTGAGCGACCGAAGCAGGTGATTCACCAGGTCTTTTCTTTCATAAGAGGTATAATAGTAATTTATGTAGCCTTTGCCAGTCTCTTTATCGGATAAATTAAACCCGGAATTCCTCAGCAGCGTATCGGCAGAACGAACAGGAGCATCCAATAATTTTTCAAGTGAATTGATATCCAGCCGCTGTGCAAATGAGGTCTGAAAACAAAAGCAAACGAGTACAGAAAATATGATCTTCATGACGGCAAACTAACTGAATTTGCCCCGCAATCACTGTATAGCTTTTGTTAAACCCGCTTACTGAACAATAAATGTTTTGACAAATGTCTTTTCGCTGCCAGCCAGCTTGATCGAAT
>DASUTO010000462.1:0-7476 GCA_036374555.1 Chitinophagaceae bacterium
TTATCAGTTTGATGAAATGGTTTTAATTTATCGTTCTCATATGCCGCTTCAGAGCCACAAAGCACAGACACAACCTGGTTTTCTTTATTAAGAATAATAACGAATCCCGAATCAACAGTATCCAGGTTGGGTGAACGAAGAACGGCCGCGTATAAATAATTTCCTTTAATAACAGGGCGGCAAACACAGGCCCCCGGCAAAGAGATCGTTTCAATATATTCACCCTTCATTGAAAAACGTTTGAAACAACAACGGGTCCTGTCAGTAATAATTAATGTTTCGGGACTTGTGCGGTGATCGATCGTTATTCCATGTGCATTATCTAAATGTTTTTCTTCGGTGCCTCTTCCGCCAAAAATATTTTTGATCTTTCCCTGCGCATCATAATGTGTGATGTATTGCATACCATAGCCATCGGCAAGATATATTTCGCCATCTTTTGTAATGGCCGTTTCTGTTGGAATGAATCTCTTGGGATCAAAATATTTTTCGGACTCGACTGGATAATTCCATGTTTGTAGTATTTGCCCGTCAATCGTTGTCTTATAGAATTGGTTCTTGTCTGTATCAGTTATAAAAAAGAATTGCTCTTTATCGCCCCAGATCGTAAGACCATGTGCCCCGGGAAACTCATGTCCCCAGGTTTTTAACGGCTTCCCGTTTTTGTCAAAGAAGATGACATTGTTCTTTGTTTCATTCGTTAGTAAAACAATTCTTCCTTTGGAATCCTGTACCATTTCGTGGCAATCTTTCACCGGCAAGGTTGCCGTATCTGCTTTTACCCAGTCCTTTACCAGTTTATATTTCTTTTCGTTCTGACCATAAACTATTTCTCCATCAACGATCTCAAATAATTTGTCTCTTGCGATCAAACTGCCCGCAATCAGCAAGCTGCTGTTTTGTATAAATTCTTTTCGTTTCATATTGTTTAATTAAAAAATATTTCGTCGATAAATATCCACGCCTTGTCTCCTTTGCCGGGATGCCAGGCCGGTAATTTTGAAACATTCTTTGCAACTATTTTGTAGCATTTATATTTTGATTGTGGAATATCGATCTTCAACCCTTCGACTCTTACAACATTCTTTTCTTCTTTGGTGGGTTGTATTGCGGTTGCCTTCTTTAACAATTTTAATTTCTCTTTCTCTTCGCCCGCCCAAATTTCCACTTCTGCCGGAGGCATTAAATAGGACTGCACACTTTCATTATAGCTTATCGAAATGCTGTGGATGGTTTGCGCTGTATCAAAATAAAAAACTGCAGCAAATGGTTGTTCTCTAAAACCAAGCCAGGCAGCATCGCTGAAATTCTCTGCTACCCCTTTTTTAAGGTCGATTAGCGTGGCTGCCCCATTGCCTTTATACTTTTCGTTGGGCCGATTTAATAATTCTGTTCGTGATGGTTTTATTCCTTTTTTAAAAAAAGTAAATGATGCAGTTGGGCTGCTGTACCATCCTGTTCTAATTGCTTTGGCCTTTACCCACGTAAATCCATTAACAGCAACGGGACTATCATAGATCGGCGAAGTCGTGCTATCGGGCTCCGAGCCATCAGTAGTATATCGTATGCTAACGCCTCCCACCTGGTGTTTCAATTCTACGTGTTCATTGTCAGACAAAATAAATTCTTCGTTCTTTACAATCGGCGGTGTTAGCGTAAGTGTTTCATTTTCGTCTGGAATATAGCCGCGGTCAAATCTTATCTTTTGGTTTTGCTTTTGTAACTCGTCTGCTTCCGTTACTGAAATTTTTGTGTTCCAGACAAAAATCTCTTTCAAAGAATCGAATTGTAAAAATGATGGGCCTGCATTTTTATCAATTTGAGTTCCGGCAAGCGAAAGTGACCGAAGGCTTTTTAGTTTTTTGATCTCACTTAATGCGTTGTTTGTGATCAATGAATTATTCAATACTAACTTTTCAAGATTTGCAAATTGACTGATCGTTTTCATATCCGCATCGGTAACGGGCATATTCCCAAGATTGAGCACAACAAGTTGTTGTTTTACTTTTAAGAGTTCTTCCAAATTTTTCCTGTCAAACTTTTCTCTTACAAAAAAATCTGCCTGTAATGCCGGTGAGTTTTGTGATAGTGGAAATACCGAACAAAATGGACCGTTCAACTTTTGAATTGTTGAAGTTGGCGCTGCGGCAAATGAATATATTTTTTCTGTTTCTGCTTTTGGCAAGTCAATAAATTTTGCTGCAAGGATCTTTACTGTATCATCATCTGCATAATCTCTCATAGTTTTCTTCATATCAGCGCCAGATTCTATCCATGCGAATAAAAGATCAATTTGTTCCTGGCTTAATTGCGGTTTTCCTTTAGGAGGCATGTGTTTCTTGTCCTCTTCCGGTAAATTGATGTTTTGAATGATGTGGCTGTTCAGCGCATCGCCCGATTGCCAAATTGGTCCATTCTTTCCACCTGCTAGTAGTTTTTCTTCTGTTGTCATGATCAATCCACCCTTCGATTTTTTTTCATTATGACATGAAAAGCATTTTGATCTTAGAATTGGTCGTATGGCAGCAGTAAACAATGAGCTGCTGTCGGTAACCTTTTCTTCTTCACTTTCTTTATCACTCTTCAATGGTTGCCATACAAAGCCTTCTCCGTGTGTCAGGTTGGAGCCGAAATGACTTCCAACGATCATTACTCCCAGTGATATTGTAATAATTGTTCCAAAAACGAAATTCTTTTCCGGAAAAAATTGATAAACCAATAAAAGTGCATAAGATAAAATTGCGGTTATGATCCCGAGTACTTTATGTTTTAAAAGAATGTTTTCGTCATAACCCCCTTCTCTCGAAAGAAAAAAACCCATCAGCGCAGTAAGCGCAGCGGTAAACGCTGTAACCTGTAACACAAGAATAAATATCTTTTGAAAAGATCCTGCATCAATATTCTTTTTACCAAGCCATACAATAAATGAGATAACGAGAAGTCCAATCGGTAAATGAAGTAACAGCGGATGCATTCTTCCAACCGCCTGCAATGATGGCGGCAGCGATACTTTGTTTTGAAAGAACAGCAAAAACAAAAGCATCACGACGATAAAAAAACTAAGGTTGGATAAAATACGTTGGAATAATTTCATTCTGCTTTTTTATGCAAGTACTCCATTGACAACCTGGCCCGCAACATCTGTCAAACGATAACGACGGCCAAGATGTTTATAAACCAATTTTTCATGATTCAATCCCATCAATTGCAAAACCGTTGCATGAAAATCGTTTATATGAACAGGATCTTTTACAATGTTATACCCAAACTCATCAGTTTCTCCATAAGAAATCCCGGGTTTAATGCCCCCGCCTGCCATCCAAATACTATAACATCTTGGGTGGTGATCACGGCCATAATTATCTTTTGTCAATTCTCCCTGGCAATAATTTGTTCTTCCGAACTCGCCTCCCCAGATCACTAACGTTTCATCAAGCAACCCTCTTTGTTTAAGGTCCATTACCAAAGCCGCTGATGCCCGGTCGGTGTCCCTTGCCTGTCCCGGCATTTCGCCAACAAGGTTGCCGTGCTGATCCCAGCCCTGGTGATACAACTGAACAAATCTTACTCCTGCTTCTGAAAGTTTTCTTGCCAGCAAACAATTTGCAGCATAGCTTCCCGGCACTAAACATTCCGGGCCATACATTTTAATTATTTGATCTGATTCTTTTGACAGGTCGGTGAGCTCTGGCACCGCGGTTTGCATGCGGTATGCCATTTCATATTGTTCGACTTTTGTTTTTATTTCAGGATCACCAAACTCTTCGAATGATAATGCATTTAGCTTTGCCAACTCGTCCAGCATTTTTCTTCTGTCCAATTTGTCTGCACCCTCCGGGTTGTTCAAATACAAAACTCTTTCATCGCTATTGCTGAATTGAACTCCCTGGTGAATGCTATCAAGAAAACCATTGGTCCAGAGTTTTGAATACACGCCCTGCCCATTTCCTTTTCCCCTGGAAAGCAACACACAAAAAGCCGGGAGATTTTTATTCTCGCTTCCTAACCCATAGCTCAACCACGAGCCCATGCTTGGCCGGTTACCCTGCTGTGCTCCTGTTTGTATAAATGTCAATGCAGGATCGTGATTGATCGCCTCCGTGTGCATTGTTTTTATTACGCAAATGTCATCGGCTATTTTTCCAATGTTTGGAAACAGTTCGCTGATCCATGTTCCCGATTGCCCATATTGTTTGAATTCAAATTTTGATCCTACCATCGGGAATTTATCCTGGTTTGCCGTCATGCCCGTTAGTCGTTGCCCCATTCTTATTGAAGCGGGCAGATCTTCTCCCATTCTTTTGATCAATGTCGGTTTATAGTCGAAACTTTCTAATTGTGATGGGGCTCCATTTTGAAAAAGATAAATGATGCGCTTTGCTTTGGGTGCAAAATGAGGAAGGCCAACAGGTGGCAACATTTCTGCTGACCCACTACTAAAAAGATCTTTAATTAATAAGGACCCTAACGCAACACTACCGAGGCCAAGACTTAGCTTGCCAAGAAAATGTTTGCGTGTAATATTCAACCTGTTCTCGAAAAACTCGTTTGCCATGAAATTTGTTTTTATGATGTCAACTTCATTACTTCTATCATCTTCCGTTCCGCCTCAGGCGGACTCTTATACTTTTGTAATTCTACTCATCATATTTTAATCTCTTCAGTTTCCCTTGTTACTATAAAAACTTCCTTTCTAAGTCTCTCCGCCCAAGGCGGAGGACAGGGGGTTTATGTTTTAGTAATGGCCTCTTCCATATTATAAATTGTGTGAACTATCTGCATTAGTGCTGCCGCTTCCACTTGGTTTACATTTTGTTCGTGTTTGTATTCCCCTATTTTCAAAAAACTTTCGGCTTTTCTCGGTGTTCGTGAAAACCCGTCTTTTTCTTTTTTATAATAATCAAAGAGAATTAGCTTTTCCTTTTCACTTGGTTTTCTGCAATTGATCAGTCGAAATGCTTTTTCAATTCTTTGTTCCTCTGAGATATTCTCTATTTGCAATTTTTCAGCTAAAACCCTCGCGGCTTCCAATACCTGTGGATCATTTAATAATACCAAGGCCTGCAATGGAGTGTTCGTTCTTACTCTTTTTACTTCGCACTGATCCCTGTTTGCTCCATCGAATGTAAGCATGGATGGTGGCGGAACAGTGCGTTTAATAAATGTATACATGCCGCGGCGATAAAGTTTTTCATCATGATCCTGTACATATCTCGCCAATTGCCCGCGGCCAGAGGTTGATGATTCCCAAATTCCCTTTGGTTGATACGGTTTAATACTCGGCCCGCCGATCTCATCATTCATTAATCCGCTGCTTGATAAAACAATGTCCTTTACAAACTCCGCAGGATATCGTATTCTTAATGATCTTGATAGAAAAATATTCTCTGGGTCTTTTGAAAGTTTTTCTTTTGTTACAACAGACGACTGGCAATAAGTGGCGGACATTACAATTTGCTTTACCAATCTTTTTATATCCCATCCATTATTCATAAAATCCAGTGCGAGCCAATCGAGTAATTCGGGATGTGATGGCGGCTCCCCCTGCATTCCAAAATCACCGGAAGTTTTCACAAGGCCTCTTCCAAAAAACTCCTGCCAGATACGATTTACAAAAACCCTTGATGTCAGTGGATGTTTTTTATCAAATAACCATTTTGCCAATCCCAGACGGTTCTTCTCAAGTTTTGTTGAATCAAATGGAAAAATTTTCGGGGGCGTATTAAATGAGACTTCCTCTCCCGGCTGATCATATACTCCCCGTTTTAGAATATTTGTACATCTTACTTCGCTGCTGTCTTTCATGATCATCACCATTACTGCAGCCGTATCTTTTTTATTGATGAACTGTAAAACATTTTTTACATCCTCGCTGCTGATCTTCATGTTTGGAGGATCAGCAAGAGAGGCAAGTGTAATATCACCAAGCAATCCTTTTTCATTTACCTGGTTGAAAAAAGCAAATGTGCTGTAATACGACCTCTGGGATATAGGATCGAACTTGTGATCATGACATTTGGCGCATTCAAATGTCATTGCTAAAAATGTTTTTCCAAATGTGTTGGTGCGATCGGTTACATATTCAAGCCTGTACTCTTCGTCTATTACTCCGCCCTCTTGTGTTATTTTATGGTTGCGGTTAAAGCCAGTTGCCAGCAGCATTTCCTTTGTTGGTTCGGGAAGGAGGTCACCCGCCAGCTGCCATGTTACAAATTTTTCATAGGAATAATTTTCATTGAACGCATGGATCACCCAGTCTCTCCATGGCCACATTGTTCGTAAACCATCATCCTGGTAACCATGACTATCCGCATATCGTGCCGCATCCAACCATTGCACGGCCATCTTTTCTCCATAATGTTGATTGGCTAAAAGTTCATCAACAATTTTTTCATAGGCATTTGCAGCATTGTCATTCAAAAATCGTTCTTGCATTTCTATTGTTGGCGGAAGGCCCGTCAGCTCAAAACAAACTCTTTTTAATAATCTTTCTTTGTCTGCTTGCTCGTTTGGAGAAAGACCCATTTCTTCCATTTTAGCAAGTATAAAATGATCGATCTCGTTCTTCGCCCATTTATCATTGCCTGTTTCGGGTAATTGCTGTGGTTGTGGCGCAATGAATGCCCAATGCGGTTTGTATCCGGCGCCCTGCTTTATCCATTTCTCAATAAGTTTTATTTCATATTCAGACAGAGAAACGTTTGATGAGGGCGGCGGCATTCTTTCAGCAGTATCTTCCGATATGATACGATGATAAACCTGAGACTGATCTGGCTTTCCGGGAACAATGGCGAACATTCCGGGGCTTTCTTTTAATACGGCAAATGCACTATCGGGAATATCGAGACGGAGATTCGCCTGGCGTTGTTTTGAATCGGGACCATGGCATTTAAAACAGCGATCGGAAAGTATCGGTCTTATATGGATATTAAAATCAACATGAGCCGGAAATTTTTCTTTGGGTTTATTTTTTCCATAAATAAATATGGATGCCGCAGCGGCAATCAAAATGACAAGCAATAAAACCCACCAGGTTTTTTTCATTTGCACGGTTCTTTAATGCCGTTAAGGTAAATATTTCCGCAATACCGGTGAAGGTTCGATAAGGGTTATTTCTTTTTATAAACCGGTACAGTACTACATGGTTCTCCGTACATAATGCTTTTTGCAACGGGCAATAACTTTCGTGTCGCCTCGGCATAAGCAAAATCATCTATTGGTGTTTCACCACAGCCTTTTAATACTATGCGTTTGTCAGCAAACTCTGATTCGTGTATCGAAGAGATGTTTTTCAAAAAAATTGTTTTGTACATCTCTTTTTCATCTCCAACAACTATTTCTTTTGCTACAGGTTGAAGGTAGGTGGTAACAAGCATATATGCCCACACGGGGATGATCGCATCAGCGGAGCAAACGATCGCAACATTTTTATTCCTGTATTTTTCCCAATCCTGCTGTTTCAGCGCTTCCCGGAAA
>DASUTO010000463.1:0-3590 GCA_036374555.1 Chitinophagaceae bacterium
TTTGATTTAATTATGTTCAGGAAAAAGTAATAAAAGACAAAGAGCTCAGTAAGCTCAAATAAGGTATTTCCTGTTTCAGTTAGAATACTCTTATTTCTAGTCGGAAGATGCCATACTAGTTTAATAATATCGACTGATAAAAGTAAAAGAAGGCAACTTATTGAATATAAAATAAAGAGAGTATACGTGTTGTCTTTGCGATAATTTTTTAATCCAAGAATTATTGCAATAAGAGAAATAATACAGGCTACAGGTTCCGTAAAATAAACCATGCTCCAATGAGAAAAAAGCCTCTCGAAAAAGGAATTATCCATTGGGGCAAATTTATGGATGATATACCCCTATCCGTTAAGAAAAAAACGTCTTTTACGCCGAAAAAAGCGGTAGCTGGTCTCCGATCGCTATATTTCTCAGTTTCAAGTAAGGTCTTTAGATTAATGATACCAGATTCTAAAAACGGGAAATTTTCAAGAGGGATTATATAAAAAGAGAAAGTTGACTGTCGGAGACAGTGCGTTGGTTTTTTAAAGGATTTGGAAATTTCTTTTTTGGACGGTTTTGGACATTGGACGGTTTCGGATTGCGAAGAATGCAGTGAGTCCGTATCAATCAACTTTCTGAAACAAAACTATTGTTGCATCGCATATAATACAAGAGCAAAACTTCCTGATATTTCAATTATGGTTTTTACTGATGCTATCGTAAACTTCACATGCAACGTTGAGTAGTTTCGCTTCGTCTCGTGATATTACCTGTATATTCCACATACTAAAAATCAGGTACTTGTACTATGGTATATGTAGTAGGATTTTTACAATTTGCAGTTCGAAATGATTTAGGAAAATAAGTTTTAAAAAAAATCGTTTATTTACTAACCAATATCCGATGGAATCGTACGATTTCATCAAAAATTTTAAAAACCAAATATTTCATGAAAAACCCTGAAACAACAAGCCATGTAATTAAAGTGGCTATTGCTGATGACCACACACTTTTCCGTTCTGGTGTTAAGGCATCTTTGACTGCGCATAAGGACATACACATGGTGGCTGAAGCTGAGAATGGTATGCAAATGCTGAATCTATTAAAGCATATTCAGCCTGATGTTGTACTTCTTGATATCTCGATGCCGATCATGGACGGCCTGGCTACCTTGCCCGAAATAAAAAAATTATATCCTGGTGTGAAAGTGATCATGCTCAGCATGCACAATGATCATTCAATGATCAGCCGCATGATGGAGATCGGTGCTAACAGCTACCTGACAAAGGAAAGCGGCGCTGAAAAGATCTATGAGGCTATCAAGCAGGTATATGAAAATGAATTTTTCTTTAATGATCTTACCAATAAGGCATTGCTCAGCGGTTTGCGAAATAAAACCTTCGCAGATGCACACAAACCTGCCGAAGTTCATTTAAATGAAAAGGAAATAACTATCCTGCGCCTGATGTGCGAAGAAAAAAGCACGAAGGAAATTGCAGATATAGTGGACCTTAGCCCCCGCACCGTTGAAGCTATCCGTGACAAATTAAAAACCAAAACCGGTACCAAGAGCATGGCCGGACTTGTAATGTATGCAGTAAAAGCCGGGATAGTAGAACAGTAATCGTTGCTTTCATGATAATATTTAGCCATTCACAATCTGTGGATGGCTTTTTTATTTTACTTTGATGACATGGAATTTGTGATCATAAATGGAAATATCGTTGAAAAGAATAAGGCAGGTTTATTTTTAGACGATCATAGCTACCGGTATGGTGACGGCCTGTTTGAAACGATGAAAATTGTAAAGGGCGACATTTTATTGGAGCATTATCATCTTGAAAGATTGTTTTCTGGATTAGAAACTTTAAGGTTTAAGCTACCGGCTTTCTTTACAAAACAAAAAATAGGCGAACAGGTAAAAGAGGTTTGCAAAGAAAATAATTTTGAGGAATTAGCGAGGGTTCGGCTTTCTGTATCAAGGGGCAGGGGTGGTTTATATGATTGTGATGATAAGATCTCTTATTTGATAGAAAGTTCGCCCATAGAACAAAACCAGGATTCCTTTAAAGGCAACGGATTAATAATTGATATTTTCCCGGATGCAAGGAAAAGCATCGATAAGTTTTCCAATCTTAAATCTGCTAACTACTTACCCTATGTAATGGCTGCTATTTGGGCAAAGGAAAATAAGCTGGATGATGCCTTGCTACTAAATCAGCATGAACGGATCTGCGATGCTACTATTGCTAATATATTTTGGGTGAAAGACGAAAAGATTTTTACACCTTCTTTAAGTGAAGGTTGTGTAGCAGGTGTGATGAGAAAAAAAATCCTGGAATTGCCCACCCTGGATTCGGGTTTTCTGACACAAGAGTCTGTACTTACCGAGGATGTCTTGCTCCAGGCAGATGAAATTTTTCTCACGAATGCTGTAACCGGCATCAGGTGGGTAAAGGAATGCCGGGGTAAGACTTATAAAAACATAGTTAGTAGCAAATTATTGAACTTCACTAAACAATCTGCAGCCTGGTTTGTTAAGCCTTCATGAGTATAGCTGTAAACGTTTTTTGGTTCCGTCGTGATCTGCGACTGCATGACAATGCAGGCTTATACCATGCCTTAAAACAAGGAAAACCCGTTGTCCCCATTTTTATTTTTGACCGTAATATCCTCGATGAACTCGATGAGCGGGAAGACAGAAGGGTAGAATTTATACACTCATCACTCCAGGAGCTACAACGATTACTTGCAGTCATCGGCTCAACATTAGATGTACGATATGGATTTCCCTGCGATACCTGGAAACAATTGACCAAAGACTACATTATTGAAAATGTTTATGCTAATCATGATTACGAACCCTATGCCCGGAAGAGAGATGCAGAGGTGGCAACGTTGCTTAGTGCGAATGGAATATCATTTCACTCATTTAAGGACCAGGTAATATTTGAAAAGAATGAAATAACAAAGGATGATGGAAAACCATACACGGTTTTTACACCCTATTCAAGAAAGTGGAAAGCAATACTCAATGATTTTTATCTTTCCTCATATCCAACCGAACGATTTTTTTTTAATTTTTTAAGGCAACCGGAGAAAATACTTCCCTCACTTTCTCAAATCAATTTTAGGTCGGGCCACCAGGATTTCCCGATAAAACACTGGAAAAATGATATAATAGAACATTATAAAGAGCAAAGAGATTATCCTGCTGTTGAAGGCACATCCAGGTTGAGTGTGCATCTTCGGTTTGGAACTATCAGTATTCGTGAATTGGCAAGAGAAGCCGGTAAGCTAAATGAAACTTTTCTTAATGAACTTACCTGGAGAGATTTTTATCAAATGATACTGTGGCATTATCCGCATGTAGTTGAACGATCTTTCAAACCTGGATATGATAACATCAAATGGAGAAATAACGAAAAAGAATTTGATGCATGGTGTAAAGGAGAAACTGGTTACCCGATCGTTGATGCAGGAATGAGAGAATTAAATGCAACCGGCTTTATGCATAACCGTGTCCGGATGATCGTTGCTTCTTTTCTTACAAAACATTTATTGATAGACTGGCGCTGGGGCGAAGCCTATTTTGCAAAAAAATTACT
>DASUTO010000464.1:0-2110 GCA_036374555.1 Chitinophagaceae bacterium
GAAGACTATCACGGTCTGCAGTGGAATAAACGGCAACTGTTTTAATTCCCATTTCTCTACATGTCCGAATAACGCGGAGTGCAATTTCTCCCCTATTTGCTATTAAAACTTTTTTGAACACAGTTAATAATTAAGAATGAATAATCAATAATTCAAAAGAGTGGACATCGTTTTTCAACTAAGCAGGTTCAACAAGAAATAACGGCTGATCATATTCAACAGGCGAAGCATCTTCAACAAGGATCTTCACGATCTTTCCCTTTACTTCACTTTCTATTTCATTAAACAGTTTCATGGCTTCAATGATACAAACCACTTTACCGGGATTGATCTCATCTCCCACTTCAACAAAGTTTGGCTTATCAGGTCCTGCCTTACGATAGAATGTACCGATCATTGGGCTCCTGACGGTGATAACATTGCTTGCTGTAGCCAGTGCTTCTTTCGTTGTTTCAGTGGAAGCGGCAGGGTGCACGGATGGACCACCTGGAGAAGTGTGTGCGGGAACATGATGAATCTGCGGGATTGCTGGTGCCGTATGCATCGGCGCACTTACTACTTGTTGTATCTTGTCTTCTTTTTGTTTTATAGTTACTCTGAAATCTTTCAATTCCACAGTTACTTCACCAATATTTGATTTGTTGACCATTTTGATCAACTCCTGAATCTGCTTGAAGTCCATGTTTTTCAAATTAAGTTGGTTTGGTCCAAAGAAATTCTTCGGAGGTGAATTTAGGGACGGCTAAGATAGGGAAATCAAATCCGGAACGCTCTTGTTTTTGGCAAGTTTTGGGCAAAATCGAGTCAAAATCATATAAAAAAGCCCAGAATCCGGTCGATTTTGGGCAAAATCCTTAAAAAGCCAAAAAAATTATTTTACTCTTTCTACATACTCACCTGTTTTTGTATTGATGCGAATAAGTTCGCCTTCATTTACAAAAAGAGGAACACCTACAGTAGCGCCGGTTTCCAGCGTTGCAGGTTTTAAAGTACGGGTTGCAGTATCGCCACGAACACCAGGCTCACAATAAGTGATCAATAAAGTGATCTTATCGGGAAGCTCAGCGCCGAGTACCTGGTCGTTTTCAGTGTTGATCAAAATACCAACCTCCTGTCCTTCTTTAAGGTATTGCGGGGCATCAATAGTTTCTGGTTGTAAAGCGATCTGCTCAAAAGTCTCGCTATCCATGAAATTATAACCTGTATCGTCCTTGTATAAAAACTGGTAAGTCCGTCTTTCCACACGTACAGGATAAATATTATCACCTGAGTTCCAGGTTTTTTCAATGCTGCGGCTATTATCCACACCCTTCAGTTTAGCCCACACTTTTGCAGCAGCACGGGCAGTTTTGTTTTCGCCAAATTCTACTACACTGTAAAGACTGCCATCAAGGTTCAGGATCATGCCGCGACTGATATCCGATGTATTTGCCATTTGAACAATTAATTTTTTTGAGGCGGCAAAGATAAGGTTAGATAGCCTTATGGCAAAGTGTGAATGGAAAGTTATGTAATGGCTGAAAATCGGGATAATAATGAATAATAAAGTTTCTTTGCAGAATGAAAACTATAATCACTTTTTTTGTTTTTGTACAAGTTTCGGTACTTGCTTTTGCGCAGCAAACTGATCCGCCGTATAAAAGATTTCCAACTGTTCCGCCTCTCAAATTGTTGTTGACAGATAGCGCAACGATTTTTACAGATAAGCAACTAAAAAAGAATACGCCATTATTCTTTATTTTATTCAGCCCGGATTGTGAACATTGCCAAAAAAAAACGGAAGAGCTGATTGATAAGATAGATAGTTTTAAAAACATAGAAATTGTGATGGCGACCTTTATGCCTGTTGATAAAATGAAAGCCTTTTATGATAATTACAAACTTAACCGGTTCTCAAATATTACTGTAGGATACGATATGCAGCATATACTTGCTACTTATTACAGGATCAGCTACACTCCTTTCCTGGCTTTTTACGATAAAAAAGGAAACCTGATCGAAGGGGTTCAGGGAGCACTACCGTTAACGAAAGTGCTGGAGTATTTTAAAGAATAAATACTTCCCCTCGTACCTGGCGTTGTTATTCTTATTCCACTTCACCTGATTTCCA
>DASUTO010000465.1:0-8045 GCA_036374555.1 Chitinophagaceae bacterium
CGAAATGTATAAAGAAACAGTTGACGAATTATTAGCCAAAAAAGAAAAGTTGCATCTTTAAGAAGGTGCTGATAATGTGGAAAACATTTCAGCATATTTGACAGGAACTGCTTTTTAATCGATTAACTTTAGTTCACAATAAAAAGCGGCAAGTGAGCTGCGAAATCAGGCGGGTGATATGTTCCGCTGTAAAAAGGTGAAGGGAGAACGTCCTTCACCTTTATTATTTAATGCCAGCCGCTTAAAACGATGTTATAATATTCTTTTTTCTGCTGTTTAGTTTTTATTACAGCAATTTTTCTTCAATATTTGCGTCTGTAAATCACCTGGAACCACGCATGAAAAAAAACATTGCCCTCGTTACCGGAGGCTTTTCCGGGGAAGCGGTCATATCCTATAAATCAGCTGCTACAATTGATAAACATCTGGACAGGGAAAAGTTCAATGTTTATAAGATAGATATCAATCCACAGGGATGGTTTTATGAATCTGGCGATGGTAAAAAAGCCGAGGTCAACAAGAATGATTTTTCGGTCCAGACAGACAGTGGGGCCTTGAAGTTTGATGCAGTTTTTATTGGTATGCATGGTACGCCTGGTGAGGACGGAAAGTTGCAGGGTTATTTCGATACATTAAAGATACCTTATACAAGCTGTGATGCGGCCTCCTCTGCTATCACATTTAATAAAAGATATACAGTGGCTGTTGCTGCAATGGCGGGCATTCATGTTTCAAGATCATTTCATTTGTTCAAGCATACTCCTGTTCACTTGCAACAGATCATTGATGGATTGTCTTTTCCCGTATTTGTAAAGCCAAACAATGGCGGCAGTAGTATTGGCATGAGTAAGGTGCACGAGTCCAAAGAATTGGAAGCTGCAATTCAAAAAGCATTTAAAGAAGATGATCAGGTTTTGGTGGAGCAAATGATAAAAGGAAGAGAGTTTACGATCGGGGTATTTAAAACAAAAGGAAATATTGTTGCACTACCTATTACAGAGGTGATCAGTAAAAAAGACTTTTTTGATTACGAAGCAAAATACCAGGGAGCTTCTACGGAAGTAACTCCAGCTGAATTGGATGATGTAGCTGCAGATAAGATCAGGGATGCTGCAAAAAAGATCTATGCTGTATTTAATTGCAGGGGTGTTGTAAGAATTGATTTTATTTTGGAAGAGAGCAGTGGATATCCCTTCATGCTTGAAATAAATACAATACCGGGCCAGAGTGATGCAAGCATTGTGCCCCAACAGGTGAAAGCCATGGGATGGAGTTTAAAAGAATTTTATACAAAATTGTTGGAAGAGTGTTTTAATCACTAATCTTGAAGTAAGAAATCTTGAAATTCCCCGTTTTAAGATTTCTAAATTAAATAAATCCAATGTTTCAATTTATAACGAAAAGACCCCTTTGGATGAACCTGCTGGCAGGATTGGTCCTTATGGTTATATTATTATTTCTACTCTCTATCTTGCTCGGACCGTTGACCCGGCATGGGAAAAACAAGACAGTTCCAAATGTAGTCGGAAAGTCTTTTGATGAAGCTCAGAAAATTCTTAACAACAGTGGATTCGATGTAGAAGTACAGGACTCTATTTATATTGATACGACCGCAAAAGGGGCTGTATTAAGACAGGTGCCGGAAGGCGATGCAATTGTTAAGTACAGCCGCACCGTTCATTTAACCGTCAACCGCCATGTACCGCCAATGGTTGAAATGCCAAACCTGAAAGATTTTAGTCTTCGCAATGCCGAATTACAATTAAAAAATATGGGGCTAAGGGTTGGCGATACATTTTACGTTCATGACTTTGCTAAGAATACTGTACAGGAGTGGCGTTATAATGGATCGCCAATTGCACCCGGAACAAAAATCCGGCAGGGAAGTAGTATTGATCTTGTTTTGAGCGACGGAGTAGGGGATACAGAATTTACGGTACCTAACTTAGTCGGTATGACATTTGGCGAGGCTAAGAAGTTTTTGGAATCAAACGGATTAAGTTTTCTTTCGATAATGCCAGATCCGGATGTTACCGATACCGCAAGCGCATTTATATATGAACAACATCCGCCCCGTATGGGCCCGGATGGCAAGAGAATAAAGATCCGTACCGGCCAGACGATGGATGTAAGACTAAGCATAGTACGCCCTGCTATTGATACAACACTTCAAAAATTACCTGAACAACAATAAACTTTTTATGAATAACATAACTGTTGAAGAATTGAAAAAACGCCTTGACGCAGGCGAAGAATTACATATAGTAGATGTAAGAGAGCCTCATGAAAATGCCGAGTTCAACATTGGCGGTGTCCTTATTCCTTTAGGGCAGATTCAATCTATGCAGATAGAGGAAATAGAAGATCTGAAAGAGAAAGAAGTTATATGTTACTGTCGTAGTGGAAATCGTAGCGGACAGGCCTGCATGTTTTTAGACGCAATGGGGTTTAAGAATACAAAAAACCTTGTAGGTGGTATGCTTGCATGGCAAGAGAAGGTTGGAGGATGATAAGCGTCACTCACACCGAATACGCTATCGGAAGTTTAAAAATCAAAACTTCACATTCACCCCAACCATAAAATTTCTTCCAGCCATTGGGAAATAATAGTTTTCAGTAGTTAAGCTGCCGCCATAATAATAGCTGAACGTATAACCATTCGGCTCATACTTTTTATCAAAAACATTATTTGCTTGTAAAACGATATTTAATTCCTTTAAACATTTTTTACTAATGGTATAAATTAATCTTGCATCCTGGGTGTAATAGGCATTTAACTTGCGGCCTTCATTTTGAGTATTGTCTAAATATTGTTTGCCGACATATTTGCTTATTAAACTCAGCTCAGTATTTTTTAGTGGAATGAAATTTATAGTAGTACCGCCAACCATATTTGGCGAAAAAGCAATATCGGTTGAGGAATACTGATTTACTTGTTGACCGCCATTATCATAATCATCAATGTATTCTGTAAAATCTTTGACTTTATTTTTACTCACCGAAAAATTCCCCGCGGCATTTAACCAGGGAGTAATTTTTGCAGAAGCTACCAACTCCACTCCGGCACGATAGCTTTTGGGAATATTGGTTCTTGTATAAGCACCGACATCATTTATTTTACCAGTTAATACCAGCTGATCTTCATAATGCATATAATAACCTGTGAGACCTACATTGTATTTATCATTTCTCTTCTCAATCCCCAATTCAAGATCATTTAGTTTTTCTGGTTTTGGTTGTTGGTCGATTCCTGCTTCAAAATCTTCACGATTCGGTTCTTTTTGTCCACGACTATAAGAAAGATAACCTGACCATTCGTTTTTTTGAAAACTTAACCCCGCTTTCGGATTAAAGAAATTGTAATGGTTTTTAATAATGAGATCAGGGTTATTCCTGAATCCATAAAGATCATATTTCACGCTGCGATACTGGAGATCATAAAAAACAGAAACCAGGGCGCCAATTTTTGTCTGTTGCTTAAAATAGATCGTAAGATCATTTTTATCAGCATCAAGATCATACCACCTGCCCGGTAAAGTCAACCCTTTTTCTGCCCAAACTACATCCCCATAATGACTGCCCTCATAACGATTCCATCCGCCACCAAGAGTGAATTGAGAAGTATTGCCTTTGTATTGCAATGAAAAAATACTTCCATAAAAATTGTTGTCAAGCCAAAGTTGTCTTACAAGGTCTGTCCTTGTGATCGTATCAGTTCCAAAAACCGGTCCTGATAAGCCATAATCTGCATAAGCTTCATCAGCCTTATATTGTTCATAATAGCCTTTGCCTTTTATATAAAACAAACCAGCCGATAATTTTAAACGGCTTGTCAAATCCTGGTTATAGAAAAGCTGATAATGATCCTGTTTATAATTATCAGTTTCATTATCGTAAGGTTCGCCGGGCCGTTCCATACCGGCATAGTTAATGGTACGATCTGTTTTCAGATCGGCTTCACTTACTCCATACCATGCCTGATAAGTTTTTTCTTTGCCGGAAAACATATTGAAACGAAGCGAATTTTTTTTCCCGAGATAGGCTGTAGAGAAATAATATGATCTAAGATCACTGCTGGCCCTGTCAATATATCCATCGCTGCTGATCCTTGATAAACGGAGGTCCACGGTAAAATGATCACTCACTAAGCCGCTGCCAACTTTAAAAGTATTCTTCCATGTATTGAAGGAACCGTAGCTGTTATTGAACTCAACATAGGGTTTCAGATTCACTTCGTTGGTGCTGATATTTATACTTGCTCCAAAAGCACCTGCACCGTTTGATGAGGTGCCCACCCCACGCTGTACTTGTATACTTCCAACTGAAGAAGTAAAATCAGGAAGATCAACAAAGAAGGTCCCCTGGCTTTCTGCGTCATTAAATGGAACTCCATTCAGGGTTACATTGATCCTTGAGGCGTCCGAGCCGCGGATCCGGATACCCGTATAACCAACACCATTACCGGCATCGGAACTAACGACAACGGATGGTGTCTGATTTAAAATAAATGGCAGATCCTGCCCAAGATTTAGCTTCTCAATTTGCTTTTTAGTCAAATTGGTTTTTGTAAAAGGCGAATTTTCACCGGCCCGGATAGCTTTTACCTCTACTGGCTCGAGCAAAAGAAAACTGTCTCTTTTTGTACTGTCTTTAGTTTGGCCAAATACCGCATTGCCGAAAATAGCAACGGTAATTAAAATGGCAATCCTCTTCATTTTTTAAAGTTTAAAAGATTAAAAATGAGAGGGAATGCTGTTAACAGGAATGAAAGATGTATAGCACCTTCCCTGCGCAGGCATTACCCTGATCAGGTTCTACGGGTTTTATCTCAGCTCGATCTCGCGTTAGGCGAGACGGGCACCCCGGGGAAACGCTGAAGTTCTGCCGCAAAGCTAAGGATAAAACTTTTTTCAGATAGCTGTAACCTTTCTACACTTTCCTTCGTATAACCTACAAATCATTGTTTATGAAGAAAACCTTCTTACTCTTATCGTTATTTGTGGGGTTGGTTACCACCTCTTTCGCCCAAAAAACTATAAATGATGCCAATGCCGAAAAAAGGACCGTTGGCAGTTTTCATGGAATTGATGTCGCTACCGGCATCGAGCTTACTTTAACTAAAGGAACGACTGAAGAAGTAGCGGTCAGCGCATCAGAAGCCCAGTTCCGTGATAAAATCGTAACCGAAGTAAGAAATGGTATTTTGAGGATCCATTATGAAACGAAAAGCGGAGCTATTAACAAGAAAAACGAAAGCAAACGCCTGAGAGCTTATGTTTCTTATAAATCACTTGATCTGCTCCATGTTAGTACCGGGGCTGAAGCGAATATCGATGGGGTGTTAGAGGCAACCACATTTGAATTAAAGGCAAATACCGGGGGGCTTGTAAAAGCAGAAATAAATATTGGCACTTTAACTGTTGATCAAAATACCGGTTCAAAAATAACTCTCACTGGCAAAGTAGATAAGTTGGAAGCAGAAGGAGATACCGGGAGCAAATTCATGGGAGAAAATCTGGTTACAAATACCTGTTTTGTGAAAATGAGCACCGGGGCAGGGATTCATATTTCAGTAGATAAAGAATTAAATGTAAAAGCGGATACCGGTGGCTATATAAAATATAAAGGCAATGCCGGTATTCGTGAAATAAAGACAAACACGGGGGGATACGTTTCTAAAATTTAAAAACTATAGCCATGAAATGAACCATAAAATTTTCCAGCTAACATAATCAGAAACGAAGAAAATTTTACGGTGAATTCCATGTGAACAAAAACCAATAAAAATTAATCACATGAAAAAGTTATTTAGTCTATTAGTAATAACTGGATTGATCACAGCTGTGTCAGCTCAAAAAACAATTAATGATGCTAATGCGGAAAAAAGAAACGTATCAGCATTTCATGCTATTGAAGTTTCAGGTGGCATTGATCTTTATTTAAGCCAGGGTGAAGAGGCAGTTGCTGTTAGTGCATCAAAAGAAGAATACCGGGCGAAGATCAAAACAGAAGTAAAAGATGGTGTTTTAAAGATATGGTATGAATGGAACAGCAATATTAGAATGGATTGGAGCAACCGTAAATTAAAAGCATATGTATCGTTCAAAAACCTTGACAGGCTGGAAGGATCTGGCGGTTCGGATATCAGCGTAGATGGTTCAATCAAAGTTGCCAGATTAGCAATGGAGATTTCAGGCGGATCAGATTTTGATGGTAAAGTTGAAACCGATGAATTAAATATACAGGCAAGTGGAGGCAGTGATGTTGATATTTCAGGTAAAGCTGCAAAACTTACAATCGATGCAAGTGGTGGAAGTGATTTTAAAGGGTATGATCTTGCTTCAGATATTTGTAATGTAGAAGCAAGTGGCGGAAGTGATGTACACGTTACAGTAAATAAAGAGCTTTCGGCGAATGCAAGCGGTGGTAGTGATGTATATTATAAAGGAACGGGCCTGATAAGGGATCTTAAAACAAGCGGAAGCAGCATAAAAAAAGTGAGTAAATAATTTCTATAAAAATATTAAACATGAAAAAGATTCAAGTGATGTTGATGGCAATGCTGGTGAGTGCAGTATTGTTTGCACAAAAAACAATTAACGATCCTAATGCAGAGCCAAGAAACTTAAGTGGTTTTCATGCCATCAAAATTTCGAATGCATTTGATGTGTACATCTCGCAGGGAAATGAAGATGCAGTAGCAATTAGTGCTTCGAAAGCAGAATACAGGGAAAAAATTATTACGAAGGTGGAAAATGGTGTTTTGATCATTCGCTTTGATGATGACAAGAAATTCTGGAAAGGTTGGAACGGGGATAAAACAAAACTAAAGGCATATATATCTGTAAAAAAATTAGACAGGCTTGATGTAAGCGGCGCCTGTGATGTTTATTTTGAAGATGGTATTTCGGCAGAAGAGCTTTATGTAAATTTATCCGGTGCCAGCGATCTGAAAGGTAAAATCGAAGCAAAGAAACTCAGGTTTGTTATCAGCGGGGCTTCTGATGCAACGATCTCAGGCAATGCAGCAGACCTGAGTATAGATGCAAGCGGAGCCAGCGATTTTAAAGGATTTGAGATGGTGACTAATTATTGTACCGCTGAGGCGTCGGGTGCATCTTCGGTAAATATTACTGTGAATAAAGAATTAAATGCAAAAGCAAGCGGCGCCAGCAGCGTAAGATTTAAAGGCGAAGGATTGATCCGTGATATTAAAACAAGTGGTTCAAGTGATGTCACTCGTAAGTCGTAAACATAAAGGGTAACAAAAGGAAAGGCGTTTCGATTTCGGAACGCTTTTCTTTTGGATAGTAAGGCGTCAACCCGTACCTTTGCGCTCCACATCGCGAAGTAGAGCAGCGGTAGCTCGTCGGGCTCATAACCCGAAGGTCGGGAGTTCGATCCTCCCCTTCGCAACAGGATAAAGCCTCTATGGAGGCTTTTACATTTTATGTTCACGGTTTATGTTTTATACAGTCCTTCGTTT
This sequence comes from Chitinophagaceae bacterium, assembly GCA_036374555.1. Taxonomy (GTDB): domain Bacteria; phylum Bacteroidota; class Bacteroidia; order Chitinophagales; family Chitinophagaceae; genus VBAS01. The sequence goes on from DASUTO010000465.1 coordinate 7,487, forward strand.
AAAAAGATTTATATTGGATATACATCAAACCTAAACGAACGATTCAAATCGCACAATGAACTTGGAACCAAAGGGTGGACAATAAAATTCAGACCCTGGATAATTTGCTACAAAGAGGAGTTTGAGACAAAACAGGAGGCAATGGAAAGGGAAAAGGAGCTTAAGTCAGCAAAACTCCGTGAATGGATTTGGTCTTTGATAAATGAAAAAATTAAGCTGGGACTCATATCCGCCTGAGGCGGACGGGAGTTCGATCCTCCCCTTCGCAACAGGATAAAGCCTCTATGGAGGCTTTTACATTTTATGTTCACAGTTTATGTTTTATACAGTCCTTCGTTTAAAAAGATTTATATTGGATATACATCAAACCTGAACGAACGATTCAAATCGCACAATGAACTTGGAACCAAAGGGTGGACAATAAAATTCAGACCCTGGATAGTTTGCTACAAAGAGGAGTTTGAGACAAAACAGGAGGCAATGGAAAGGGAAAAGGAGCTTAAGTCAGCAAAACTCCGTGAATGGATTTGGTCTTTGATAAATGAAAAAATTAAGCTGG
>DASUTO010000466.1:0-3711 GCA_036374555.1 Chitinophagaceae bacterium
CATTTTTTTGGTCTTGATCTCAATAGCACCATTCTTGCCATTCTCTCCATATTTTTTAGTTGCCGTATCTTTTTTTAATATAGTCATGCTTTCTATATCACCAGGCGATAGGGTTTCGTCAAGAGCCGCGATTTTGAGGCCAGGCATAGGTTGTCCATTTATTACAATTAATAGTTGCCCAGGCTTAGTCGCATCCGGAGAAAAGACGTCTTTGACTAATATTACTGGTCTTTCTTTTTGACCGGCTATTTTTTCATCATAATATTTTTGAGTATATAGGCTAACCTGGTAATAATGTTTACCATAATTTACAGCATTCCTGGCCAGTTTGCTAACATTATACCACCCAAATTCAGAAGGTTTATGGTTTCTTAGATCACCATTACTGATCCTGCTCGCATCAATCCACACTCCGTACATTTTAGCATCTTCCCAGGTCTTTAAGTCTCCGGCTGTGGGAGACATTCTTTTTGGTATTGGGATTTCTTTTAACCAATAAACTGTATCAACTTTTGGAATTGTATCAATTATTTGATTTCCGTTTTGATCATAGAAAAACTCAATAACCCCATCTTTTCCCTTTTCGCCATACTTATCAATGGCTTCTTTCCCCCAAGAGATTTTGACTTCTCCCTTAAACTCCTTACCAGGGAATTTAGTTGTGTCAATATTTTGTATTCCTTTTTTTTCCTGAACTACACCATTAATTACAACCAATGCATTTTGCAATTGTTTACTGGTATCTGCTGCAGCTCTTTGCAGATTAGATATTTGATCCCCTTTTTCAAATTCACGTGGATCGGTCTGTTTGTTTTTATAATTAAATGCAAATAAGAAAAAAATGATCGCTGCTACCGGAAACACCATCAGCTTTCGAAGGTATTGGTAGCTGGGTTTTTTGGATGTGGTAATCATGGCTATACGTCTTTTTATCTGGTTATGAAAAAAAGGATTTACAAGATGATTGTTTGTGTTCAGAACCTGCATCAATAATAATTCTGCATATTGCCAGTTCTTATCTTCTTTAATGGCAAATTCATCGGCCAGGAATTCATGGATGGCTTTTAATTCTTTTTTAATAAGATGAAAAAATGGATTGATCCAGAAAATAGTTGAGACCAGCTCCATGAAAATTATATCCCAACTATGCTTTTGCTGAATATGAAATAATTCATGACGAAAGATCTGTTCTCCTTTTTCAGAATGCAATTCAATTTTTCTATTCCAGAAAAGCCAACGGAAAAAAGAAAACGGGGTGCCCGGCTCATCCGTGTTAATAAATTTTATTTTATCAATTTGCTCTGCAGGATTTCGATTAATAATATCTCTTATTTTATTTAATGAAATTAAAACCCGGATGAGGAATAATAGAAAAGCGAGAACATAAAAAAGATATACAAGTTTTTCAGCAGTAAACCATGTGCTATTTACAGGTTCAATAGGTAGGACAGGTGAAATAGTTTCTTTGACAGCAGGAGAGGAGATGACCTGTAAGGTTTGCAGCACTACTGATGATCCTGTTTCATTTGAAGAAAAATAAACAGGGATACTAAGAAACGGGATCAAAGAGCTAGCAACTATAGCTATCAATAAATAAAACCGGTTATAACGATGGAATTTTTTATTTCGCAATGCAAAATGATAATAGCCGTACAATAATCCGGAAGCGGCAATTACCTGGAGCAGGTAAAAGAGAAGCTGGTTCATTTCTTTTGGTTTTGCTGTTTTTTAATTTGTGCCAACAAGATTTCCAGTTCTTCAATTGAAATATTATTCTCTTTGACCATAAAAGAGACTACGTTACTGAATGATCCTTCAAAATAACCTTTCACTATTTGTTTCATGGTTCGTTTTGAGTATTCATCTTTTCCAACCAGCGGTGTGTATAGATGTTGCCGCCCCAAAACAGTGATGCTTACGAATTCTTTATCCACAAGAATTTTCAGAAGTGTAGCTACTGTATTTTGATGTGGCTTTGGGGCAGGTATCGCATCAATTATCTCTCTTAAAAAACCTTTTTCAAGTTTCCATAACACCTGCATCACTTGCTCTTCTGCTTTGGTTAAAACTTTCATGTTGTAAAAATTTACAATCCCGAAGCTATAACTAAAACTTTAGTTTAACAACTAAATTTTTAGTTATTGGGAAAATTTTTGACTTTGACTTGCTTTGTTTGACTTATTTTGCACCAAATCCGTTTTGATGGCTGATAACATTATTGAACTTAGGCATGTAAATATTTACCAGAGTGGAAGCCCGATCCTGCAAGATGTAAACCTGTCGGTAAGAAAAGGCGAATTTGTTTATCTCGTTGGGAAAACCGGCACCGGTAAATCCAGTTTATTAAAGACAATGTATGGGGAATTGCCCTTAACTGAAGGCGAAGGCACGGTAAATGGTTTTGATCTGCGAAAGCTGGATTGGAAAAAAGTCCCTTACTTACGCCGCACACTCGGTGTCGTGTTCCAGGATTTTCAATTATTGACTGATAGGAATGTAAACGAGAACCTGCGATTTGTGCTGACGGCCACGGGCTGGACGGATAAAAAATTGATGGATGAAAAAATATCCGATGTATTGGATAAAGTTGGTATAAGGGCCAAAGGTTTTAAAATGCCATTCGAATTGAGCGGTGGTGAACAACAAAGGGTGGATGTAGCAAGAGCTTTACTTAATTCTCCTAAATTAATATTGGCGGATGAACCAACCGGTAATCTTGATCCTGAAACATCGGACGAGATCATGAGCCTTCTGTTTCATATCGCAAAAGATTTTGGTACAACCGTGGTGATGGCAACACATGATTATATTGTTGTACAGAAATTTCCGGCCCGAATGATACGTACAGAAAGAGGAAGAGTAATTGATAATGCTACCATATCAATTGAATGAGCTGCCGGGCATTTGCTTTATTATTGAAAATTTGCCCTAACAATCTTTTCCTGAGATTGATCTCCTCCTCTCCAAACGGATGGTGATAGAGTTGAGAAATTATTGATGCCATGGCATAGCCTTTTCTACCAACATGACATGCATCTTCTAACCCTGAACCTTCAACAGCCTCATCATTTACCACACAGTGGCGTCCATTGTAAAGTGCATTGATCAATTTAAGCTTGATACCGGTCTTGTTGAAGGAGGGTAATACATGAATTTGCGCTTTACTGACCAGGTCATTTAATTCTGCGTCGGAAGGATTGCAAACGATCGTTGCATTTTTGTTTTTTTCAATCTTCCTTATCAAGCGTTTTGATGGGTCTTTTCCTGCAATAATAAATGGAACTTTTGCCAACGAAAAAACTCTATCAAGCAACCAAATAACAGCTTTTTCATTTTCAGCGACCGATAAATTACCATGATAAAGACAATAGGTGCCGACGCCTTCAAGGCTATTTACCTGGGTATAGGGGATAAATACAGGCAAGTAGATTGTTAAGTTCTTGTCGAGCTCATCCCGATAAAAAATTGCATCATTATTAGATACGGCGATCACCGGTACCTCTTCGGGTAACTTCTTTTCGTACTGTCGCAGAAACATACTTTCATTTAAAAAATAGATCTTCTTGAAAAGATTTTTTTCGCTTTGAAATAATTGGCTGTAATAAAGAAATTCAACATTGTGCAGTCTTAAAAAAACTTTCCTGTTTCTTTCGTGCAAAGGTTTTAAAAATGCGGTGCAATGAATTCCTTCCATTAGAACAGGATGTTCAT
>DASUTO010000467.1:0-7212 GCA_036374555.1 Chitinophagaceae bacterium
TCCTGTACCTGGCTCTGTCGGACATAAACTGTTTTTGATGCAGGCAGGTATTCGTAATAGTAGATATTGTCAAGGTTCTTTAAATAGTTTGGCGTAACAGATTGCTCTCTTGCACTTAACCAATCGTTTCCAGGCTTTGCAAATCCATATTGTCTTGGCAAGCGGAATGCTTCAACCGTGGTGATTGTTTGATCGAAGGCCTTACCATCTTTCTCAAAAGTATAGGTCAGTGTTGTTTTCAGTTCTTTAGAAACTTTTTGTGCATGTAAGGCTTCAGGTATGGTTAAAAAATCAAGTCCATATGCTTTAAAGTATTGATCATTCTCAACCGGTACCAACGGTTTTACTGCTGTCAATGCTTTTTCAACCGGAACACCTTCCACTTTCAGCAGCTTTGCGCCCACTATCATCTCATATTTTTTATCGGCACCTTCGGCATAAACGCCGTCGCTGAACCAATAAAAATTAACGGGTGCCACATGATATTTCACAGGTGACTCCCGCCAACCGATGTTGGTATGTCCATATTTGAATAAAGAAATAATCCTGGCAAAACCTGCCACCACTTCATGCTCTTTCATGGAGGGAATTGCATTATATAATTTATCGACTGCACCATCAAACTCTTCTGCTTTTACTTTTTTAAAAAGAAATGAATAATCTTTATGAACCGTCTGTTGAAGGAATTTCAGATCAGATTGCCAGTCGGCTGCAGTAAGGTTGACCGGAGACGAAACATTTTTGGCTGTTGCAGGGTGCCCATCCTGTCCAATGCATGAGCACAGGAATATAAGACACAGGCAAAGAAGAAAGATATTTTTCATGGCTTTAAGTTTTGAATTAAGTTATACCAAATAAAAGCCCCGCCATTCAAAATATGATAGCCGGTTCTATTTAATGGTAAAACAATTCAGATAGTGGCGACTCACTCTTACCAAATTTGCCCACTAAAACTACTAATTTAGCCTCTCAAACTATTATCAATCAAAATGAAACAACTTATCATCCTGTTTTTATTACCGATCACAGTTTCCTGTCAAACAATTGATCCTGCTATACAGAAGAAAATAAATGCAGTTGAAAATTCATTAGCACCGTCGATAATTTATGGAGATACAATTCCAAAACTGAATATTGAAAAAAGAATGAAAGAAACGAGCATTCAAGGACTCAGTATTGCGGTGATCCGTGATTATAAAATTGAATGGGCCAAAGGATATGGCTGGGCTGATCTGGAAGAAAAAAGAAAAGTAACAACCGATACCCGTTTCCAGGCAGCTTCTATTAGCAAGAGTATTAACAGCATGGGTGTTTTAAAATTAGTGGAGATGGGAAAGTTGGACCCGGAAGCTGATATCAACAATTATCTTACGAGCTGGAAATTTCCTTATGATAGCGTATCAAAAAATAAAAAGATATCAGTTTATCATCTTTTAAGCCATACAGCCGGGTTAGATATTCATGGGTTTCCCGGTTATAAAAAAACGGATACACTTCCAACCCTGCAACAAATACTCGACGGCAAGCGACCTGCCAATACCAAAGCTGTTCGTTCTTTATTTGAGCCCGGTACAAAATTTAAATACTCAGGCGGAGGCACAACGATCACTCAACTGATATTAACCAATGTCACCAATAGCAACTATGCGGACTGGATGCAGAAAAATGTATTGGAGCCAATGGGTATGACAAACAGCAGTTACCAACAACCACCGACCGTTACCACCAACCTTGCCACCGGCCATTACGGAAATGAAAAACCGGTGACAGGAAAATTTCATGTTTATCCTGAACAGGCAGCTGCCGGTTTATGGACCACTCCCACTGATCTTGCAAAATATATTATAGAATGCCAGCTGGCGCTGGAAGGAAGATCAAAAAAAGTTCTATCGCAGGCAATGATGAAAAAAAGATTGACACCATATATAGACAGCAATGCGGCGCTGGGAGTATTTATTGAGAACAGGAAAGGACAATTGTATTTTAATCATAACGGAGGCAATGAAGCATTTCTATGCACCTCTTATGGAAGTTTGCAGGGAGGAAATGGTGTTGTGATCATGATCAATGGTGAGAATTTTGCGGTGATCGGTGAATTGCTGAACAGTGTAGCCATGGTTTATGAGTGGAAAGGATTTTATTCGCCAACTTTCAAAAAAATAGTAGTTGCTCCAAAAGATACATTGCAGCAATTAGTTGGTAATTTTCTTTTAGGGAAGGATACGCTTACGATCTCCTATTGTGGAGCTGATCTTTGCTTGCAACAGAATCGTCAGCCCGCAAAAGGTTACCAAATGTTCTTCTCTGACTACAGTAATTTCTCTGTTCGCGAAGTGCCAAATGCATTCTTTGCCCTTATCCGGAATGCTGCAGGAAAAGTGGAAGCACTCCAATTAAAACAGGGCAGCTTTAATGTGCGGTTACCGAAGATCGAGTGATGCAAAATTTGACCAGTTTTAACAGAATTTATTTTATTCCGTTTGGTAATAAATGTAACTTCAGTAAGACCTTTATCTGTTAACCAAAAACTGCGATTATGAAATTCATTTCTACACTTTTCCTTGGCTTTTTATTTTTCTCCGCTAACGGCCAGCAATGGAAATTTACAACCAGTTACAGCCTTGGACTACCCAGGCAGGAAATGGGTAAGAACATTCAACCGGCGCATAGCCTGCAGACCGGTGTATTGTATCAATTTCCCGGGGAATTAAAAAGATTATCTGCGGGACTTGAATTTGGCATTGGCATATATGCTCATGAAAGGATAGACCAAACTTTTCAGTTTGATAATAATACTACAACTGTTTTACCTGTTGATTACAGCAGTAATGTATTTAACGCAAACATACAGGCAAGGTTTAACCTGCTAAGCGATAAAAATTTTATTATCCCGTATATCAATGCAAAAGGAGGTTTATATAATTTCTATAGTTCGGTGTACATTGGTGACCCCGAAGATGATGGCGGCTGCCGTGCTCTTGAACAAGAAACGATATTAAACGATAAAACTATGTACTGGAGTGCCGGTGGCGGTTTACAGATAAACCCCACGATCTTTTCAAAGAACAAGCGTAGCAGCAACGTAGTGATTGATATCAGCGCTAATACTATCCGGGGTGGCACTCTCAGTTATATCAATACCAAACATCTTATGAATTCACCGGACATCAGTGATCCCGATGGAAAACCATTGGATGTACAATTTGTCAATGCCAGCACACAGTCTATACATGAGCATACAGTAGCGCAGGTTTATACTTCACCCCTGAGACTATTGGAGTTCAGAGCAGGTATTACGATCAGGCTTTGTGATAAATCAAATTGAATAAGAAATAAACTTTTTCCTGTTATTATTGGCTTTAGCTAAGAATGTGTTTTCAACAAGAGAAGGTAAACTGCATACTTTTTTCACCTTTGTTACAAATTTTTTTAGGTGGAGCATTGTTACTGACCACACTTTTCGTTCCTTTCTTTTGGCAAGCAAAAGAAAAGCAACTGCGTCCATTTGCTCTCCACATTACTATTTCCCTTGTTTTTTAGGTAAGACCTGACACGAAGAAATACCATTTCTCAAAAAGCAGCCTTCTCTCCCACACCCTTTTCTTTCTTCAGCTTATAAATTTTTTCAGGATCCATAGTAGTGCCAGCAGTCAGGTTTTCTGACCCGGTCTTAGTTATAACAACTGTATCCTCCAAACGAAAATGGACCTTCAAAGCTTTGTCTTCAATAATAGGTTCTACATTAAATACCACACCTTCCACAAAAGGTTTATCATACGGACCTACATCATGAACAGCCATACCCACAAAATGCCCGATATAATCCGGCCATAATTTCTCGAAACCATGTTTTATATAAATATCTTTTGCCACTTTCTTCAGATCACTCACTGTAACTCCCGGCTTCATAGCAGCGATAACTGTTTCCTGCACTTCTTTGATACAGCTATATAGTTTCAACTGTACATCGGTGAACTTATCACCTACGGGCCAGGTGCGGGTGATATCAGTTGTATAATAATAATGATCCGGTGCATAGTCCAGCAGTATCACATCTCCATCTTTCATTTTATGATTGTTGGCATTATAATGCCATATTAAACCTCTTTCTCCAGAAGCAGCAATCGCAAAATACGCCGGGCCATTGGTGCCTTCATTCTGGTAAATAAAATCGCATGCAGCCACCACCTGGTATTCATACATACCGGGGCGGGTTACCCGCATCGCTTCATCAAACCCCAGTGCGCCGATACGACCACACTCACGGATAACATTAATTTCTTTTTCGTCCTTCACCCAGCGCATCATATCCAGGACAGGTGTAAGGTCTTTGACGGCTGTCAATGGAAAACGTTCTTTTACTTTATTGAGAAAATTTACTTCTTTAGGCAGGCGTCCATCCCAGGGATCATTCATCTGGCTTACGCGGCGTGCAACACAACGATCTCTTGACATTTCATGTGTTTCTTCCGGTGAAGAAAGAATATAAAACGGTTGATTGGTGGCTGCATAACGATTAAGTGTTCCGGTAAAATTTGTATTGGAAACTATCCGTGTCATTTTATATAATGCAGCATCTTTTTCACCGGGAGTGATCCAGGCTTCCTTTTTTATGTCGCCGGACATTCTATCGGGAACAAATAGTATAGACGTTTTCGTTTTACCATCCAGTATCAATGTGGCATTAGGGATCTCAACTCCCGTGAGATAAAAGAAATTATTATCCTGCCTGAATTTTATAAACCCTTCAGGTAACTCTGCGCCTTGCAGGATGGCAACACCATCGCCGATCTGTTCCATTACTTTAGCTCTTCGTTTTGCAAAATCATCCGGAGTAAAATATTTCCACATATCCTGTGCAAACACTGTATTTGCAACAGTTATAAAAACGATGAGCAACCCGAACTTGACTGTCTTCATGATGAATAGTTTTGATAGATAGATAAAATAGATCAAACCCCGATCAGAAAGTTAAATTAAAAAATTGATAACAGCGATATTGATAGCGAAGGCCCCTTAGAAATCATTTTACACTTACGAATTACTCACAACATAATAGCCGCGGCGTTCATACTATTTCTTTTTATCGGAACTGCGTGATGATTTGCCGCTCATGGCAAGCATTTTCTTTTGAAATTGCGGACTGTTTATTTCTAACGTAGTATATTTAAAAACAAACTGCTGGCCTCTCTGATCAATATCAACCCGAAAAGGTAAATTAAAGGACCCGGTATTTCTCCAGTCAGAAAACCTGACTTGTATAATTTCCTGTAACTTATCCGGGTCAACAAATTCCCATGCTGTTAGTCTGCGGTCTGTTGTATCAAAATAAAGATTACAAGCATGTTTAAGTACGTCTTTAGCTTTTATTCTGTATAATTTTTTACCAAAACGCTCGACAATTTCTGCATTCTCAAAATCATGAAATCGTTGCTGCAGCTCAAGCAACAGATTATGAAAAGCATGACTGCGGATCGCAAAAACAGTTGTTTTGGGCAAGTCCTTACCGACTGAATCGTTCAGCGAATACCAGGCCGAATCATTTTGTAAAAGAACAGCTTCAAATTTTTCAGGTTTATAACTAAACACCTGTCTGAAATACATGTAACCATCGGAAGTGGTATTTACCTGGGTGGTATATTTGCCCATTTGTGATGAGCAGTCAGCAATGGAAATAAGATTTTTATATTGCTTTCTTGCAGAATCTTTGGCAATGACATTCTCAGAAGCCTTGATAATATTTACCGGGTCCGCTTTTTTGGTTTCGCTGACCTTAACATTATCATCTGGTCCCGTCTTATCGGAGTCATTACAACTAATAAAAACATACAGACTGACTAATAACAAAAAATGGCTGGTACGATGTTTCATAATAGATCTCATAACTCAAAATACCTGTTTTTCATCAATACCACAAAGTTTTTGCCAGCAGGACTTATGAATTATTCAGGCGGCAAGTTTTCCTTGTAAGTTTCACGAACCTGTCTTACGCTTTCCCGGAAATTCAATTATTGTCTAATCCAAATACTTTAATAACCTCCTGGGCTAATTTTCCTTCCAGTTCTTTTTTAATTCCCTGCAAGTTCCTTTCATTGACCAGGTTCTTCATCTCAAACGGATCGTTTATCAAATCATAAAGCTCATTCTTGTTTTCTTGCTTGTACCAGTGAATGTATTTATATCGTTGGGTTCTGAGTGCCTTATAATCGGTATCAATCAGCCAGGACATCGGATTTTCATAGCTGTATCACTCCATTAAAAATGACTTCCACCAGTTGCTGATGCGGGGTGGGGCGCCGATCTTACAAAAACTGGACGCACCGAAAAGTGAAACAGATATTCTTATCTTCAGGTAATGAGAAAAATTATCTTCATTATCTTTTATATTTTCTTTCATTCTTTTGTTTTCCCCCAAACGATAACCCACCTTGACGATAGCAGGGTTTCGGCAAAAGAACTTGATAGTAAGATCAAACAACTGATGAAAGATGCGTCAGTTACAGGAATGGCCGTCAGTATTTTCAATGATGGCAAACCAGTTTATAATAAAGTGTATGGTTATAAAAGCACAGAAACAAAAGCTCCCTTGCAACTAAATACAAATTTTTATGGTGCATCGCTCAGCAAGGCTGTATTTGCAGTCCTCGTAATGAAGCTGGTTGAAGAAAAGATCATCAGTCTTGATAAACCGCTGCAGGATTATCTTCCCCAACCGGTATATAACTATGGCAAAGGATCAAGCTGGAATGAAGATTTCACCTCATTACAAAATGAACCATTGTATAAGAAGATAACTGCACGTCATTGTCTCAGCCATTCTTCGGGTCTTGCCAACTGGAGATGGTATGAGCCGGATCAGAAATTGCATATTCATTTTGAACCGGGTTCGCAGTACAGTTATTCAGGTGAAGGGCTTTGTTACCTGCAATTTGTTGTAGAAAAGATCACCGGCAAAAAGTTGAATGAATTGATGCAGGAAAAACTATTCGGACCTGCCGGGATGAAAAACTCTTCTTATACATGGCAACCGGAGTATGAAGCGAACTATTGTTTTGGGCATGATAAAACAGGTAAGCCTTATCAGAAAGATAAAGACAATGCACCACGAGCTGCCAGTACGCTGGAAACAACGCCGGAGGATTATACATTGTTTACCGCAGCGGTGCTGCAAAAGAAAATTTTAAAACCTGCCAGTTTTGACACGTTGTTCAG
>DASUTO010000468.1:0-4213 GCA_036374555.1 Chitinophagaceae bacterium
ATTGGGCGAAGTGGCAAACGAAATCTCAAAACGATTGGTCTCAACTTTCCAAAAAGATGAGAATGGTAGTCGTCCCGTGAATGATAATTATGAAATCTATCGGAATGAACATTTTAAAAACCTTGTGTTGTTCTATGAATATTTTCATGGTGATACTGCTAGAGGCGTCGGTGCATCGCATCAAACAGGCTGGACAGGTGTTGTAGCGGAGCTGATCAATCGTATAAACTCAACAGAAGAAATGAAAAAGGTAAAGATGAAGGAAGAAATGATGATGTAACCTGCAGTCTTGAAATAAGAACTTGAAATTATGCAACTCAAAAAAGATAAATCATTTCTGCAAAATTTTATTCAGGCAGCAGAATGTGAATACCTAGAAACAAATGGGCTTGGTGGCTGGAGTGGTTCATCTATTACGGGTGCACATACCAGGCGATATCATGGTTTGTTTGTGGCCGCTATTAACCCTCCGACCGATAGGATGGTGCTGTTATCCAAACTGGACGAAACAATTATCGTTGGCGGCAACAGATATGAACTGAGCTGTAATCTCTATAATGGCGATGTTCTTCATCCAAATGGCAATCAGTATCTGGATAGTTTTACAAAAGATTTTTTTCCCGAGTGGATCTATGAAGTAAATGGAATCCGGTTAAAGAAAACGATCTGCATGGTACATAATGAAAACACGGTTGTAGTAAAATATGAGGTGTTGAAGGCAGAATCTCCTTTCAAAATAGAGTTTTTACCACTTATGGCTTCAAGAGGATATCATGAACTTGGTCATGCTTCTCCTCGTATGTATTGGGACGCAGACTTTAACAATGGAATTTTTCATAATCAACCTGATGGGTCAAACAACGTCTACATTTCCATTCCGGGATCAACGTATCAACATACACTAAGATGGTTTAATAATTTTAAATATAGCGTTGAGCAATATCGTGGATTAGATTATACAGAAGATCTGTTTAATCACGGTGTATTCTTCGTCCAGTTGAAAGAAGGCGATGAATTAAATATTATTGTCTCTACTGAAAATCCCGAAGAACGAGATGGCGCAGACTTAATAAAGCAGGAATATAAAAGAAGAAAGAAATTATTAAAAGGCCAGCCGGAAGATCAAACATTACGACAACTCATTCTTGCCGCAGACCAGTTCATTGTTAAGCGAGATGAAGATCTGAAAACAGTCATTGCAGGTTATCATTGGTTCACTGATTGGGGAAGAGACACAATGATATCATTACCCGGTCTCACATTAAGCACCGGCCGTTTTGATGATGCAAAAAAGATCCTTGCTGCATTTGCACAAAGCGTAAGCATGGGTATGTTGCCCAACCGTTTCCAGGAAAAAGAACCTCCCGAATATAACAACGTAGATGGCACACTCTGGTATTTTATTGCTGTATATAAGTATTTACTGGCAACGGATGATAAAAAGTTTGTGTTCGATGAGATCCTGCCTGTATTAAAAGAAATCATTGACTGGCATTTTAAAGGAACAAGATATAATATACATGTAGACGAAGATGGTTTGCTCTATGCCGGCGAAGTTGGTCAGCAATTAACCTGGATGGACGCAAGGATAGGAACATGGGTAGTAACACCAAGAATGGGAAAGCCGGTAGAGATACAGGCACTCTGGTATAATGTCTTAAAAATATTTGCCGAGCTGTTACGACAGAATAAACAAACAAAAGATGCTGCCCTAATAGAAACAAATGCAGCAAAAGCAAAAGAAAGTTTTGATAAACTATTTTGGTATGCAGATGGAAATTATTTATACGATGTCATTGATGAGAATAGTAAACCTGATGCAACACTAAGGCCAAACCAGTTATTCGCCATCAGTCTTCCATTTTCTTTGATTGATGATGAAAAAGCAGAAGCTGTTTTAAAGATCGTTGAAGAAAAATTATATACTCCTGTTGGCCTGCGCAGCTTACCTGCTGAAGATGTTCATTATGTACCTCACTATGGCGGCGACCAATGGCATCGTGATTCTTCCTATCACGAAGGAACGGTGTGGAGCTGGTTGCTCGGTCCTTATGTGGATGCGATAGTTAAGTTGCAAGCCATGAGCTATGAGCTCCGAGCAAGAAAAGTGATTAATGATTTTAAATATCATTTGAATGAAGGTTGTATGGGTTCCGTTTCAGAAATATTTGATGCTGATGTACCGCATCATCCACGTGGTTGTGTGGCACAGGCATGGGGAGTAGCTGAAGTACTAAGAGTTATTAAGGAATACGAGTTGTATAGTGAACAACGGTCAAAGAATAAAAAACAAAAAATGTTGCAGGAAGACTAATCTACTTTTTTCTTTTCTTTTTGAAATCATCCTCATCAACAATGACAGCTTCAAAAATGTACGCCTTCAAAAGATCAATATCGACATCTTTTAGGGAGTGAAATGTTTTACAGAATACCTGTTTGCGGTTTCCCTTTTCTAACCAATTGATATCATCCTGCATCAAGTACCCTTTATTAAACCCAAATTGCACACCTCTAAGTTTTACATTACCCCATTGAACGGATGAGGGCCAGATATAACAAATGTTTGAATGACGCTTATAAAAGGGAACATTGTAAGAAAATTTCTCCTCAATATCAGGAATGCAACTGAATATGATTTTGCGGAGTAATTCAACTATTCTCAATTCATCTGCTGGCAAAAACTCAAGGAGTTCATCGATATTTTTAAAGCTTACATTCTGCATTTGCTTTTTCTCAGGCTTATTCATCAATTTTTTAATTGAGAATAATTCAAACTTACGTCAAATGTCAATTTGAATTCGGAATTCTACCAACATTAATAGACTATTATTCTTTTTTACGCAAACACCAACCAATACACCCACATTACAAAGCTGAAAGCCAAGGCCAGCCATGGATTAATAAATGCGACTGCAAAAATGGTAGCATTACAGAGAAGTCCAATATTCTCGTTGCGAGTGGTGAGTTTAATCTGTTTTTCACTAACATCATGCATTAGTACTCCGGCTTTGCGGGTTGCTGCATACCATAGTAACCGAAAGGCAATACTGACTAAAACGAAATAGGCAGTATAAAAAATTACGGCTGTCTTAAATCCACCAGTCAGTAAAAATTCACCCAGGGTTTTTGTAGGAAAGGGAACTAAAGCAACCAGCATCAATAACAAACCGTTTGTGATCATTATCGAATTATCAGGTTTGTGGAGCATTTTAAATAAACCGTGATGGCCAATCCATGCAAGCAATACATTTACAAAACTGGTGACATAAGCAAGGTAGAGCGGCCATTTTGCAAGCAAGGCATGAGTGAGTTCTTTATTCGTAACAGCACCATGCACCTCCACTCCTATCTCAATAGATAACAATGTAACAGCGATACAAAATACACCATCGCTGAATGTTTCAATCCGAAGCGTTTCTTTTTGCAATTGTATCCCGGAAGCTTTGTTCATTTTACAATCAGTTTGTCAATCTCTGCCTGCAGTTTTTCCTTTATATCATCAGCATAACCAATAAATACCTGGCGAATAATACCTTCTTTGTCTACAACCAAATGAGTAGGAAAATTTTCAATGTTCATTGAAGAAATAAAATCTGTTGAAGATGGAGTGATATTATAATCGAACACATATTTCCTCAAAAACTTTTTTATCTGTGCTTCGTTCTCCGGAGCCGGAGCAATAAATACAATTGAATCTTTGTTCGCTGCAACTAATTTATTTAAATGTGGCATTTCCTGGATGCAGGGCTTGCATGCCGTAAACCAGAAGTTTATTATGATAGTTTTTCCCCGAAGCGCTTTTAAATCCCATTTTTTATTGTTGAGGTCAGTAAGATGAAATGATTGAAGTGGCTGGTTTAACAGGCTATTCTTGAAAGCGTCAATCTTTGCGTATTGGAGTGCTCTTTCATCATTGCCGGTAGGAAAAATTGTGATGATCTTTTTACCGCCAATGGTTTCCTGCCTGATAGTGAAGACTCCTTTCATGAATTCTTTGACTTCATCTTTTGTCAAAACTTTCCCTTCCTGGTTTTGGAAGGTGATCGTGGTGTCACTTAACGAAAAGAATTGACCGTGACCAGCCATAGAGAACATTACTACCAGGAGGTTTAAGAATATGATCCTACGTTTCATTTCTATCTTATTAAGTATTTGTAAAACTAATCAGCCCTTAAGTTTTGATATGTAAGCAAATTGACATTTAGAAAAGGAA
>DASUTO010000469.1:0-5886 GCA_036374555.1 Chitinophagaceae bacterium
GATGGGGTGAGGTTGAAATGAAAAGAGGAGTATCCCACTTGTAGTGAGAATGAAAAATAGTAAATTAGTTTTTCATCATGGCCAATAAGAAAGCTTCAGACTTAGCTAATAAATACCTTGCAAAACTTCATCAAGGAACAAAAGCCGCTATACAAGAATATGCAAGAGAACTCCGGAATAGGACTACGGAAGCCGAACAAAAGTTATGGGCCTTACTTCGCAACAGGCAACTGAATGGGCAAAAATTCAGGAGACAACATGCAATTGCTAATTATGTAGTTGATTTTTATTGCAACGAGTGCAAGCTTGCAATTGAGCTGGATGGAAATTTTCATACTGAAGCAGCATCTAAAGAATATGATAAGTCGAGAACTGCTTTGCTAAATGAGCTTGAAATTACCGTCTTGAGATTCTGGAATGAGGAGGTGCTAAAAAATCCAGAAGAAGTACTCGAAAAAATTTCAGGACACCTGAAACAAATTACTTAAATGTTGATCAGAATTTGACATACGCAGCCTCCGCGGGTTTGAATTTGCTTTCGCTTTCCTTTGTGCAATGGGCCCAAGCTTATTTTGATATATAATTGTTCCTGTACCCTGGCTCAGGAAACTTTATTTCTAGTGAAAGAAATATTATTCAAACCAGGCCAGCCTTGTTGGGAAGAATGCCCAACCTTTCTATCCGGTTTTTTTTATGTTATTCATTTAAAAGTCTTAAACCACTTCTTTAATCAAACTCTCCGCCTCCCCCTCTCCATGTGGAAAGGGGGTGTAGAGTATTCAATGCTAAAGTTTATTCGAATAAATTGATGTAATAACTTCAGCTTATCATGGCATGGTTTTTTAGCTTGACGTTTTGTAACAAAAGAAAGTGACATGCAAAAAAAAACAACAAAAAATAGAAAAGGCGATACCAGCCGTACCTCAAGCCAGGGCCGTAAGCTATCTTCCGGGCCGAGGAACAATAAAAAAGGAGATCGGGATATCAACGAGAATACTAAAAACGCTGTAAAAGAAGAAAAGCCAGCAAAACTAAAAGTTCCTGCTGGTGCGATAACTAAATAAATTTATTTGCATAACTATTCAGGAATGCCAGTGATGGGAATTTAATTCCTCCATTTCTTTTTTTATAACTGCCTTCGCTGCATCGTGAAGTACCGGGTCGCCGTTTTGCATTTTATTCAATAATGCCTCGCATTCTTTTAGAAAGACCGGGCCAAAATCTGCATCCTTGCCTGCAATGCCTATCGCATTGTCAATAATATCAGCGTACTTTATTGTTTGCGCCTCAGCACTGGCCATTCCCAGCCGATTGATCTCCCTGGCTTTTCGTTTTCGCCTGTTCAGTCGTGGATAATTATCTTTTGTATAAACATCAGTTAATTCAATTACTAATGCCAATGTGTGATCCGTATCAGTTTCTTCCATTACTGTCAATAAAAATTCTTTGATTTCCTCACGGCTTTTGCCTGTATCCTCCAGCACATCATGTAGAATAGCAGCAGCTAAAACAGGTAAAGAATAACCACGATCCTGGCAGGTTTTCATTACACGTAGCGGGTGCTGAATATACCTTTCGTCTGCATATTTTCGAACCTGTGCTCCGTGCGCCTCATCGGCAAACACCGCTATTTTTTCAAGTATCTCTTTCACATTAAATGCCCTGCAATTTTCATGCAGGTATTATCGGGGCGTCTCTTTTTTTACTTAAATAAATACACTTGCACTTCATTTATTCTTTTTCACATACTTAAACTTATCCGCAATAACCTTAAGAAGATATTTTTTCTTATCACTATTATATTCCCAAAACATGGCACCCGCTAAATGATGTCGTTTTACATACTTACATTTCTCCTTCACAGATCGTTCATTATCGTAAGAGATAAATATTTTTTTCTCAGCATTGAAAAGATAAGGAGCTTTTGCAGTCGCATCCCAATATTCTTTATACCCGTTTTTATCAACGAGGCTATCTTTTAAATAAGTAAAGCCACCGCCGCGTGCAGACCTTAATGCCTTTCTGTATAAACCGTTGTTATCTGTTGATTCCATTTGCCAGCCCTTACCATAAAAAGCCATCCCGATAACAATTTTTTCAGCTGGCACCCCTGCAGCAATAAATGCCTGTATTGATCTGTGCGCAGAATATTGATCGATATCACCGGAAGAAACATATAAGTTGGTATGATGACCTGAAATGGTATCCCAGCCACCCGCATAATCATAACTCATAATATTTATGTAGTCATTATACTGTTGCACCTTATCCATTTCAGTGTGATCGATATAAGCCTGCGATCCGCCAACCGCAGTTGTTACATAATATTTCATCTGCGTCGTGCGACTTAGACTATCAAGGCCACTTCGCAACTCTTTAAAAAGATTTGTATAATGTTGTTTGTCTTCGGGACGATAGACATTACTGTCCCCGATCATGCCCGGGTATTCCCAATCTATATCAATGCCATCTAAATTATATTTTGAAACGATGTCCACTGCGCTCAAAGCAAAGTTCCTGGTGGAAGTGTCAGTAAGTGTTGCATCAGAAAAATTTTTACTCCAGCTCCATCCACCAACCGATATCAATATTTTCAGATCCGGGTTTATTTTTTTTAACTCACTAAGCTTACGCAGGTTCACCGTATCTGTTGCCTCATTATGCAGCCAGGCACGGTTATCTTTAATATCAACAAATGCATAGTTAATATGTGACAGACGCCACACATCGATCGAATCTGTTGCAATTAATCCCCGGAAGCCACCCACATATCCAATAATAACTGGTTTTGTTTTAGGTTTTATAAAATAAGATGGAGCAATCATTATTACTGCAAAAACCAGAAAACTTATATTATACATCGTCTTCTTCATATTTTGAGCTTTGTTTATTTGTCTTTCAATTCGATCCAAACCGGCGCATGATCACTTGTTTTCTCCCATCCTCTTACATGTTTATCAACCCCAGCCTTTACAAGTTTTCGCTTTAATTGAGGACTCAATAAAAAGTGATCGATCCGGAGACCGGCATCACGCTGATAAGCATTTCTGAAATAATCCCAGAATGTATAGATCTTTTCTTTGGGATAAAGCTTGCGTATTGCATCTGTCCAACCCTGATCCACTAGTTTTTTAAACGCATCCCGAACTTCTATTCTGAATAGTGCATCATTTATCCATCGTTCCGGTTTGTATACATCGAGCTCGGTTGGCATTACATTAAAATCACCGATCAAAGCAACAGGAACTTTTTGATCCAATAATTTTTTTGCATGCGCTGACAGGCGTTTAAACCATTTTAATTTATAATCGAATTTTGGACCGGGCCATGGATTTCCATTGGGCAAATACAGGCAGCCAATTACCATGTTACTTACGATCGCTTCAATGTAGCGACTATGCAGATCTTCCGGATCACCGGGCAATACGTTTCTTAACTCCTGGATATCTCCAACTCTTGAAAGGATCGCAACACCATTCCAGCTCTTTTGGCCATGCCATTTAGCAGCATAACCTGCATCATTTATTGCCTGCAAAGGAAATTTTTCATTCGGCGCTTTCAATTCCTGCAAACAAACGACATCTGGTTTCGACTCATTCAGCCAGCGAAGTAAAACATTCAACCGGCCATTAACTCCATTCACATTATAAGTTGCGATCTTCATTGTTTAAAATTATGCGTTATGATGAAGAATTATAAATTGAACCCGGGATTCACAATTCATAAACTTACCTGATTTTCTCAAACTTGTAGTTTGGTTTAATTTTTTTGTTAAGAAACTCTCCCTTCGAAGATGCTTTTTTCATTTCATCGTAAATTTTTTCGGGAATATTTAAATAATCATAAATGCTTCCGGATTGAAAAATGACCCGTAGCCTGGATGTCTTCTCATCATACCGTATCGCTGCAACAACTGAAGATGGCATTGCACAATCTTTATATTATTATGCTTTAAAAAATTATGCCAGTAAGTTTCTTTTATTTTCCGGCTACCGCCTGTTGTGCTGTTTCAACATCTTTTGACACATCCGGCCGGATTTTTTCCCAATGAAAT
This sequence comes from Chitinophagaceae bacterium, assembly GCA_036374555.1. GTDB lineage: Bacteria > Bacteroidota > Bacteroidia > Chitinophagales > Chitinophagaceae > VBAS01. The sequence continues at coordinate 4,055 of DASUTO010000469.1, forward strand.
GTGAGATAGAAATTTTCCTTAGATTCCCTGCCCCCTTGCTGACTTAAATGGACCAAAGGCATGTCTTTATATAGTGGCCCTGTAATGCTGACAATACTATCCCAATGCTCCAGGGCCTTTTGTAAATTTTTAATTGCATTTTGTTTATTGTTTTCATCTCCCTGCGTTCGATATCTTTCCAAAGCAACCCCACCTCTTAGTTTTTCAGCTAAATGTAAACCGAGATAAGCCCATGTTTTTATATCAGCTACTTCATAGAGTAAGGCTTTATTACTTTTTACATTTATATCTTTTACCATTTCTAACGCATTATTGCAATCTTTCTCCAGCGTTGAGGCCAGCTCTAAAGGAGTAGACTTTAGTCGATTCAAAGGTTTTTGCGAATTTAAGATGCCCACATACCCGGCAATGGAGATATAACCTGTATCCAACGGCGGTTGTTTAATAAGGCGATCTATTGAAATATACTCAACACGTTTAGTCGTGTTATCCAGTGCCATCATGCCTTCACTGTATAAAGTAAAATCCCAACCACAATCGAAATAAGAAGCAAGTCGTAATGGCGTATGACCAGCCAGTGATGAAGCAATGAATAATTGATCTGCTGCATTTCCATACCGGCGTATAAATTCCTTTTTAAATGTATCGTCAGGAATGCCTGGATCATACATTAATCTTCCCCATAATTTATAGAACAACCATTGTCTTTCAAATGCATATCGCCACGGGAGATCAACACTTTCCTTTGTAAAATAGTCCTTAGCGGGAATATAAGTTTCGGAACCTATAATATAGCCCCCGGAATAAGAACTGCGATTATCTAAGATATGCCTGCGCACAAAAGATGAAACTCCCCAACGCAAACAAAAAAAATCCTCATTGCGGGCAGTCCAAACAATTTTATATGTCGTAGGTTCCGGTTTGAAATAAGTGTCATATAATTTCCCGCCATGAACTTTCATAAGTCTTGTCGTTGAATGTGCATGCGACCAGTTGAATTTGAGATCCGCCCATATCGGTCCTTCTGTAAAACCAAGCTCCGCTTCTTTCTCAATTCCTTTTCGGGTGAGTTGTTCCGTTTCAATACTCGTAATGCCTAGTGATCCGGTAGTGCTGGAAAAAGGAATCCGATGAATGAGTTTTGATTTTCGTTTTGCCAACCGCATTCCTTCAATGATCGTTTCCCTCATCCAGTTTTCACGCTGCTGCGGTGTCATACCTCCCATTCCTTCTCCCAATGTAAGTCCCATACCGGTAAGACCAGGATATTCATCCAGCATTTGTGTCACACATTCACGGGTATATCTTTTTATAATCTCTGATGTGTCACCATTTACAAAATATTCATGCGTTAAATTATCCATCGCTACATTGTGAGCTTTGGCAAATTCCGGCGTAACGAAAATGTTGAAAGGAATGATATAGGTTTCAATTGTTCTTTCAGTGGCCATATTAATTATGGAATGAAAAAGTCGTTGCCATTCTTTCATCTCTGTATCAGTCCATGGACTTGCTTCAGGAAAACTCTTTGATTTAATTAAAAAAGGATAAGGATGAAGATTCCAGAGTGTAAGAGTATTGAAACGATTAGTCACCATCATGTCAAGAAAAGCTTTCCAATAACTGGTGTCACGACAGGTTTGATCATGTAATTCCAGTGCATAGCTATGACGATAAGTATCCCATGGCAGATCGTACTTAATAGCCCGGAAAGGCAGGAAAGGCTTTTCATTTTTTGTTTCGCAGTTATTCAAAGAAATACCGTTATCTATATCTTCTGCAAGTGAAAGACAACCATAGATCAGTCCTCTTTCATCACCACCGATAATATT
>DASUTO010000470.1:0-17677 GCA_036374555.1 Chitinophagaceae bacterium
AATACACTTATAGGATAGTGACTGTATCGTTTATAAAAACCTTCCAGGGTAAAACGCAGCATACTGGTTGGAAGAAATTCAAAGCCTGAAACAAGATGGGTGCTTTTAATAAATTCCCCGGGGTTCAAGTATGCTTCGGAAGTGGCAGTAGGAGGCTGCATATAAGCAAGCTGTGTATAAGATGGCAGGCGGTAGTAGATACCATAGCTTGCGCTAACATTCCATTTATCAGCCAATGCATAGGAGGCACCTATGCGAGGACTGAATTGTTTGAAGGGATTCGCTTCGCTGTTTTCCAAAGAATTGGCATCTATCCTGATGCCTGCATTTAAAGAAAGCCTGTTGTTTAAAAATCGTTTGCCGGCTTGGATAAATCCTCCATAGCGAATAAAATCAACATCATTGTTACTCGCCAGAGTTATTCTTTCCTGAATTACATTACCAAGGCTGTCTTTAAGCTCAGGTCTGAAGCGTTGGAAAAAACGATTATCAAACTCGATGTATTGCAACACGGCACCATAGCTTATTTTCCAGCTATTGATATTATTGGTTACATCGAACCTGAGTTTGTTTTCGGTTTCATTGCTGTTGATGCGAAGGGTTAGTTCATTTTCTTTTGGGTTTTGATTGTCTTCATATTTATCGGCGCTATTGTTCAAAGTATTTCGACTGAGGGCAAGATTCCAGTAACCGTTGTTGGTAAGCTTTTTCAGAGAAACGCCTACTGTGTAACTCCATTGGTTGATGATAGGGTTGCTGTTGATTACATATAATTTTTCTGGTGTGGATTCAAGAGGCGCTGCAAACCTGAATTCGTCAATAGCGCCTATTCCAATAAAATTGAGCGTTGTTTTTTTATTGATCCTGGTGGTAGTCTTTAGTTGGAAATCCCAGTAGTTAGGTCTGATGGGAAGATCGATTAATTGAAACAATAACTGTAAATAACTGCGCCGTGCTGATGCAAGAAAAGTGGTATTTTTTGATAAAGGCCCGTCAAATGTAGCAGCCAATTCTGTAGCGCTTAATCTGGCATTTCCCTGTAAGCGGTTGGTGTTTCCGCTTTTTTGTTTGAATTGAAATACACTGCTTAAAGTATTATCATATCGTGCATCGAAAGCAGAGGTGCTGAGTTTTACATCTTCAATAAAACTTACATTAAGAATACCCTGGGGGCCACCGCCTGAGCCTTGTGTACTGAAATGGTTTATGATGGGTATCTCAATACCATCAAGATAAAAAACGTTTTCGCTGGGAGCGCCACCACGTATTATAATGTCGTTACGAAAACCTCCACCGCCAGCTCCACCACCTACACCTGGCAATGATTGTATCACCTTACTGATATCAAAATTTCCTCCGGGATTTGCTTTTATTTCTTCCGTTGTTAGTCTCTGCACACTTAGTGGATTTTCCAGGCTTGCTGCCCGAGCGGTGTTGCGTCTTCCGGTTACAGTTACAGCGGTGAGGTCTTTGGGTTCGGGTTCTAATTCTATGGTGAGAATATTTTCGTTTCCAGTAGTTATTACCAGGTTCGTAATTGTTAAGGTTTTGTATCCAACATTTGTGATAATAATTGAATAGCTTCCGGCTTCTATACCTGAAAAACGAAATGCGCCGGTTTCAGAGCTTATTTCTCCTTTATTGCCAGGGTTCAACACAACAGTTGCTCCGGTTATCGGTTTCTGATCATTTTTGTCTATAATAATTCCCGAAATACTGGCGTTGTTCTGTGCCATCAACATAAAGCTTACAATATTTCCCGCCAATACCAGTAACAAGTGTTTACAAAAATTCAAGGGCATAGGTTAAAGTATGAGTGATAATAACAGATCTGCGCATTAAAGGTTCAAATTTGACAAAAATAAAATGGCAACTGCTTAATAGTAATATTTAAGCAAGAATCACAAAACTTATTCTAAATGTTGAATCAAAATGATGAATGCAAGCCAAAAGGTTGGCTTTCGAAAATTCATGAAATATCTTTTTGTAATTCTGGTCACCAAAAGCGGCGTAAACAAGGCTCGTAGCGAAAAGGTCGCAGCTTTCCTCAATAATGCCATCTCACAAATGCTTCCATCGCGGCATAATGAGTAAGTCCAAGATCAGCATACAGATTTGCAGTGGCTTCGTTTCTTGCTTCGGCACGTTGCCAGAATTCTCTTGAATCACTTCCCTGGAAGGGCACCATGTCTTTTTGCGATTGATGTATAAAAATGCCAAAACGTTTTTTCATTACCTGGTCGGGACTCATTGGGATTGCCATTTCAATTTCTTCAATGTTCCATTCCTGCCATGCACCTTTGTATAACCAAAGCCAGCAATCATTGATCCATGGATCACCTGCTGCCTTGATACGTTTAAGTGCCTCCAATACCACATTGAAACAAACGATATGGGTGCCATGCGGATCGGCAAAATCACCGGCACAATAGATCTGTTGTGGTTTTATTTCACGAAGAAGTTCAATAGTGATCCTGACATCTTTCTCACTCATCGGCTTTTTTTCAATGGAACCTGTCTCATAAAAAGGAAGATTTTGAAAATGTATGTTCTCGTCTTTGATGCCAACATAACGACAGGTTGCTTTTGCTTCACATCTTCTTATTAAACCTTTGATGGCGCGAATAGCGGGCGTATCTGTTTGGTTTGCTTTTTTACGGGCAATAAACCTTCTCGCATCTTCTAATATCTTACCTGATTTCTTTGTATCAATACCAGCGATCTCCTCAAAACCAACCGCGAAATCAAGGAACCTTGTAACGAATTCATCAGTCACAGCAATATTGCCGGAGGTTTGATACGCTACATGCACGTCATGTCCCTGGTCATGTAATCGCTGAAACGTGCCACCCATGCTGATGATATCATCATCAGGATGAGGAGAGAAGATGACAATGCGTTTTGGATAAGGTTCACTGCGTTCAGGATGTGTGGGCAGGTTCACATTTGGCTTACCACCGGGCCAGCCTGTGATCGAATCACGCATCATGTAATAAACTTTCAGATTTATTTCATAGGCATCACCTTCTTCAACAAGCAGATCACTCAGACCATATTCGTTGTAATCACTATTGGTTAAACTTAAAATTGGTTTCTTCAATTTCAGCGCCATGTTCACCACTGCTTTCTTGATCATCTTTGGTGTCCAATCGCAATCGCCGGTAAGCCATGGTGATTTAAATCTTGTCAACTCAGATGCAGCAGCTTCATCAACAACAAATGTTACATCATCATGAGTTTGTAATAAAGAAGCAGGAACATGATCGGTATGGTCTTCTTCAACTGATTTTTTTATTACAGGAGCTTTTGATGGACCCCATGCCATCAGGATGATCTTTTTTGCTTTTAGTATTTCGCCAATGCCCATGGTGATAGCGAGTCGGGGCACTTCGGAGATATTGGCAAATTCATATGCATTTGCAATCCGTGTCGAATTATCAAGACTGATCAATCTTGTTTTAGAATGAATGCTGGAACCGGGTTCATTAAAACCAATATGCCCATTGTTACCGATACCTAATATCTGCAGGTCGATACCTCCTGCATCTTCGATCATCTTTTCGTAATGGCGGCAATGTTCCTTGATGTCTTCTTTTTTTATTTCTCCATTGGGTATATGGGTATTTTTAAGATCTATATCAATATGGTTGAACAAGTTCACCTTCATAAAACGCTGGTAGCTTTGCAAGGCATCGTTACTTATAGGGTAGTACTGGTCAAGATTGAAAGTGATGACATTTTTAAAACTCAGGTTTTCTTCTTTGTGCATTCTTACCAGCTCTGCATAAAATGTTTTGGGCGTTGACCCTGTAGCAAGACCAAGAACAGCTTTTTCTTTTTTCTTTTGTTTTTCGCGGATGAAATCGGCCACTTGTTTTGCTACAGCTTTAGAACCAGCCTTTAGATCAGGATAAATTTTTACGGGGATCTTTTCAAATGAATCAACCATTGTCATGGGGGAAATTTTTTCAATAAATAAACAAAAGGGAGTTGTAAAGATAAAGCAACCAGCTCTCCTTTATTAATAAGTGTCAAATAAACCGTCTTTGTAATGCAAAATGCGAGTAAGCAAACGATTGCTAATGTACCGGCAGGGAATTAAAATGTTCTTTTAGATTTTTGATGGCCTGGTAAAGCAGGTTACGGGCAGCCTGGTAATTGATCTGCATAAGTTCAGCCACTTCCTCATACCCAAGATCCTTATAGATCTTAAGGTAAATAATTTCTCTCTGGCGATTGGGAAGCTGCTGCAAACATGTTACCAGCCTGTCAAGATGTTCTTTGTTTTCTTCCCTGGCAACAATAAAACTTTCATGACTGAACTCAAATGCAAGATCATCAGGGAGCGGGAGATCTTTATTGCCATTCTTATTATTGTTGATAGCCCTGTAAATTTTATATTTTATAGCCTTAAGAAAATAGACTTTTACTGAATTAACCGGGGCCTGGGATTTACTTTGCCATAATTCAAGGAAGAGATTCTGAATGCAATCCTCGAGAACTTCCTTATCTGAACAAAACTTAGAGCCATATTGGTAAAGCAGCCCGTAAAATTTATTAAACAAATCTTCAAAGGCAGCATCATCTCCCGCTTTAAAAGCGTTCCATAGTTCAATATCAGTATGTCTTCTTTCCAAGCAAGCAGTAGTAATAACGATAGTAGAGGGCTACTCTGGGCCTTTCAGAGTGCAAAATAAACTTTCCCCGGCTATCAGGTAAAAAACTTTCAAAAAAATAGTTACAAAACCTGAAGATGAGACACTTGTAGTAGTTAATAACTCACCACATGAACAAAACTCACGAAAAAGTAGAGGATATATTGACGGATGAAAGATTCCTGGCCTGGTATTTTTCAGGATCTGAAAATGTAAGTAATAGCTGGCAAACAATGCTGGAAGCTGATCCACATTTACTATCCTTAAATAATGAAGCTAAAATTATTATGAAGCAATTACACTTTGAAGAAAGAGGGGTTTCAGATAGTGAAATCGGAGAGGCTTTTAGAAAACTGAAAGAAAAAATCAGCGAAAATGAACAGGGAAAAAAGTCGCCTGTAATTAGTATGCATGTAAAACGCAAACGCTGGTGGCTTGCCGCTGCTTCAATTATTATCCTTGCGCTTGGAAGTATTGCTGCCTGGAAAAGTTTTACAAGTGTTACCCGGACAACGCATACAACTGAATTTGGTCAGATCGTGGAGCAAAAACTTCCGGATGGTACCAAAGTCTTTTTGAATGCAAACAGCTCCCTGAGCCTGGGTGAAGACTGGGATAATGATAAACCCCGTGAAGTCTGGATCAAAGGCGAGGCTTTTTTTAATGTCGCAAAAACAGCGAATAAACAAAAATTTATTGTTCATGCTTCCCAGTTTGATGTGATCGTTACAGGTACACAATTCAACATTGTAGACCGGCCGGGCCGGGTTAATATTATGCTACAGGAAGGAAGTGTAATTCTTAAGACAAAAGATGGAGGAGAGATAACAATGAAGCCGGGTGAGTTTGTAGAATTTAAAGCTGAGCAATTCAATAAGAAAGAACTGCCTGCAGCAAATGTGGCCAGTTGGAAGGAACGAAAACTAAATTTTGAGAATACACCCGTGCCGGAAGCTGCACGAATGATAACTGATATTTATGGCATTGAATTGATCGCCGGGGATGAAACAATAAGATCAAAGGTGCTGACAGGTATGATGCCCAATGATGACCTGGAAGTTTTGTTAGCAGCAATTGAAGCTACGCTGGAATGTAAAGCTGAAAAGGTTGGTGAAAAAATTGTATTAAAGAGTAATTAATATATCTAAATTAAAAACCGAAACATGTTTATGAAACCTACTGCTAAACGATTGCAATACTGCCTGCTTGTAATCGGTCTACTTGTTTTCGGATCGGGCTATGCACAAAACTTTGTGACTTATGCCGGATCAAAAAATAATGCTGGTACCTATATGACCGCCCAGGAAAACAGGCAAACCCTGTTTGACGGTCTAAAAGAACTGAACCTGAAAAAAGGAATTTATTTTCTGTTTTCAGATCCCTCTTTGGCAAATACTTCTATGGAACCATTGAAGGATACCAGGGGAGAAACAGAAGATATACTTGATCAATGGCTGAAAGGCACTGGCATCAGGTATAAAAAGATCAATGAAAAAACATTTGTCATACTTTCCGAGAAAGCAAAATCTCCCAGCAAAGCTGAGATCCGGACAATAGATGCAAACGACAAGTATACTGCACTGGAAAATATCAATACAAAAAAATTTGCAACTATAACAGGACGTGTTACTGATGCTGATGGAGCAGCATTAGTTGGAGTGAGTGTACAGGTGAAGGGTACAAACAAGGGCACTACAACCAATTCAAGTGGTGAGTTTTCGATAGATGCCAACAAAGGAAATGTTCTGGTTTTTTCTTATATAGGATTTACAGAACAGGAAGTGACTATTGGTGATGATACCCGTCTTAATATAACTCTCACCGGTGGATCGCAGGCAATTGGTGAAGTAGTAGTAACTGCGCTTGGTATCCGGAAGGAATCAAAAAGATTGGGATATTCATTGACCAAGGTAAATGGAGATGTGCTGACACAAGCAAGGGAAGTGAATGTGGCAAATGGTCTTGCAGGAAGGGTGGCTGGTGTGAATGTAAGTGGTGTGAACGGAGGTCCTGGTGCCTCAAGCAATATTGTGATCCGTGGTGTCAACAGTTTTAGTGGTGGTCAGCCATTGTATGTTATAAATGGTGTGCCCATGGATAACAGCACCCGTGGTAGCGCTGGTATGTGGGGAGGGGCCGATCTTGGTGATGGTATTGGGAATATCAATCCTGATGACATTGAAGAAATTTCTGTTTTGAAGGGTTCCACTGCTTCAGCATTATATGGCTCGAGAGCTTCTAACGGGGTAATTCTGATCACAACAAAAAGCGGTGCAGGGAAAAAAGGCATTGGAGTTGAATTAAATTCCAATTATGTGATGGACCAGATCATCGATCATACCGATTTTCAATATGAATATGGACAGGGATTGCTGGGTGTAAAACCAACAACACAGGCTGCAGCTTACCAATCAGGTGCAAGCAGTTGGGGAGCAAAGATCGATGGATCCAGCACTCCGCAGTTTGACGGAGTTTCAAGACCATACTCAGCGCAACCAGGTAACATTAAAAACTTTTACCGTACAGGATCAACTTTTACTAATACAATTGCATTCAGTGGAGGCAATGATAATGGCAATTTCCGTCTATCCGTTTCTAACCTCATGAATCAGTCTGTAGTTCCTAATTCAGGAATAAAAAGGAATACGATCAACCTGAATATAAATGGTAAGATCACTAAAAAACTGGTCCTGCAAATGGTGATTAATTACCTCATTGAAAAATCAAATAACAGGGCTAACCTCAGCGATTCACCTGGTAATTCCAACTTTGGCATCACATTCCTTCCAACCACACTCGACCAGGAAGTGCTGAAGCCTGGTGATCATCCAGATGGATCTGAAATAAATTTTAGTCCGAATGTGTACACCACAAATCCATGGTTTGCTGCTAATAAATTTGTTAACGATCTTTCAAGAAACAGGTTGATCGCTTCTGGTGCCTTACGTTACAATTTTACTGATTGGCTCTTCGCACAAGGAAGAATTGGCCGTGATTATTACACCGATAGAAATACTTCGGTCACGCCATCAGGAACTGCCTATTATCCTGCTGGTAACATGAATGAAGCATCTAACAACCTGAGTGAGTTGAATGCAGATTTTCTTGTAGGTGTAAATAAAAAACTCGGTAAAGATTTTGATATCAGTGTCAGCGCCGGTGGAAACCTGATGAAAAGAAGCTTTGAAAATGTGTGGTCAAGCGGCGATCAGTTCGTTATTCCATTCCTCTATGTGCTGAACAATACAAAGAACAAGAATACAGGTTATGGTTTATTCAGAAAGGAAGTCCAGTCTTTATATTATACAGCTGAGCTTTCTTACAAAAACATGTTGTTCCTGAATACAACAGGCAGGGAAGATTGGTTCTCTACTTTACCAACAGAGAATAATCATTTATTCTATCCATCCGTAAGCGGCAGTTTTATTTTTACAGAATTGCTTAAAACAAACTGGTTGAATTATGGTAAATTAAGAATGGCCTGGGCTAACACAAGTGGTGATACAGATCCTTATCAAACACAATTGTATTACAGCATATCTGGCAATAACAATGGCTTTCCCATCGGTGTCATCAATAACGTTAATGTTCCCAATGGAAATTTGCAGCCTTACAGGTTAAACGAATTTGAAGTTGGACTCGAGGCACGTTTGCTGAAAAACAGGTTATCCGTTGACCTGGCCTGGTTCAAACGCAAAACAATTGAAGAAATAGTTTCGATCCCGGCATCCATTACTTCTGGTTATAGCGGAGCTACCATAAATATTGGGGAGATGGAAAACCAGGGAGTGGAATTTCTCATCAGTGTTGCAGTGTTAAAGAAAGCCGCTTTTACCTGGAATAGTTCATTGAACCTGACAAAGCTGAACAATAAAGTATTGAAGCTGGCGGAAGGGCAGAACAATCTTGCACTTGGCGAATCAAGGACCCGGGTTGCATTTGTACAACATGTGGTCGGGAAACCTGCATCGCAGATAATGGCGTTTGATTATAAGAGGGACGCATCTGGCAGTATAATTTTTGATGCCAACGGACGTCCACAGCAGGGAACGCTGGAGCCAATGGGATCAGGATATCATGATTTCTTCGGCGGATGGAATAATGATTTTACTTATAAAAATTTCAGTTTTGGCTTCCTGATCGATTTCAAATCGGGGGGCAAAATATATTCAGCAACAGATTATTATGCCACAGCCGCTGGCCTGCATAAAATGACGCTTGTTGGAAGAGAGACAGGTATTGTTGGAGATGGCGTAGATCCAACGGGAGCGAAAAACACAGTGAATGCAAAAGCCTGGGATTATTATGGAGCACTAGCTAACAATGTATCTTCAGCTTTTGTTTATAAAGCAGATTTCATTAAGCTTCGGCAGGTAGTGATTGGTTACAATATTCCTGGTTCTGTATTTGGAAAATTCCCGATCCAGGGAATGAATATATCATTGGTGGGCAGAAACCTTGCAGTCCTGAAAAAGGATACACCTAATATTGATCCCGAGTCAAATTACAGTAATGGTATTGCACAGGGTCTTGAACTGGCCGGTGTACCGCCATTCCGTTCTTACGGCGTAAACCTGAATATTAAATTCTGATCACCCCAAAAAAAATTAATATGAAACCATTTATAAAATATATAATCTTAGTTGTCCTGATCACGGCAGCTACCAGCAGTTGTACCAAGCAGTTTGAGGAGATCAATACTGACCCGACCGCTGCGGGACCGGATAATTTTAATCCAAACTATTTGCTGACCACATCACAATTGCGGTATACAGGAAGCGCTGACTTCAGTTATGAAACCTGGAGAGCACAGCTCATCCATTTCAGTACTATGATGCAGCACTTCTCTCACCTGGCTGGTTATTGGGCAGGTGATAAATACACGCAAAACAATGATTATAATGCCGCTTATTTCCAAAGGGCTTACGATGAGCAGGTGAAACATGTAGTGGACCTTGTGCAATTGACAAAGGAAAACGCCGCTTATGCTAATCTTTACCAGATCTCCAGGATCATGAAAGCGCTGATATTCCATCGCATTACAGATATTTATGGCGATGTTCCTTATTCTGAAGCTGGTCTTGGTTATTATGAAAGAATCTTTACTCCTAAATACGATAAGCAACAGGATATATATATGAACATGCTTGCAGAGCTGGATGATGCATGCGCAAAACTGGATGCAGCCAAGGATAAACCGATTGGTGATATGATATATAACGGTGACATCACAAAATGGAAACGTTTTGGCTATTCATTAATGATGCGTTTGGGTATGCGCCTGACAAAAATAGATGCCGCTAATGCAAAAACATGGGTAGAAAAAGCAGCAGCAGGCGGACCCATGACCAGCATTGATGATAACGCAAAAATAAAACACGATGAAGCTGGCGGTCGCCCGACTGTAAACCGGATCAGCCAGGTATTAAATCTCCCTTATGAAATCCCTTATATCCGGTGGAGCAAAACCTTTATTGACTTTTTGAAGAACAATAATGATCCTCGCCTTGGAGTATTGGCAGAAATACCACCACCTCCACCCAATGAAAATACACTAGGAGCTGCAGGTGATCAGACTCCCGCCAATCAATTAGGAATGCCAAACGGATATGACTTGCAGGGTGGCGCAACCGATATTAGTACTGCGCCTGGCTATCCCGGCTCCTATTATAAATATTCGAGACCTATCAACAGGTGGTATGCAAAAATGGACGGTATCACCATGTTAATGACCTATGCCGAAGTAGAATTAATGCTTGCAGAAGCAAAAGAAAGAGGGTGGAATGTTTCCGGCACCGCAGCAGGCCATTATAATAATGGTGTGAAGGCAGCAATGAAATCGCTTGTGCAGTGGGATGCAGGTGCAGTAGTAAGCGATGCAGCCGCGGATGCTTATTTGATAGCTCATCCTTATGTTTCAGCAACTGGACTGCAAATGATAAACACTCAATACTGGGTTGCTACAATTTTCAACGATTATGAAACATTTGCTAATTGGCGCAGAAGCGGTTTCCCGGTATTGACTCCTGTTAATTATCCGGGTAATGTTACTGGCGGTACCATTCCACGCAGATTAATTTACCCGCAGTCAGAAGCTTCCACCAACGGAGTAAATTATACGGATGCTATTGGACGTATTAGCGGAGGTGATAAAATGACTTCGAGAGTATGGTGGGATAAACCATAAGTTCTTTCCAGGTAGAATTACATAAGCAGAAATGAAGGCTGTCTTTTTTTAAGGACAGCCTTTACTTTTATATCGTGTAAATAAAATAACTTGAAAGTATTATAACAACTGGTATGAAAGGGTTTCTTTTTTCATTTTTTTGCTTGCTTCTTGTATCGTCAAACATTGTTGCACAAACAAACGGGAAGACATTGTTTAGCCTGTTACCTTCGAAAGAAACGGGGATCAATTTTATAAACGGGATCAATGAAGATAGCGCCACCAATGTATTAGCGTATGAATATTTTTATAACGGTGGTGGTGTAGCCATTGGCGATATAAACAACGATGGGTTGCCGGATATTTTTTTTACAGCCAACCTGGAGCCCCACAAACTTTTTCTTAATGAAGGAAATTTTCATTTTAAAGATATTTCCCGTTCTGCAAAGGTAGTCGGTAAAAAAAGTTGGACCACTGGTGTAACAATGGCAGATGTAAATGGAGATGGCTGGCTGGATATATATGTATGTTATTCCGGCAAAGGTGATGGAGCGTCCCGCAAAAACGAATTATATATAAACAACCATGACCTGAGTTTTTCAGAAAAAGCAAAAGAGTTTGGATTGGCTGATGAAGGCTGTTCTACACAAGCAGTTTTTTTTGATTATGACCTGGATGGTGACCTCGACTGTTATGTACTTAACCACAACATTAAGGCTTTTAAAAATGTAGAATTACATTATTTAAAAAATGATTATGATTCTCTTGCTGCGGATAAACTTTACAGGAATGACAACGGAAAATTTATCGATGTAAGTAAAAGTGCCGGTATCAGCGGCAACCCTATCAGTTTTGGGTTGGGCGTTGCTGTATCAGATATAAATAATGACGGCTGGCCGGATATTTATGTAAGCAACGATTATACTGAGCAGGATTATTGTTTTATCAATAATACGAACGGAACATTTTCGCAACGTGAATTATATATGTTCAGTCATCTTTCCGAGTTTTCAATGGGTAGTGATATAGCAGATATCAATAACGATGGACTCGTGGATATTTTCACACTTGATATGCTTCCCGAGGATAACCGGCGTCAAAAACTCTTACAGGCGCAGGAAAATTATGAGCTGTACCAGGAAATGGCAACAAATGGTTTTCATTACCAGTTTATGCGAAACATGCTTCAGATGAATAACGGCAACGGTACCTTCAGTGAAATTGGCCAGCTGGCAGGAGTTTCGAACACTGATTGGAGCTGGGCTCCATTGCTGGCGGATTTTGATAATGACGGGCACAAAGACATCTATGTTACTAATGGTTATATGCGGGATTACACGAATAAAGATTTTCTAAAATTCTGGGGCGATTACCTGGTGAAACAGGTAGTGAACAGGGAAAAAATAGATTATACTGAGATAATAAAGATGATGCCGGTCACATTGCTCACAAATTATGCGTTCAGAAATAATGGTAATCTCGGCTTCGAAAACGTTTCTGAGCAATGGGGGCTTAAGCAAGCGGCTTTGTCAAATGGAGCTGCTTATGCCGATCTTGATAATGATGGCGATCTTGATATAGTCGTAAATAATATTAACCTGCAGGCATCCGTTTACAGGAATGAATTAAATAATTCAAAAGCGAATCATTATTTAAAGATCAAACTCGAAGGGAATGATAAAAATAGATTCGGTCTTAATACCAAAATATTTTGTTATACAGGGAAAGTGGTTCAGTTTCTTGAACAAATGCCGACAAGAGGCTACCAATCTTCTGTAAGTGAGATCCTGCATTTTGGTCTTGGAAATTATGCTGAGGTTGACTCTTTGAAAATTACCTGGCCAGGCGGTAGCACTGAGATTCTCTATAAATTGAAACCGGATCAGACAATAACGCTCAAACAGGTGAATGCAGTAAAGAAGATACGGGCCCCTGAGAAACCGCCAACAAAATTATTTGCTTATCAAAAATCACCCGTTGATTTTTCTCATCTGCAACTTGAGTACAATGATTTCAAGCGGCAACCGCTGATGCCTGTTATGTTTTCACCATGCGGGCCCCGGTTTTCAAAAGCTGATGTAAATGGCGATGGAAGAGAAGACCTGTTCTTTGGCTCATCACAAGGGCAAAGCAGTGAATTATACATACAGCAGGGCAATGGAACTTTTAGTTTACACCCAAGTGAAGATCTTATTGCAGACAGTATATCTGCCACTGCAGACGTTTTATTTTTTGACATGGATAATGATAGAGACCAGGATATTTATTGCGCCAGCGGCGGCTATCATGACTTTGAGGAAAATGATCAACGCCTGCAGGATAGAATTTTTATAAATGATGGCAATGGAATTTTTAATAAAGTGACAACTGCACTTCCACCTATGTTGCAAAGCAAATCCTGTGTCACAGCAGCTGATATAGATGCTGATGGCGACCTGGATCTATTTGTAGGAGGAAGATTGACACCAGGAAAATATCCTGAAACACCGCGAAGCTATTTGCTGCTGAATGATGGGAAAGGAAATTTTTCTGATGTCACGCAGCTTTGGTCAAAAGAATTATCAGAGGTTGGGATGGTAACAGATGCTGGTTGGGCTGATATAAATAACGATGGCAAACCAGACCTGGTAGTTGTGGGGGAGTGGATGAGCCCTGTTGTTTATATAAACACCGGTCGTGAGCTTGTAGTTGCAAACCCTGAACTTAAAAACTATCGTGGATGGTGGAATACAATTGAAGTGACTGACTTTGATAAAGACGGCGACCTTGATCTCATTGCCGGGAACTGGGGATTGAACTCACAAATCCGGGCTAATGAGAAAGAGCCTGTGGAAATGATATATAAAGATTTTGATAACAATGGATCCGTGGACCCATTTCTCTGTTTTTATATCCAGGGCAGATCATACCCATATATATCCCGTGATGAATTGCTTGAGCAGATGTATCCCATGCGCCGGAAATTTACCAGCTATAAAAGTTTTTCCGATGCGGAGATGAAAGATATTTTTTCACCGGAAGAAATAAAAGAAGCAAAGCATCTTGCGGCTACTCATCTTGAAACGACTTTGTTTGAAAACAGGGATGGAAAATTTTATCAGCGTCCAATTCCTCTACAGGTACAGTTTTCACCGGTGTACAAAATAGTGGTGGAAGATTTTAATAAGGATGGTTATAACGATCTTCTACTTTTAGGTAATAATGAGTATTGCCGGCTGAAGATGGGAAAGATGGATGCTAACTTCGGAACTGTGTTGCTGAATGACGGCAAAGGAAATTTTAATTATGTTCCAAACGGGGAAACCGGCCTGTTGATCCCGGGTGATACCAAAGATGCATTAGTAATGACAGTAAATGGCTTACGTTACCTGCTGGCTGGTGTAAATAATTCAACTCTTTTAACCTATAAGCTGAACCGATGAAAACATTTTTCATATTAGTTTTCATGGTGCCGGTTTTTCTACAGGCACAAATGAGTAAAGTAAAACTGAACAAACCTTCGGTTCAGCAACAGGTGTGGAATCTTACGGAAGTCATGTATCACGATGTAGTGAATCCGCCTGCGGCTGCCCGATTTTATTCTTATGCATTGCTCACCGGATATGAGATCTTATCAAGATTGAATCCGGGAACACCGTCACTTCAGCATTTATTAAAACAATATCCTACAGATAAAATTGAAAGACCAGCTAATCTAAATACAGAGTTAACAGTGCTATATGGAATTCTAGAAACAGGAAAAAATATTATCCCCTCGGGTTATTTACTGGAGGAAAAGCAGAAAGCCCTCTTGACTTTTTATACCAGCATGCCCGATGCAAAAAGTTTTGTGGATTCTTCTGTTGCATTTGCGAAACTGGTTTCAAAATCCATTGTTCAATACTCACGTACTGACGGCTATTTCCAACTAAGCATAAAAAAACGCTATAAGCCAATTGACAATGAAAGTGCCTGGAAGCCAACACCTCCAGAATATATGGCTGCAGTAGAACCTTATTGGAGAACAATCCGTTGTTTTTTTCTTGATTCAGCCGCTGCCTTTAAACCTATTTCGGCTATTGAATTCAACAAGGATAAAGCTTCAGGGTTTTATAAACTTGTGAAAGAAGTATATGACGCAACTAATCAACTTACTGATGAACAAAAACTAATTGCCAATTATTGGGATTGTAACCCGTTTGCCGTTCAATTCCAGGGTCACATGAGCATCGGGTTGAAAAAAATTTCACCAGGAGGCCATTGGATGAGTATTGCAGGCATTGCCTCTCAAAAGGCAAAACTTGATTTTACAAATACAGTGATGATCCACACAGTAGTGGCATTAACCCTGCATGATGCTTTTATCAGTTGTTGGGATGAAAAATACCGGAGCAACCGCATACGTCCTGAGACAGCAATCAACAGGTATATAGATGAAAAATGGAAACCGCTTTTGCAAACACCGCCTTTCCCTGAATATAGCAGCGGGCACAGTGTTATTTCCACCGCTGCTGCTGAAGTGCTGACTTTTTTCCTGGGCGATAATTTTTCTTTTACAGATACCACTGAAACCTATATCGGGTTACCGGCGAGAGATTTTACTTCTTTCCGTAATGCAGCAGCCGAGGCCCGTATCAGTCGCCTATACGGCGGTATTCATTTCCGGGATGCTATTGAAAATGGCGGGGAGCAGGGCAGGAGAACAGGAGAATTTATTTTACAAAAACTGGGGTTAAAACCTTTTCGTTATTGAATTTCAATTTCATCGACAAAAAGCCATGCTTTGTTACCTGCTCCGGGATTACCAGCTTTAATTTCACCCCAGTTCTTCACTACAACTTTTACAAAACGTGCCGGTGCGGCCATTACAAACTCAACTTTCATAATACCATTGCCATTTTTTGTTTCGGTAAAGTCATCTGTGAGACCGACGCTTGAAAAATTTTTGCCATCTCCGGATACAAAGACTTCAACCGTAAGAGGCTGGTAGATCCAGGCTCCTTCCTGGCGAAACGTATGAACGATCACATTGGAAAATTTTTCTTCTTTTCCAAGATCAATAACAGCTTCACAATCTTCGCCATTGAAACCAAGAAATTCCTTTGAACGGGCTCGACCCATGGTGTTTTGAATACCATTCACTAACGTAAATGCACCATCACCAGGATAATTTTCAGAGGCTTCATTTGTGATCGTTATTTTTTTGCCCGTTGCTTTATTGAACAGAATGGTAGCAGAAACAGGATTGCCAACTGCTTTTCCATTTATCATAGAAATAGCTGCCACTAATTGTGTTGATTTAATAAGAAGGGGAGATACATATTTTATTCCCTCATTAAATTTTAATTCATAGGGTCTGCCGGCAAAATGTGTAACGGTTTTAATGTCTGCTGATGGATCTTTTGTTTCGAGTTTCCATAATACACCATCAAAATTATCTGTTGGAATTACGGTTGCTTTCAGATCAAAATAGGCTTTACTATAGTTTACCTTCCAGAGATCATATCGTTTAAATTGAGTTTGCAGCCTTTTTTCAAAATCGGTCCAGTTCTTTTTTTCTTTCGGACTCCACAATACTTCGCTCAATGCAGCCATGCGTGGAAAAAGCTGGTATTCAACTTTTCTTGTGTTGGTCATGTATTCGCTCCACAAGTTTGCCTGTGCACCCAAAACAAGTTTTCCTTGTTGTTCATTCAATGCAGCTGGGATCGGTTCATAAGCATAAACTTTCTCGATAGGATTATAACCACCGATAGTAACACTGTCCTCATTCTCACTTTGCGAATGATCAAAATAAACCGGATTTCCAGGCGTCATGATCACAGCATGATTTTCTTTAGCAGCCTGTATCCCTCCGGCTTCACCACGCCAGCTCATTACAATTGCATTTGGCGCCAAGCCACCTTCTAAAATTTCATCCCAACCTATCAATGTCTTTCCGTTACCATTAATATATTTTTCCATTCTTTGAATGAAATAACTCTGCAATTCATGTTCATCTTTCAGACTACTATCTTTCATTCGCTTTTGACAACTGGGGCAACGTTTCCAGTTTTCTTTTGGACATTCATCACCGCCCACATGAATATATTTTCCAGGAAACAAAGGAATGATCTCGTCGATCACATCCTGTAAGAATTTGAATGTTTCATCTTTGCCTGCACAAAACACATCGCTGAACACTCCCCATGTTTGCTGAACTTGTTTGCCTGTTGAATCGCCACCCCATTTACAATTCTTTGGAAAATATTTTATTGTTGGTTCTCCGGGGAAGCAACTGAGTGAAGGATAGGCTGCGATCGCTGCACTGCCATGCCCGGGCATTTCAATTTCAGGAACAACAGTGATATAGCGATCTGCTGCATATTTCACGATCTCTTTTACTTGTTCCTGGGTATAAAAGCCATCGTGTTTTTTATTATCGTTTCCGGTCCCGGGATATCGACCGACGATCGTTCCATTTCTCCATCCTCCAACTGAAGTAAGCTTTGGATATTTTTTTACCTCGATACGCCATCCCTGGTCGTCCGTTAAATGCCAATGGAAATAGTTCATTTTATGCAAAGCGAGATAGTCAATATATTTTTTTATGAAATCAACAGGCATAAAATGGCGGGCAACATCAAGATGCAGTCCACGATAGGCGAAGCGTGGTTCATCCTGGATCTCAACACAGGGGATCCTGATCGCACCATTTTTTAATGGGAGTAATTGAATAATGGTTTGCACCCCATTGAAAACTGCTTCCGGACTGGTGCCGCCTAATTGAAAAGATTTTGGTTTAATATTTAAGGAGTAAGATTGAAGCTGTTTACCATCAAGGCTCACCATGCCCGGCATTAATGAAAGCACAATTGAAGAAGCTGAAGCAGGTGCG